>DASRCB010000202.1:0-29324 GCA_035653295.1 Bryobacteraceae bacterium
GGCCGCAGCGTGTATCGCGGTTCAGTGGCTCTCCCCGGCAGAGGATGAATCGGAGCCGTTCGCGGGCGGCCGCCGATCACTGGAGAGCCCGGAGCGCCGGCACCGGGGCTGGTAGCGCGTTCGTGTGAACACCATTTGAACACCATTAGGCGGCGCGCCGGTGCTCAGAATGAAAAACTGGGTGTCTCGTATCGCCAAAACAAGGCTGACAAAAACGCGATGTTGTTTATTGTCAATCGAAAGTCGTCTTCCCAAGCTGGACGTCGCGGGTTCGAGTCCCGTCTCCCGCTCCAGACTACTGGCCTAGCGTCGTTTCCCCAACCAGTTTTCCCGGTTACAAGGTATTCCGATCTACGAAGCTGTTGCTCTGTGAAAGCGACTGGCAGCACGCGCGTTTTGTCCAGAAACCGCGCCCATAGCCCCGGTCGACTTTTCTTCAACCGGCGATCGTTGCAAGAGCGCTCTAACCGTTGCGGGTGAGGGCGGCGCTGTTCCTGCGCACGGTATGAGATTTACGGGACGGGTAAAAGACAACGGACGTTGGTAGCGCTAACGGGAATCGAACCCGTATTTGAGCCTTGAGAGGGCTCCGTCCTAACCGTTAGACGATAGCGCCGCGGCGGCTGCGACCAGTATACCAGCCGCTCAGAAAGTGAACCGCGTCTGGAACTCGAGGCGGCGGTTGTCCACCGGGTACTGGCCCTCAGGCCCATACCCGCCCGCGATGCCAATGCTCTGGCCGAACAGCGGCGACGTCAGTACCCCGATGGGGTTGCCGTAATTCACGTTATTCAGCAGATTGCGCGCCATGATGCCGATGGTCAGGTTGTAGCGCCGGCCCGTGGATACATCGCTGAAGATGCTGTGCCACGCGCCCGCGCCAGGCCGGAGGCTGCCGCCATGGCCGTGGTCTCCGCCCATCATGCCGCCGGCGCGCTCCTTCTCGCCGCCGAAGCCGAACGTTTTCGAGAGCCGTACATTCAGGCTGAAGAAGCTCGGACCCTGGCAGTAGTTCAGCGGTATCATCGTCTCGCCCGCAACCGTGTTGGCGTTGAATGTGCCACAGGAAGTGCTCACCGCGCCGGGCGAGCCGGGCTCCGCCAGCGCCGGCCGTGCGTTGAACATCCCAGTCCCATAGAGGTTCCGGCCGACAGTGATGTTATACGGCCCACCGGAATTCCACATCAGGAACGGGCTCAAACGAATGGCCCAGCGGAACTGATACGAGCCGACCAGAAAGAGACGGTGCCGGGTATCGTACGCCGAGCGTCCCCAGTCCTCGCGGAGATTATACGGATTGGCGACGAAGCTCCCGATGCCGTTCGTGTCGCTGTACGCGCGATTGTAAAAGTAGCCAACGAACATCGTGAGATTTGCGCTGACTCGGGTGTTGATGTTCGCCATGAGCTGGTTCTGCCGCGACATGCCGTCCGATTCGTACTGGTAGATATCGCCTATATTGCCGTACGGCCGCACGCCGCTCCCTGGCACGGCGGGATTGAACGTGCCCGGCAGCGGAGCGTTGATGTCGCGGGTGAGGAACTGGTGCACTCCGCGGGTATTCGTATAGTTGACTGAAAGCGTGCTGCTGAACGGAAGCTGCCGCTCGATCCCAATGGCGCTTTGAATCACATACGGCGCGCGCAGATTGCGGGCGATCTGATACCGCGCCGTGCTGGTCTGAAATCCTGACAAGGTCGAAAGCGGAGGCAGGCCGGCTAACGTCGTTGCGAAGAAGTCCGGGTTCTCCAGCTGAAAGGTCTGCTCGTTGAAGCCGTTGAAGCGCACTGCGTTCAAATACGAGCCCTCGCCGAAGCGGTCGTAGAAAATGCCCGCGCCGCCGCGAATCACCGTCTTCGGGCGGGAATGCGCGCCTCCCCCGCCCGGCGCCCACGCAAAGCCGAAGCGGGGAGCGGCGTCGGACCAGTCATGTATGTTCGTCTGCGTTTCGTAACGCAGCCCGAAACTCAGGGTGAGATTGGGCCTGAAGCGCCAGTCATCCTGAGCGAACACGCCCACGTCCGTCTGGTTGACGTGCACCAGCGGGAAACCGGCATTGATGGAGAACAACGCCGGACCGCCGCCCAGGCCGAGCCACTGAGACGAAGGCACCCCTTCGTTGATGAGTTGCTCGGTAAGCGCGTATTGCGCGAGCGAATTGAAGGTAAATGTCCCGTTGAAGTTCGCGGGCGAATTGAAGGACTCCACCTGCGTTCGAAGCCGCACGCCGAACTTCATCGAGTGCTGGCCCGACACATAGGAGGTGTAGTTCTGCAGCTCGTAGTGGTTGGTGAGATCGGATGCCAGCCCTGAACCCGAACCGCCGCCGGTGAACGCGCCGTTCACCTGAATCTGAGGCGCATTCGTCAGCGGCGTGTTTTGAAACAGCTCATGCTCCCAGCGAAAGCGGGTCTCATTAATCATCTTCGGGCTGACCACCATCGAGTCCGTGAGCTGGAAATCCTGGTCGTGGTCGAGTGAACTGTTGCCCGCCGTCGGCAATGTCAGGCCCCCGATGCCGGTGAGCGTCCGGCTGTTGTCCCAGAATGAGTAGCGCGCGGTCAGCGTGTTGTTTGAAGTGAGCTGATAGTCGAGGCGCGGGCTGACACGCGTCCGCTCCTGAGGCGTCGCGGCGAACGTGCCGAGCGTGGTGGGATTGTTCGGGTCGGTGATCGCCGTTATGATGCTCGCGTCGTTGATGTCGCGCCGCTCGAAATCGAGGAAGAACGATGCTTTCTTACTCAATGGGCCGCTTACGTTGCCGCCGTACTGCCGTGTCTGGAACGGAGCGTTCGCGGCATTCGGGCCGGTCAGGAACGGATTGCGCGCGTTGGCGAACTGATCGCTGATGTTCAGGAACAGCATGCCCCGGAATTTGTCAGTGCCAGGCTTGGTGAGAATCTCGATGCGCCCGAAGCCGAGGCGGTCGTACTCGGAGGAAAAGGGGTTCTGGTTGATGCGGATCTCCCGAATCGACTCCTTCGGCGGCAACTGCCCGCCGGTAAAGCCATCAATATAGATCTGTGCGCCGTTCGGTCCCGCTCCAGGGCCGGCCAGCGCCTGAAGATCCTGCTGCAGGTCGTCAGGGTCGTCGGACAGCGCCTTCAGATCCTCCTGTTTGAGAACCAGCGCACCGGCATTGTTCTCCGGCTCGGTGTTCACCTGCGGAGCCTGCGACTCCGTAACCGTGACGGTCTGCGTTTCGGTGGCGACCAGCAGCCGAAGATTTGCCGTCGCCGGCCCGGCGGTGGTCTGCACCAGCATCGCCTGGGCCTGCTTTAGCCCCGGCGCTGCAGCGACCACGGAGTAGCGGCCCGGCGGCAGGTTCGGGACGACGTACGCGCCATCGGAGTGCGACACCACGCTGGTCACCACGTTTCCGGCGGAATCCGAAACGGTCACCTTTGCGCCCGGCACCAGAGCGCCGGATTCATCGGTCACCTGCCCGCGAATCGCCGTCGTGGTTTGCTGCGCCCAAACTACTGCCCCAAGGAACACAGAGATGATAACGAGATATACGAACCGCATCTTAAGAGACCCCATTCAATCGACTGTCCTGACGAAGGCTGAGTTTTGGAATTATTCCCCCGGCATGCCGCCGTTCATGTCCAGGTTCCAGTTGCCGAGATTGTACTGACCGCCCGCGGTGCGCGGCGCGGCAGCGAGAAATGGTTCCACTCCGGCGATCAGGTTGATCGCCGTGATGTTCTTTGTATCGGCCGAAGCGCTGCTGGAAATAATGAGCGCGTCGCCCTTCTTCAGATCCGCAATCGTGACCGGCGGCATCCGTTCCAGCATCTGTTGCAGATCGCCGCGCCTGCCGCCGCCCTGATGCCACCCCTGATTTGCAGGGCCGGCTCCGGCCGCTTCACCAGACGACGGCTGTTGCCCCTGTCCTCCCGAGGGAGGTCCACCAGGTGACTGGCCGGGTGCGCCCGCCGCTCCACCGTGAAGCCGCATGGCCAGCATGCGCGCCATCTCTTCCGGTATGCGGCGCATCAGCGTGTCCTGATTCACATGTACCGTAACAATTTGTTTGTTTCCCAAATTCTGGACCACGACCGTATTACTCGCCGGGTCAGTGGATACCACCTGGGCTGCGATGGTCCGGAATGAACCGGAAACCAGCTCCTCCGCGGTGAACCGCGTTCCATCTTCGCTGCGATCTCCCAGGGCGCGAACCTGATCGCCTGTGCCGATGTCGGCCAGCGTGCTCGGTTTCGCATCCGCGAACTTCACCGAATCGGGTGCGTACCGGCGAATTACAGCGCCGGGAGCGAGCTGGATCGTCATCGGCTTGACGCCGCCACCGGACCGAACGTTAACCGTGAGTGTCTGAGCCGAAGGATCGACAGCAGTAACGACGCCCCCGATACCCCTGCGCTGCCACTCGGCCTGATCATGCGCTTGCTTTTGCGCGATGTCTGCTTTGGTCATCACGATCAGCGATGTTGCCGCCAGCGAGTTCGGGTCCGTGCCGGCCGGGCCGCGCGCCAGCACACGGTCGCCTGTGGTGATTTCCGCGAGGCCGATCCGAGAGGCCTTCTTAAGATCCTTCTCGCCGGGAGGGACACGAAGAACAACTGTTTTGTCGCTAAGCTCAACGCTCCAGACCGCGCCCGCATCGTTGCGGATCTGCGCCTTGCCGGCGCTCGCGTCGATGCTCTGCACCGTCCCGATCACCTTCGCCGGGGCGGGCGCGGGCTGTTGAGCGATGATCGCCACCTGAGCCAGAACGAGCGCTGCAAATACAATACGCACTACCAGTGACGGCGATCCTGCGGCGGGCCTGGTTACGGCTGGCGATGTCAAATATCGTAAACCACGTATGTCGCTGAAACCGAAGGGCTTTATCGCGCCCGACGGCCGCACTCGGCATCGTCGGCCTTTGCGCTCTTTACGCCGCCAGGCGAATCCGCAAACCAGCGCCCTGACCGGGCTTCGACTCCAGCTGCAGCTCCCCGCCGAGCGTGCGCACGCGGCGCTTGATGCTCACCGGACCCAGCCGCAGCAGGTCCAGCTCGTCCAGCGAATAAGTCCCGCTGAACGGGAATCCGTGGCCGTTGTCCTCGACGGTGATCTCCAAACCGGTCGCGGTTTTATTTGCCATCACCGCCACGCGCGTGGCTTTGGCGTGTTTCTGCACGTTATAGAGCGCCTCGCGCACAATCTGCAGCAACTCGAGTGAGATCTCCGGCTCGGCAGGCTCCAGAAACTCCGTGGCCACGAACGAGGCCGAAATCCCGCTGTCCTTCTGAAACTGCTCCACTACGCGCTTGAGCGTCGCGCTCAGGCTACCGTCCACGTCCACCGGCCGCATGCTGCGCACGAACGCGCGCAGGTCGTTCACCTGGTTCTTGCAGATCTCCTGCAGTTGAACCAGCTCATCCACAGCCGCGCGCTGGTCCCGCAGCAGCAGCTTGCGGATCAACTCGAGGCGCATCTGAAAGCTGATAAAGCTCTGCAGCGGTCCATCGTGGAAATCGGCGGCGATGCGCTGGCGCTCCGATTCGCGGGCCTTCTCCGCCTCGTAGCGATGCATCACGCTCTGCCGCGAAGCGCCCGCCAGCCGCTGTTCCGCCCAGGCCTTCTCCACCGCCAGAACGGATGCAACCAGCCCGCCGCAGATGAGCGCCGGCAGCAGCACCGGCGAATGCATCGGCGCGCCGAAGTACAGCAGGGCCGCCGCGCCCGCCGACACGGCCAGAGCCACCGGCCATTTATGCAGAATGACGGTGGAGACCAGAAGATAACTGTAGAACACTGCGGCAATCCAGTATCCATTAGTGCTCGTTCCCGAGGAAATAAACAGGAGCAGCAGCAGAAAATCAATGGCCAGATTCGGCAGGCGCCAGGAATCGCTCTGCAGAAGCGGCCAGAACAGAGCCCCCGCTGCGAACAGAGCATAGGCGATAAACACCAGCGAAACGCCGGTAATCGAACCGCCCGAAATCAGCAGCTCCGCCGCCGCACAACTCAGCGCTACCAGCAACCGAACTGTGGACAGCACTCGCTGCCAGACGCGCAGTGTCATCTATCTGTATCTATCGACAGAGTATAAGAAATATCGCAGGGGATGTGGCCCGGGAGCGCTACGGCTCCAGCCACACCCGCACGCGATTGCTCGACTGGTTGCCCGTCTCGACGTACAACTCCGCCGGGCCGGCGTTCACGATGGCAGGCACCTGCAATTCGATCAGATAAAAGCCGACATACCCGGGCGCCAGCACGGCGCGCGAAACGGCCGCGGGCTGCCGATCCACCAGCACCCGCACCGGCGCATTCACCCGCGGCGGATTCTCCATCGGCGCGGCCACCCCGGCCGGCCAGTCCGGCGTCACGCGGCCCAGCCCGGTGGCCAGAATCTGAATCCGCCCGCGCCCGTGCGCCGGATGCATGGCGTCCAGCATCAGCCCGGTGTCGGCGTCCAGGATCATCGGCGACCCTTCGCTGTCGACGAAAATCGCCGGCGCCGCGGTCTGCAGCGGAACCGTACGATCCAGCGCGCCCGCCGTGCCCCGCAGATTCAGCGCCAGGCTGTCGCCGCGTGCGTCGAACGGCACCTGGATCTGCGACTCCGTCCCGTTCGCCGCCAGCACCGGGATGGGAGCGTTCGCGGCGGCCGCCTGAGTAATATGCGCGCCCAGGATGGTCAGCAGACTGCCTGGCGCGGCCGCCCGCGCCATGTAATCCGCCGCGCTTACTACCTGCGGATCTCTCAGCCGATGCGGAGCCAGCGCGCCGTATACGCCATATCCGTCCACGGCGATGTAAAGCTGATTCCCGCCGGCGTCCAGGCGCACATCGGAAACGGGCGCCGCCGGAAGACCCTCGTTCAGCCGCGTCCACGAGGGAGCCGAGCCGGCTACGGTCAGATCGGTGGTGGCTGTGTACAGACCTGCATCGGTGGCGATATAGATCGTGCCCGTGCCATGGTCCGCAGTGACTCCGTTTGCCGCCGCATCAGGAAGATTCCCGGTCAGGTCGTCCCAGAACGCGCCGCCGTTCATCGTTTTTCGAATATGAATGCCGCGCTGCGCCGCCGCCGGCCTGGCCCCCGACACCGCAATCGCAATCCGCGGATCCCTGCCATCCGTGAAAATGGCGGTCACCGGTCCCGCCTCATCTGCCGTTCCGAAAAGCCGCCACGTGTGTTGCGTGTCCGAAGATGCCCAGAGCCGGCCATCGCCGCTGCCGGCATACACATAGTCGCCCGCGGAGCTCACGGCTGTAATCGTGGCTTTCAGCGTCTGCGACAAAGCGGCGCGAATCGCCGCGTCCGCCGCCATCGACGTAGTGGTAATCGGCGTCCACGCCGTCTTCTCGCCGGGCGTCCACTCCAGATCGCGCGCGCTCCCGGTCAGGCCAATCTGGACCCCTCGCATGCCTGCCGGCGTGCTCAGGATCCGATACGGCGGCAGATTGGGCAGAAACTGGTTGAGCCCGCTCCAGCTGGCGCCGGCGTCCACGGAGCGCCACACCCCGGTACGCGCCGCGATTACGACCTCGTCGGCATCCGTTGGCGAAATCGCCAAGTCGGCAATTTCAGATCCGACCACGGATCCGGCCCGCAGTCCTGTCAGGTTGTTCCAGTGCAGCCCGCCATCATCGGAGCGCCATGCGTTCCTGCGGAATGCGTAAAGCCGGCCGGCCTGCGTGGCCGACTCGCGCACCTGCGCGCCCGTTTCGGGCAGCGTCGTGCTCACGGCGGCCGCCGCCGCAACTGCCGTCTCCGCGGCGGACCGCCATTGCTCAAAATCGCTGGTCGAGAATACCCGGCCCGATGCCGTAGCCGCGTACAAACGGTCACCCCCGGCGGCGTACCAAACCCGCGCGACGGGCCCCGTTGCGACCGACGCCAGCCCAAGGTCCAGCGCCGAATTGCCGATGTGCCGCCACTCCACTACAGGCGTCTCCGGCCGGTTTTGTCCCGACACGTAGGCCATCGAAAGCGTCATTACCATGACGCTCAGGATGCGCCGTAGTGGGGCGTTCTGACACATGGAGCGAGTCTCCATTCTACTCTCTTAGTGCTCTGATCGGCGCCTAAATCGCTGACGGTTAGAGTAATACCACCGTAAGTTTAAAAAGGCCAAAGACTTGCCTGCAATTTTGAGGTAGACTGAAAGTCTGCTTGCATAGCCGGCGAACCGCGCGGGTGGGCTGTTCCACTCCGCTGGAAATTCATATGTCGGGCTCTGTCCGAAGTGCCGCTCGTCTGCTGCCTGTCTTCGCAGCGCTGGCGGTAGTGTGTTCGGCGCAGCCGGCGCCGCCCGGCAACGTATACGCCGCCAGGGTTTTATCGCTCTCCGGGCAGGTCTCCGTTCTGCGCGACGGCGTGCCCTGGGTCCTCAATGCCGGCGACGTGGTCCAGATGCAGCAGGTGATCGTCACCGGCCCCGACGGCTCTGCGATGTTCCGCGTTTCGGACGGCAGCACCTTCGAGGTTTACCCCAATTCCACCGTCGTTTTCCGCAATAATCCGCCGAACTGGCGCGACCTCATCGATCTGCTGGTGGGCCGCATCCGCGTGCACATCGAGCATTTCGGCGGGCAGCCGAACTTCAACCGCGTGCATACTCCTTCCGCCGTCATCTCCGTCCGCGGCACCATCTTTGATGTCGCGGTCACCGAAGACGATCAGACCACCATCGTCGCCGTCGAGGAGGGCACCGTCGATGTCCGGCATCGTCTCCAGGGCGGTGAAAAGGTGCTCTCGGCCGGTGAATCGATCCGCGTTTATCGCGACGAACCGCTTGCCCAGCTCGGTATCGACAAAATGAGCATTACCCAGCGCGTCGTACGCGGCGTGGTCAACGCCTTGTACATGGCGCTCACGCGCAACGGGCCGCATTCCGTACCGGGCGTTGGCGGCGGTTCCGGCGGCGGCACTGGGAGCGGCCAAACCCCGCCTCCACCTCCGCCCAACACTCCTCCACCCCCGCCCACCGCTCCACCGCCGGCGCATTAAGCCCCGCGCGACGGGTCCGAAACGACCGCGGTCGTAAACTGAATACAGATGCGAACGCTTCTCGTCGCGCTTCTGGTGTGCATCGGCGCATGTGCCCAGACCACTGCCGCGGCTTACTCGCAGAACGCGACCGCCGCCGCGGGCGTCATGTCCCAGTGGGACGTACAGACGCTTTTGACCCACCTCGAGGTCCAAACGAAACAGCTCGGTCCTGCAATCGACCGGATGCGCCCCGACATGTGGGCCACCAATGGCGCGCCACAGACGTATGCCGTGCAGTGGAAATCGGCAAAGAACGAGGCGCAGTATCTGGTCGGTTCGGCCCAGGCGCTGACGAAAGAACCGGAGCGGCTCACGCTCGCCCTCGATACCCTGTTCCGCATGCAGGCGCTCGATCGCACCCTCGGTTCTTTGGTTGAAGCGGTGCGCAAGTATCAGAACCCGCAGCTGGCGGACACCCTCGCCGCGGGCATCGGCGAAACCAGCATCAACCGCGACAAGCTGCGCCAGTATGTCGTAGAACTTGCCGCGCAGAAGGAACACGAATACCAGGTCATGGACAGCGAGGCCCAGCGCTGCCGCGGCGCGCTCGCAGGCGCCAAAACCGGTACGGCGCAACGCCGCCGCAACTCCTCGCCCTCTCGCCAAACATCGGAGCAGAAATGACGCCCACGCTTACCTTCGCCTGCAGCATCTGCGGTGAGCCGTCCAAAGATATCTGCGTGTACTGCACCAAGGACGCCTGCCGCAATCATCGTTGTACGCGATGCCGGCGCTGCAGCGACTGCTGCGAGTGCGAAGTGCCGCTCGGCGCCGAAGAGCCCATCATCGAGGAAACGGTCCTTGTTGCCGAAGCCGCGCCGGTCGATGGCGCCGCGGAGCCTTCCGGCGGATTCTCGGACCAGCCCCCCGCGCCCGCCAACGCGCCATGGCTCGATGTGATCGCGCGAGACGAGCCCCTGGTTCCGGATCCGCCGCTGGAGCCCGAGCCCTCACCGTCGCCGGAGCCGCCGCGCCCCCCTGATCCATTCCCTCAGCCGGATCCTGAGCCGCGGCCCGAGCCGCCGATCCCGCCCATTCGCATGGAGCACTCCGACCCGGCCACGCCCGCGCCTCCGCTCCCCCATCCCATGCAGCCGCAGCCTGAGCCCGAACCGGACAATCCCGCGCCTCCAGCCGAGCCGGATCACGAGTGAAACCGGCGGTTCATGGCCATCGCGGCGCGCGCGCCGTTTTCCCCGAGAACACGTTGCCCGCTTTCGAATACGCCATTCACACCGGCGTGGACGCCATCGAACTCGACGTGCTCGCCACCAAAGACGATGTGCTGGTGGTCACTCACGACCCCTTGATTAACGCGGATATCTGCCGCGGCGGACCGGCCGGCATCGCGGTTCGCGATCTGACCTTCGACGAGCTCGTCTGTTACGACTGCGGCAGCCAGGTCAACCCCCGCTTTCCGCTTCAGCGCGCCGTTCCCGGGGCTCGCATCCCCAGCCTCGACGAGGTGCTCGATCTCTGGCGTCTCGGCGACTTCACCTTCAATATCGAGGTCAAGAGCTTCCCTGCCCCGGAATTCACCCCTTCGCCCGATGCTTATGCCCGGCTGCTGCTCGCGCGGCTCGCGGCGCACCGCGTGACTCACCGTGTTCTGGTGCAGTCGTTCGATTTCCGTGTGCTGGCGTCCATCCGCCGGATCGATCCCCTCATCCGTTTGGCCGCGCTCTGGGAAGGTCCGGAGCGCGATATCCTCGATTTCGCGCGCGAGGCTGGAACGCGGGCCGTGTCCCTGTTCCATGAGCTGATCCGCCCTGATAACGTGCTGTGCGCGCACGAGGCGGGTATCGACGTTCTCGCGTGGACTCCCAATGACGAGCCCGCGTGGTACCGCCTCGCAGCCGCCGATGTCGATGCGATCATTACCGACGACCCCGCGCCGCTGATCGAATTCCTTAGGTCGCGCGACGCGGCCTGATATATACTGGCCCTTTCATTCAACAAAAGGAGCTGGTAATGTTCTGCACCCGGTGTGGCGCGTCCTTCCCCGATAACAGCACCTTCTGCCCATCGTGCGGGTCTCCCGTACAGCGCCCTCCCGCGGCGCCACAGCCCTTTCCTCCTCCTTTCCAGCCGGCTCCATACGGCGGGTCAGGCATGGCTGTTCCCCCAATGTCGCTCGACTATGCCTCGTGGGGCAGCCGTGTTGTCGGATATTTGATCGATAATCTGATCGTTCTCGCTGTGGCGATTCCCATCGCACTCGTCGCCGGCGTGCTGGGGACGGGCGCCGCGGCGGTCGGCTCTTTGTCCCGCTTCGGCGGCAACGCCTTCGGGTCCAGTTGCTGCTGCGTCCTCCTGCTCTTCCCGATTATTCAGATCGCCTTCGGCATTTATAACCGCATCTACCTGGTGGCCCAGCGCGGCTATTCGATCGGCCAGGGCGTCGCTAAGATCAAGGTGGTGGACGCCTTCGGGAATCTGCTCCCAAGCAGCACGCTGTGGCTGCGCCTGCTGGTTCAGGTGCTGCTCGGCTTCGTCCCCATCGTTGGCATACTCGATCTGCTGTGGCCCCTGTGGGACGACCGCAAACAGACCCTGCACGACAAGGCCGTCAGCTCTTACGTAATCAACTGGCCTCAGGCCGTAGCCATGCCATGATACGCCGCTTCGGCCCCGTCGTTACCGCCGTCCTGATGTTGGCCATGCTGGTGGGTGTGCGCCTCTCGATGCGAGCTGACGCCGAGAACGTGTGGCTGCTTGGCAAGCGCACGGATTCGACCTGCACCTTCCGCCAGGCTTTCGGCATTCCCTGCCCGAACTGCGGAATGACCCGCAGTTTCGTGCTTGCCGTTCACGGCGATGTGCACGACGCCATGCTGCTGAATCCCGCCGGCCCGCTCCTTGTCGCTGGCGTGCTGGCCGCGGTCGTCATGTTGCTCGGCGGCGCAGCCTCCACCCGCCCCACCGCGACCGCGCGCTGGATCCTCCCGTCCGTGATCATCTACGCCGCAATCTACGCGCTGGTCCTCTTCGCCCACTGGCTCACCGCGCTGTAGTCGTCATCCAGAATTTTGGGGGGCAGGCCCTCTGCTGACTGCGCGCCAAACCTGCGCCGGCATTCCCGCGTGCGCTTCCTGCACCCGCTCGCCGCGCTGTAGTAGTCACCCAGAATTTTGGGGGGCAGGCCCTCGGCCTGCGGCGGGCTCCCAGCCCGCCTGGTCTGGTTGAGGAACTCGCCGGCTCGCCGGAACTGCTCGCCAAACCTAGGCCGGCATTCCCGCGTGAGCTTCCTCCAGCCGCTTCCGCATCGTATCCAGCACGCCATCGAGGCCGCGCTCGATCCGCTCTCCTGCATGCCCTGCATGCTCCGGCGGAGTCTCGGCCGCGGCGCTCAGCATCGACAGGTGCACCGTGATCCGCGACCCGTTGCCCTCCGGCGAGATCTGCAGCCACCCGCGATAGCCCGGCGTCCCGTCCGATTCCCAGTCGAGCCGGCAGTTTGCTTCATCGGCGCGGAAGAACCCGCTGATCTCGTACCGCCGGCCATCCATCTCCGCAATGCCAAAGACGTGATCGTGCTCGTCTTCGCGCAACGAGCGCATGTGCGGAACAAAGGAAGGCAGGTTGGAAATGCTGGACAAAAACCGGAAAGCCTCCTCGGCCGGAACATCCACGGAAATCGTTCGTTCGTGCTCGCTCATTGTTGTCTCTCCGCTGGTGGGACGGCCCGCGAAGCACGCGCCGTTCACCGTCACTGTTAATTCCTGCTTGACCCTGACGTAACGTTAGGCTGGAGCATGGTCGTGGAGGAAGAACCGGACGTGACGGGCACGACATACCGGACACGGGAATTCGCGGAACTCGCCGGGGTAACCGTTCGCACGCTGCATCATTACGACCGGCTTGGGCTGTTGCGGCCCGGCCGCCGCAGCGCAGCGGGCTATCGTCTCTACGACGCGCGCGATCTCGAAAGGCTGGAACAAATCGTCGCCCTGAAATGCCTCGGCCTCCCTCTGAAACAGATCCGGTCGCTGGTCGACCGTACGCCGCTTCGTCTCGAGCAGGCTCTGCGCACGCAGCGCCGGGTGCTCCAGGAAAAGCGGCGCCTGCTGGATCACGCCATCGCCGCTATCGAAGCGGCCGAGGCGGAACTCCGGCGCGGCGGTCGGCCGGATACCGAAATTCTCAAAACCATTATCGAGGCCATTGAAATGCAAAACAACACAGACTACACGCGGCAGTATTACAGCGCCGAAGCGCAGGCCAAACTCGACGAGCGCGCCAAAACCTGGAGTCCCGAGCTGCAGGCGAAAGCCGAGCAGGACTGGAGCGACCTCTTCCGCGATATCGAGGCCGCGCTTGGCGAAGATCCCGAGGGCCCGAAGGCGCTCTCGCTCGCGGACCGCTGGCTCAACCTGCTGGGACAGTTCACCGGCGGCGATCCGCGGATCGTCGAAGGCCTGAGGAACATGTACGCGGATCGGGATAACTGGCCGGATTCAATGAAGCAGCGTACGGAGCCATGGAGCAATCCGCCCGTCCGCGACTTTATCAATAAGGCCATCGGCGCCCGAAAAAGAGCTCAGCTCTGAATCGAGCGTTCGTCTGCGGCCAATCGGATCAGAAGAGCGCTTCGCTCATCAGCAGATCGTGCCGCCCCGGCGGCGCGAAGCCCCGGTCGCGCATGATCCGCGCCACCTGCGCCCAGTGCCGCACCTCGTGCATCAGCGCGTGCAGGATGATCTTGCGCACCGTGGCGCTGCGTTCCAGTGATCCGATCTTCAAATGCACCGTGCGCGACCATTCCTCCGGCTTCAGGCCTCGAATATAGTCGCGCAGCACTCGCCGGCTCTCCAGGCCGAACCCGAAAACCTGATCCACCGTTCCGGACGGCCGCCCGCGATATTCGCTGAGCGGCTCGTCCCGGAGCCGCTGCACATAACGCAACTCCGGTCCGAAGATGTGCAGGATCAGCTTTCCGACAGAGTTCTCCTGCTCGCCGGCGATGGGCATGTTGAGCATGTCGTCGCCGTTTTCGCGGAACCATTTCTCCCAGCGCGCACGCTCCTCATCGGTGTAGTGAATCAGTTCTTCAACAGTCAGGTGCATCTTTCAAAGCGCCGGGGTCAACGATGGTTCTCTTGCATGTCGCGTCGGGCAGGCGGTTTCGCCTGCCCTCAATCCTTGCCGCGACTATCCCTTCCTGCTCGAATATCGATTCAGCTCGGTCAGCAGCGGCTTCGCGGCCGCGGGCGGCTGCGTGTTCCCAAATACGATATCCCGCTCCGACATCGAGCTGCCGTACAGGTCTTTATTCGAATCGTCGTCGGGCCGCAGCGTGGCCCCGTTAAGCGCCACTCCGGCGAAAACGCCTCGCGAGCGCGACCACGTCAGAATTTCGGCATGCATCATCGCATCCGTGTCCGCCGACGATGTTCTCCCAACCGGTCCCGCCGCCACCGACGCGTCCGCGCCCAGAGTGAACTTGCTGGTCATCAGCTTCTCCGCGCCGCGCCGGTTCATGATCAGCATCACCACGTCCGTTTCCGACCCGCCAATCTGAAACCCGAAACTTCCGCCCTCCACCCGGACCGCGCCCGGCGCCGACCAGCCCACTCCGTTCTCGTTGCGGCAGCTGATGAACCCCCGGCCGTATTTGCCTCCCACGATAAAGGCGCCCTTCTTCAGCCCCGGCACCACAACGATGCAGTCGGCCCGGTTCAGAAGATCCTGCGGAATGGCCTTGTCCGGCGTCCCCATCACCTCGGTAATCACCTCGGCCGATTCCTGAAGCCGTTTTACGGCATCGCTCGCGGCAAACAGCGGCAAAGTGCACAAAAACAAAACCACAACGATATGTTTCATCTCCACTCTCCTGTCCTGGATTCTAGCAGGCCCGCGCCGCCGCAATAAAATTAAATATGAGCAATGTGCTCCTGCTGCCGGTGGCAGCCGGTCTGCTGGCCTTCCTTCCGTTTTCCACCTCACCGGAGGCGCGCGGCGTGGATTACAAACTTGACCGTATTCGCGAGCGCCGCGTTCCGCCTGGCTCGGCTGTCCTTTTCACCGCCCATGAATTGAACGCGTGGGTGGCGGCGGAGGTTCCAGAGTACGCGCCGCGCGGCGTCCGGAACACTCACCTCGAGCTGGGCAACGGCAGTGTAATCGGCAGCGCGGCCATCGACTTTCTTAAGATCCGCCAGGCGCAGGGCGCGGAAACCAGCTGGCTCATGGCGAAGCTGATCGAGGGCGAGCATCCCGTCCGCGTGAGCGCGCGCATTCAGTCCCGCGCCGGAAAAGCCACCGTTCACCTCGAGCAGGTCGAGATCTCCGGCATGTCTGTCTCAGGCAGCACGCTCGATTTTCTGATCTCCAACTTCTTCCGCCCGCTCTTCCCCGAAGCTAAGATCGACCAGCCCTTCGACCTCGATGACAACGTCGAGCGCATCGAAATACATCCCGGCGTCGCCAAAGCTGTCATCAAACGGTAGACAAAACAGGAGTGGCGTTTGCCTGCGGCGCCGCGCCCTCGCCGCCCGGCAGAAACACGAGCGCGCTTCCGATCAGCGCCACCAGCGCGACGTCGGTGATGTCCGGAGTTCGCCCCGGGATAAACTGCTGTAGCCATTCCAGCAGGAACACCAGCACCGCGACCGCCGCCGCCGCGCCGCGCGCGTGCCGGCCGGAGCGATCGCAGACCCAGATCACGCTTCCGTACATGAACGCTTTCTGCGCCAGAACCAGCAGCGCCGGCTGCATGGGGACGCCCAGGCTCGCGCTGAACGGGACCCAGTGGAAAGCCGCCCCGGCGCCGAAATGAAACGGCCACAGCTCGCGCCCAACCATGGCGGCGATCAGGATCGCCGGAAGAATGCGGCCGGCCAGGGCTGGGCGGCGCAGGCATGCCAGGAACGCGACCACGGCCATTGCCGCGGCGGCCAGTTCGGCCAGGGTGAGACTCCGGCCCATCAGAAAGGCCTTCACCGGGGCCGCCCAGATCGCCAGCGCCGCGAGGGCCCTGTCCTTCGGCGCCAGCACCTCGCTCAACAGGACGAGAGCGGCCAGCCAGTCAACGGCGAACAGCAGCGTCATCACTCCCGGGCGCTCGCGCGCCAGGCTGAAGTGCGGATGAGGGATCAGCGGGTAGAGCTGGAATACCGCCCAGAACACCAGCACGAAGGCCGGCCGGAACGCGCGCGTGCGCGGCGCATAACGGCTGCCCGGTCGAACCCCGTGATGCCACGCCGCCGCGAACAGCGCGCCACCGAGCGCGCCGCAGCCGTTGCAGACGATGTCCGAGAAACCTGCACCCCGGGAAACAACGAGCCCCTGTAACAGCTCGATGACCGTGGACATCGCAAACCCAAATGCCGCCGCGACGGCAATGCGCCGGCCCCGCGAAGTCGACTCCAGCGAATGAAATGCGAGGAAACCGATGGGCGTATACAGGAACAGGTTGAAGACCACGTCGAACACATCGGTACGCCCCGGGAGAGCCCAGAAGTTACCGTAGTGGCCTGCCAGAGTAAAGCGGAATGGGTATAACGAGCCGTAGACGATCAGGATCACCACGGCCGCCAAAAGGCCGCGGAAGTGCCGTGTCTGCACGGGCTCGTTCTTACAGCGTCTTCAGGTAGGCGATGACGTTGTCCTTGTCCTGCTCCGAAAGCATGTCCTGGTAGGCGGGCATGCCGTTGCCGCCATTGTTGATCACCGTGCGCACATTGGCTTCGTTCACGGCCTTGCCGTTGTGCAGCTTGTCACGCTTGAAGAGGCCCTTGAGCGAAGGCCCTACTTTGCGCTCCGGCGTGTCCACATTGTGGCAGACCGCGCATTGCTCGAACACTTCCTTTCCCTTCGCGGGATCGCCTTTCCCCGCTGCCCCCATTACGACGCCGCCCAGCAGCAGGACCGCGCCAATTCCAACTGTCTTCTTCATCGATCCTCCAAAATTCCAGTCTACAGGCGCGGCCCATCGGAACGCGCCGCGTCGGCTGTTAAAGTTGCTTAAGAGGGCCTTTTGAGCGGGCGTCCATTACTGCTCGTTAACGCCGCCGCACCCGCCGCCGGCCGGAACGGCGCCATCCATGCCGCCTTCGTGGCCGACACTCTTGAGACGCTGATCGGCTTCACTTACTGCGCTGACATCGAAATTCACACCGACCGTGACACCGGCGCATGGGACTGGCTCGACATCCCGCGCCGCACCGGCGGGCCGCTCATTCCGGAAAACCGCGATCACGTGGTCATCTTCGGAACAAATACGCCGTCTCTCCCCCGCGCCCATGTCGCGGTGCTGCTGGAATCCGATGCCGGCGTCACGTTCGGCCCCACCGAACAGGGCGGCTTCTACGCCGTCGCTCTTTGTGGGGCAGGCACTTCGCCCGGGGCAGGCTCCCAGCCCGCCTGGCCGCCCCTCCCCAATTGCTGCCCTCTGGAAGACGCCCTCTCCGCAGCCCGCCGGCGCGGCCTGCAACCCGCCCTCGGCTCGCCCTGGTTCGCGGTGCAGACTCCCGCCGATTTTAAACGTCTCGACAGCTATCTCCCGCCGCGCCGAACTCTCCGGGTCCTCGAGCGCCTCAGTTTGATTCCGCGCCGGAAACGATCTTCGATTCGGTAGCGAATTTGCGATAGCCGCTCCAGTCCGATTCGAACTCCGCGTCCATCTTTTTGAACATCAGACGGGCATTCAAATGAAACAGCATGCGCCGCGGCAGCCATACCTCGCCGTTCACGCGCGTCTGCTCGAACTCCATGCGTGAGCCCGGGCTCAGGCGTGCGATGAACATCCCCCAGCTCAGCGTCTCCAGTACTTCCGCCTGCGCCTTCACCCAGTGATAGCCGTCTTTGTCGATCCACACCCGGCCGTGCAGCTTGGTCAGGTTCTTCGATTCCGAATCGTGCGGCTTGTAACCCGGCTTCGGCTCGGCAACAATCACCCAGCAGTCGCGCCCGCTCACTTGCTCATCGCCGACGAGCCGGAAATTATAGGCGTCGGCAATATCAGTCAGAAACTTACGCGCCTCTTTGCGCTCTTTCTCGGCTTCAGCGAGCGCTTTCTGGCGTTGTTTGTCCGATTCATTCCGGCGCTTTTCCACCTCGCGATCGAAACGCTCGGCCTCTTTCTTCGCATCCCGCTCCGACAGCGGTTTGCCGTCGCGCGCAATCAAGCGCCGGAAAGGACGCCCGTAGAGAAACACGGTCTCGTAAGTCTTCGATCCGGTGCTGTGCATGGCGCCGTTCGAATCGAGCTTCCGCTCGTCCTCGCGCTCGATGTAGGTGTAATCCTTCGCCCGCTCGTTGTTCGCCTGGTCCACCAGCACCGACTTACGTATGATGTCCAGCGCGGAATCGTCTGCCCGAACGGTCAGCGGAGCGACAACAAGAACAAACAGAACAACAAGGTGGGACAAACGTAACCTGCTGGTAAACTGGAGTTTCAACCAATGCTGTCGATCGTGATCCCGATCCACAACGAGGAGCCGTCGATCCTTCCATTGTACGATCGGCTCACCTCCGTGCTGGAATCCCTGCATCGCTCCTACGAGATCATCTTTGTGGACGACGCCTCGACCGATCGCAGTTTCGATCTTCTTGCAAATCTCGTGGAAACGGACGCGCGCCTGAAAGTGATCCGGCTGCGCCGCAACTTCGGCCAGACCGCCGCGCTCGCCGCCGGGTTCGACGAGGCGCAGGGTCACGTCGTCGTCTCCCTGGACGGCGACCTTCAGCATGAGCCCGAGGATATTCCCCTCCTGCTGGCCAAAATCGACGAGGGCTACGACATCGCCAGCGGCTGGCGAAAGAACCGCGTGGACAACGCGGTCACCCGTAAGATTCCTTCGCGGATTGCCAACTGGCTTATGGCCAAAGCCTCGGGCGTGAACCTGCGCGATTTCGGCACCACTTTCAAAGCGTACCGGGCGGAGATTCTCAAGGACATTAACCTTTACGGTGAGCTGCACCGCTTTATCCCCGCGCTGGCCACCTTCTACGGCGCGCGCATAGCGGAGGTGCCGATCAGCAACGTCCCCCGCGCCAGCGGAGAATCGCACTACGGCCTCAGCCGCACCTTCAACGTCCTGTTCGACATCATCACCATCAAGTTCCTGCTGAAATACTTCACGCGTCCCATGCACTTCTTCGGGCGCCTGGGCCTGGTTGCGCTTTTCTCCGGAACGGCGATCCTGGCCGGCCTCGGCGTGGACAAGTTTGCGCGCGGTCACGCTATTGCCAGTGAGCACGCGCCGCTGCTGGTGGTCGGCGCGCTGCTCGTGCTCACCGGCCTGGTGATGTTCAGCACCGGCCTGCTCGGCGAGGTGCTCATGCGGACCTATTTTGAAAGTCAGGGACGCCGGATCTACGCCGTCCGCGAGGTCCGCAGCCGGCGCGATCAGGTCGCCTCAGGCAGCTGATGAGGGTGTTACAGGCAGGCCCTCGGCCTGCGGCGGGGTCTCACCCCGCCTCGTGCCCCGCCCGCCGTTATCCGTTAGCGCCGGTGGCCGCGGCTGCGGCCGCCATCTGCTTTGCCTGCTCCTTCATTGCCTTCTTCATTTCCTGCGGCGTCGGCTCGGCAACGTGCGTCCCAATCATCCAGCGGTAACCGTCCGGATCGACGATCGTGCCCACGCGGTCGCCCCAGAACATGTCCATCACGGGCCCCTGCTGCTGTGCCCCCGCCTTCGCTGCCCGGGCCACAGTCTTATCAGCGCTTTCGCTCGTTAGATACAGAGTGGCGGACGACCCGCCCATGTTCTTCGCGCTTTTGGATCCCATCATCTCCGGCCCCAGCATGAGCGTCGTCCCGCGCAGCGTCAGCTCGGCATGGATCGGCTTGCCGTCCGGCCCGTTCATGATGCCGCGCTTCTCGAACCCGAGCGCCTTCTGGTAGAAACTGTAGGCAGCCTTGACATCGGAAACGGTCAGCATCACCGTCACCGCGCCGTAGTTTTTCTTGTTCAGTGGATCGATCTTCCTGGCCACAAGACACTCCTGTGTGAGATGTACTGCTGCATCATTATGCCATCGCCGGCGAGCGGTTGAACAGGAATTATGTGCAGCGGCGCACGAGGGCTCCCATTCACCACCGTATCTGTTGCGCGGGCCGCCGGACTTCGAGCACCGTCGACAGGCGAGCGGCGAGTCCCTCGGCCATCCACTCAAAGCCGAGGTCGTTGGGATGCGTGCCATCGACGAGACCTGCGCCGCGCTCGGGTCCGATGAGATCCTCCCCTTCGACAATCTGAAGATTGCGATCGCCGGCGCCGATGCGGCGGGCGGCGACGGCGCGGATCAGCTCGCGCATGCCGTCAAGGCGCGGATCCGGCGCCCACGATTCGTGCGATGCGTAAATGGGAGTGATGAGCAGCACCGGCGTATCCGCATGCCTGCTTCGGATAGCGTTGATGAACGGCTCATACACGGCGCGAAGCGACTCGACGGTCGGGTTGTTCTGGGCGAAATCGAGCACGTATGCGGAGGCCTCGATGCTCGCCACAGCGGCGGCCAGTTCCGGTTCGCCTGTGCCATTGCCGGAGAAGCCGAGGTTCACGAAATCGATATTCAGCATGCGGCCGAGGATGGCCTGGTAGCTCATACCGGAACGGCTTGCACAGCCGCCCTGGGTAATGGAGGTTCCATAGAAGACCACCGGCTTGGTGAGCGCAAAAGGCCCAGGCGCCTGTACAACCGCGTCCGAATCGATCCCGATTCCCAGAACTCTGACGGGGATGTACAGAGGCAGGTACAGCGTGATTTCACGGTACACACGTGGTTGTTTGGTGAAATACGTGTGCTCCTGGGTCATGCCGGGCTTCGAATCACGGCTGGCGATAGCGGTGTCTCGATAAACTCCGTCCGCGTAGAGGTCGATGCCGGTCTGCCCAAAAGCGTGCATGTTCTTCATGCCCGGCGGCTCGGGATATTCGAGCCGGATGGCGAGAGAGGTGGAGTTGGTGCGGAAGCGAATACGCCCGCCGCTCGGCGATTCGGCGAGCTCCCACACCGGCTTACGGTAGCTGTCTTTGTGCTTCACCGGCAGGCGGTACAACTCGCCGCCGTTTTCGCCGAACCATGGCAGGCCGTCCACTTCAACCCCGCTGGCCGAAAGCCCGATCCAGCGCTGCGGCGCCTGTCCGGCGGCGGCAATCGACAGCGAGGCGGTGATCAGAAGAAGTCGTGCGGCGTGCATAGTGGTCGAGTGACCTTCCATCCTATTCCATGTGCGTCCGCCGCCCCATGTGTGCGAGCCTTTGGCTTGCACGCGCGCGGGCGCATTTCCCGCGAGAGCGGTGCGGCGACCCCGGCGAGCGCGAAATCGAGACGGCTCTTGGATCCTGAGCGCAATATCGTGCCGCTCACGCTCGAAAGATTCGAGCACGCCCAGAATCGCAACCGAGCTCACAGGCAAACTCGGCGCGCTCAGACACTACAACGGCCTGAATATCCCGCCGGAATATGCAGCAGTGTGTTGTAAGCTTCATGCGAGCCAATCCAGCCCCACCTGAACATCGCGCCGTCGCGATACCCTATCGCGCGATATGAGCGGCCGATGCGGACGGTCAAACCTCTCCAACCTGCTTCAGCTGAAGCGAGGGATGGAATGGGTCTCGGCGAAACAGTTGGTATTGCCTGTCCGCCAGCCGCTGAACGTCAGGCGCAACTGCTCGTACAACCGCCAAAACCGCTCGGAAGCAAAGGACTGAAATGCCATTCACTGACACATTCAGTAGTTCCGGGGCGGGCCCTCGTCCATCGGGCGAAACTTTCCAGCGCGCTCATCGGCCTTCATCTGCTGCAGGAGAGGCATGCCTGCGCCGCCGGGCGCGAAATCCCGCTCGATCTGAGCTTCCCAGTCGGCCTGATCGCGGTCCGCGAACCACGCCGCAAGCTCCGCCTGCTTTTCCGGCGGTAACTCTTCGATTGCACGCTGAATCTCCGGTAGCTCCATTAGCCTTATCCTACGTCGATCGCGCAAAACGGTGCCACCCACGCGGACGAATATCTCGTGGGCGCTGGCCATCTTCCAGAACCTGACCCACAACGGTTTCGACGTGTTCTTCGACACAACGGCATTGCCAGCGGGGATTTCGAGCGCGTGATCCTTGCTAATGTCACCGCGCGGGCGCATTTCCTCGTCCTTCTCACGCCCTCCGCGCTGGAGCGGTGCGGCGACCCGGGCGACTGGCTCCGGCGCGAAATCGAAACCGCTTTGGACAGCCGGCGCAATATCGTCCCGTTGATGCTCGAAGGATTCGATTTCGGCACGCGCAAAATCGCAACCGAGCTCACAGGCAAACTCGGCGCCATCAGACACTACAACGGCCTGAGTATCCCGCCCGATTACTTTCTCGAAGCAATGGACCGGTTGCGCACCCGGTTCCTGAATGTTCCACTGAGTGCGGTGCTGCATCCTGCCTCTTCCTCGGCGCAACAGGCGGCCGCGGAACAGAAGTCCGCCGCCGCCGAGGCTCCGCCCGTAAAGACGGAGGAACTCACCGCACAGCAATGGTTCGAACGTGGCCTTGCTGCAGCGGATCTCGATGAGAAGATTCGGTTCTACAGCGAGGCCATTCGCCTGGAGCCGCACTATGCCGAAGCCTTCAACAATCGCGGCAACGCACGGCACGGCAAACGCGATTTGGACGGGGCGCTCCACGATTACAACGCAGCCATTCGCCTAAAGCCGGACTATGCAGAAGCCTTCGGTAACCGCGGCATTGCGCGGACGGAGGAAGGCGATTTGGACGGGGTGCTGCAGGACTACAACGAAGCCATTCGTCTGAAGCGGGACTATCCCCAAGCCTTCTACAATCGAGGGAACGCGCGGACCGGCAAAGGCGATATGGACGGGGCGCTACAGGACTTCACTGACGTAATTCGACTGAACCCGGGCGATCCTGACGCCTTATACAACCGGGCGCTCGTCTGGCGGCACAAAGGCAACTTCGCAGCCGCGATCTCCGACTTCCAAAAATACCTCGACACCGGCGGCGGCATGCGCGATGGCGATACGGAGGAAGTGGAGAGAACCATCCGCGAGCTCCGCCAGAAGCTCGAAACCGCACAGCCACCCCGCCGATCACAGCGGAAATCTTAGCCTCCGGAAAATGCGAGTCACAACTCTTCAAGAAATAGCTCTCCGCCCGTAACCTCCACAATCCACAATCCAAACCCGCCCTCGCCACAGCCCCGCTTCCGCCCGACTGCTCCCCCCGTTCGATAAGATCCAGGCAGAAAAGGGGAAACGACTCGCATGTCAACCGCAGCCCAAATCACCGCGAATCAGAAAAACGCCCAGGCCTCTACCGGCCCTCGCACCGCCCAAGGCAAAGCCGCCTCCAGCCAGAACGCGCTGAAGTTCGGCCTCACATCCAATCAAATCCTGCTGCCATGGGAGAACCCGGCCGACTTCGAGGCCCTCCACGCCGCCCTGGTCACGCGCTTTCAGCCGGCCGATGATGCCGAAAGGCTGCTCGTCGATTCCATCGCCCTCGCCGAATGGCGGGAGCGGCGCACCGAAATCGCTCAGAACGCCTGGCTGGCGCAAAAGATCCAGAACATCGAGGAGGACCGCAAGCCCTGGGCCACCGCCGCGCACCTCACCTGCGATGAGGTCGCGAGATTCCAGAAGTACGCCGCCGCATACCGCCGCGAGCGCAACCGCGCCTGGTCGAGGCTCGAAGCCATGCAGAAAGCGCGCCGCGCCGAAGCGCAGCGCCGGCAAGAAGCCGAGCGCGAGGCCACCGTAGTCGCCGCAACCGCCACAACCACAGCCCCCGCGACTTCGCGCCAAAAGGAACCCAAATGGGCCGGGCCACCTTCCGCTCCGTCGGTGCGCTCCGCCGCGAGTTCCCGTGAAACTCCCGCCTACCCGCTGTTATGATTTGAACCGATGACTCCGACGAAGCACCGTCCCTTCGTACCCGAAAACGTGCAAATGCGGGAATTCACGTTCCGCGCCGTCCTGCTGGGCATGATCATGACCGGCATTCTCGGCGCGGCCAACGCCTACCTCGGGCTGCGCGCCGGCATGACCATCGCCGCCACTTACCCGGCCGCCGTGATCGGTATGTCCATCCTGCGCATCATGCGCGGATCGCTGCTCGAGGAGAACATCGCCCGCACCATCGGGGCAATCGGGGAATCCGTCGCCGCCGGAGCCGTGTTCACGATTCCCGCGTTCGTCCTCGCCGGACTGTGGCCCGGCCTCAGCAAACAAAACTACTGGCAGGCCGTCGCGCTGATGATGATCGGCGGACTGCTGGGCATCCTCTTTGTTACCCTGCTGCGCCGCATCATGGTGGAAGATCCCGAGCTCCCCTTCCCGGAATCCGTCGCCGCCGCCGAGATCCACAAAGCCGGCCAGCAGGGTTCGCGCGCCGCCAAAATTCTGTTCGCCAACATGGGCTTCGGCGCGTTCATGTACTTCCTGTCCCAGATCAACCTCTTCTGGTACACGCTGACCACTCTGGTGAACATCCCCAAAATGGCGACCGGCCTCCGCCTCGGACGCGGCGCCGCGGCGCCCACCGTCGCGACCGGCGGCATGACCACCTTCACCTCACCCGCCATCAGCCCGGCATACCTTGGCGTAGGATTCATCATCGGACCGCGCCTCGCCGCACTCAACTTCGCGGGCGGCGTCCTCGCCTGGGGCCTCTTGGTACCGCTGCTGATCTATTTCCTCGGCCCGACCCTTCCGGCCGCGGCCCCCGGCGCCACGCCCGCAGGCTACTGGGGCGGCGTCGCCTTCAGCGTCTGGTATTCCATCGTGCGGCCTATCTCCGTCGGAGGCATGCTCGTCGGCGCCGGGTTCACTCTGTTCCGCATGCGCCGCCAGTTGCTCGCTGGCATCCGCCGTTCCATCTCCGACCTGAAAAAATCCGCCGAAGCGCACCAGGCGACGACGCGCACAGAGCGTGACCTGAACGCCAAAGTCGTCTTCGCGGGCGTCGGCCTTGTGTTCATCGCCATGATCGCGCTCTATTACTTCTTCATCTCCGGCGCGCATAACCTCACAGCCGGCACCGTAATCGCTGGAGCGATCGTCGCGGCCGCGGTAATGGTCGTCCTCGGTTTCTTCTTCGCCGCAGTCTCCGGCAACCTGGTCGGCATGATCGGCTCTTCGAATAACCCGGTGTCCGGCCTCACTCTATGCACGCTGGTCGTTGCCGCGTTGCTGATGATCGCGCTCGGCGTCGCCGGCGCGGGTGGCGTTGCGGCCGTGCTCGGAGTCGCGGCAGTCGTATGCGTCTCCTCGGCCGTCGCGGGCGAAATGCTTCAGGATCTCAAGGCCGGCCATATCCTCGGCGGCACGCCCGCGCTGATGCAGATCGGCGACATTCTCGGCATCATCGTCGCCTCGCTGGTTCTCTTCTTCCCGCTGATGATCCTCGACAAGGCTTACCACTTCGGCAGCGCCGCTCTGCCCGCGCCGCAGGCCGGTCTGATGGCCATGCTCGCCCAGGGCATCGTGGGCGGCAACATGGCCTGGCCCCTGGTCGTGGTCGGAATCCTGATGGGCTTCGCCATGATCCTCATCGAAGTCCGCAGCCCGATGCTTTTCTCGGTTGGGATGTACCTGCCGCTCGAAACCACATTCGCCATCTTCGTCGGCGGCGTGGTCCGCTGGTTCACCGATAAAGCTCGCGACCGCCGCGGCTTCAACGAAGCGCAGAAGGCGCGCGTCGACAACGCCGGGGTCCTCACCGCTTCCGGCCTGATCGCCGGCGAAGCCCTCTGCGGCCTGGTGATCGCCGCCATCGTCGGCACCAACCACAAGCTCTGGCACATCGACTTCGGCGACATGTGGTTCACTGGCCTCATCGGTCTGGCAATCATCATTTTCGTGATGATCCGCGTTCCGCTGGCCAATGCCGGACGCCCCGAAGACCCCGCGCCGCCGGTCGCTATGATGTAAAGATTTCTACAGGTTACAAACTCTTACGCCCGCCCCGGCGCGGCGCCGTCACCATAGATATATGCGAACACTGTGCATCGCCGGTATTCTGGCGCTCACGGCCGCGCTGGCCTCCGCTGCCGACGTAAGTGGCAAGTGGACGGCCCAGATGCAGGGCCGCGACGGCCAGTCCCACGAAATCACGTTCAACTTCGCCGTCAACGGCGACCAACTCACCGGAACCATGACCACGCCTCGCGGCGACACCGATATCAGCGACGGCAAGGTGGACGGCAACAACATCTCGTTTAATCAGAAGATGACCTTCGGAGATCGTGAAGTGACGATCAACTACAAGGGCACGGTCTCCGAGGACGGCAACTCCATCGAATTCACCCGCAGCTTCCAGCGCCCGAATGGCGGCGGAAACGGCGAAGGTCGCGAAGGCGGCGGCGGTCGCCGAGGCGGCGGCATGAATCGCACCTTCACCGCGAAGCGCGCCACCTCCTAGCGCCATGCGCAGCGCCTTTTGGGGGGCAGGCCCTCGGCCTGCGGCGGGCTCTCAGCCCGCCCTGGTCCTGGCGCTCGCGTTGTCGCTTGCCCCTGCTTTCGCCCAATCCACCGTCACCGGCATCCTCCGCTCGAACGGACTCCCCATCCCCGGCGCGACGATCACCGCGACCCAGGGCGCTCAAAAACTGACCACCACCACCGACGAAAACGGCCGTTACGAATTTGACCAGGTGGCCCCCGGAACCTGGACGCTGGACGCCGAAATGCTCGCCCTCGCGCCCATCCACCGGACCATCACAGTGGCCGCGGCGCCGCTCGAGGTCAACCTCAACACCATCGTCGCCTCCGCCCCACAGCAGCCTCAGGCAGAACCGCGGGCACCAACGCCGGCAAATGGCAACGGCTTCCGCAACGTCAACCTGAACCAAACCCAGGCCCTCGACGCCGAATCGCTCGCCGCCACCGCGTCCACTCCAGCGGCCACCACCAACACCGCCGACGCGAACGAATCATTCCTGATGAATGGCACGCTCGACCGCGGGCTGCAGCAGTCCCAGTCCGCCGACCTGTTCTCTCAGAACCGCATGGGCTGGGACCAGGGCCAGAACCCCAGCCTTTTCGGTCAGAGTCCACAACAGGGCGCAGCGTTCGGCGGTCCCGGCGGCGGCTTTGGCGGTGGTGGATTCGGCGGAGGCGGTCGCGGCGGCTTCGGTGGTCGCGGCGGTTTCGCAGGCCGTGGCGGTCAGCGCGGGAACTGGCGGCCCGGCCAGGGCGCCTTCGGCAACCGCGCGCGCCGGGGACGTCAGGGCATGCACGGGTCGCTTTTCGCCAGCCTCGATAACTCCGCTCTCGACGCCCGCCAGTACTCGCTCACGGGCGAGACCATACCCAAAGCCGCTTACGCCTACAGCCGCTTCGGCGCCGTGATCGGCGGACCGCTCTCCATCCCGCACCTGTACCATTCCGACAGCACGTTCTTCTTCTTCAGCTACTTCGGCACGCGCGGACGCACGCCCGAGGACTTCACCGCTACTGTGCCAACCGCGGCCGAGCGCCTCGGCGACTTCTCCCAGGCTGCCGCCCAGATCTTTAATCCGCTTACGCGCCAGCCGTTCGCCAACAACACGATCCCCGGCACGATGCTCAATCCCGCAGCTGTCGGCCTGCTCTCATACATTCCGCTCCCCAACCAGCCCGGGCTCGTGCAGAACTATCAGTACGTCACTGCGATTCCGAACAATGCCGATAACTTCGGCCTGCGGCTGAATCACAACTTCTCCCGGCGCGACCGCGTCGACGCCAACATCAACGGCCAGCGCCGCAGCGGCGATACCGCGCAGTTATTCGGATTTACCGACAACACCGACGGCTACGGCTTCACCGGTAACGTGGGCTGGACGCATAACATCTCCGCGACGGCGCTGAACACGGCGCGCGTGAACTTCAGCCGGAATGTGAACGAGACGGTTCCCTTCTTCGCATACGGCCCGGATGTCGCCGGCGAGCTCGGGATTCTGGGCACATCCAACCTGCCCATCAACTACGGCCCGCCGAACCTTTCGTTCACGAACTTCGGCGCGCTCACCGACGCCAGCCCTGTGCGCATCGCGAACCAGACCGCCGGCGCAACCGACACGCTGACGATCATTCGCGGAGAGCACACCATCACCTTCGGCGCCGGCTACCGCCGCATGCAGCTCAACAGCCGCACCGATCAGAACGCGCGGGGCACTTACTCGTTCAGCGGGCTGCTCACGAGCGCGTTCGATGCCCAGGGCCAGCCAATCCCGGGAACCGGCTTCGATTTCGCCGACTTCCTGCTCGGCTATCCGCAATCCAGCTCGATCCGTTTCGGCGACACCAGCACTTACTTCCGGTCATGGGCCGCCGACGGCTACATCATGGACGACTGGAAGATCACGCCGTCAATTACTCTGAACCTCGGCTTGCGCTACGAATTCTTCGAGCCGTACTCGGAAAAATACGGACACATGGCCAACCTGGCCGTTGGGCCGGAATTCACGAGTGCGACGGTGGTCACTCCGGCGCAGGCAGGAGTTCCGGCGGCCCTGATCAACCCTGATCCGCATCTGTTCTCTCCCCGTGTGGCTATCGCGTGGAGGCCCTTCAAGGACAGGGAACTGATTGTCCGCTCGGGTTACGGCATCTTTTATAACGGCTCCATCTACTCGCAGTTTCCTGCGCAGCTCGCAGCGCAGCCGCCGTTCGCCAACACCGGCTCGCTTGTAACGAGCCTGGCCGCGCCTCTGACCATCCAGAACGGGTTCGCGATTACACCTCTGAAGGCGATTACCAATACGTACGCAGTCGCCGAGAACTACCTCCCGGGTTATGCGCAGACGTGGAACTTCACAGTCCAGTACAGCCCGATGCAATCGCTGGTGTTCGAAGCCGGGTATCTGGGTACGAAAGGCACCGACCTCGATGTTCAGACCATGCCCAACAGCGCGCTGCCCGGCTCGCCGCTCACCGCCGAGCAGCGGCGCCTGCTCGGAAACGCGGTCGGGTTTATCTATGACAACTCGGTCGGCAACTCCAGCTACAACGCGCTTCAGCTCCGCGCCGTCCGGCGCTTCGCGCGGGGCATGTCTGTGAACGCGCTCTATACGTACTCCAAGTCGATCGATGACGCCTCCACGATAGGTGGAGGCGCCGTGGTCGTGGCCCAGAACTTCATGGATCTCGCCGCCGAGCGGGGACTGTCCAGCTTCGATCGCCGGCACGTCCTTAATCTGAATTACGTGCTCGAGTCGCCGTCCGGACCCCAACGCCGCTGGTACATGCGCAACTGGATTCTGAGCGGCGGCATCACCTGGGAGTCCGGCATTCCGTTCACGGCGCGCGTCCTGGGGAACCAGTCGGACATCGCCGGAACGGGATCGGTTGGCAGCGGTCGAGCGGAGGCGACCGGCCAACCGG
>DASRCB010000203.1:0-11126 GCA_035653295.1 Bryobacteraceae bacterium
GACGGTCAGGCCGACGATTTCGCCCAGCATCTCGTCGAGCGAGAGCTCGGAACTAACAATGCTGCTGATCCGGTGCAGGAGGCTGATCTGAGAAGCCGCTGGTTCGGTCACAAAGGTAGCCATATCTCAGGCTAGATTCGCGGCCGTCGGGGGTCCAATCGAAAATTTCGATTGCGCCGATATATGAATGAGCGGCTTTGTTAATCGGGGATTACATCAGGCGCCGATGCGGACCATCTCCTGCTGCGCCTCGCCGGTCACCTGCGCCTCACCGGAGCCCACGAATACGTTGACTTCGGAACGTATCCCGAACTCCGGCAGATAAACCCCCGGTTCCACCGAAAAGCAGGTGTTCGCGATCACCCGGCGCACATCGTGCGTTTCGAAATTGTCCATGTTCGCGCCCGTCCCGTGTACGTCCTCTCCGATGGAGTGGCCGGTGCGGTGTATGAAATACTCTCCGTAGCCCTGCCCTGCGATCCAGCCCCGCGCGGCATCGTCAACCTCGAAGCCACGAAGCAAACGGCCGCTGGCCACCGCCGTCCGGACGGTATCCACGGCTCGGTCGCGCGCTTCGCGGACGATCCCGAAAACGCGGGCGATGTTCTCCGGGACCGACGGTCCGCAGAACCCTGTCCAGGTGATGTCGTAATACACGGCATGCTCGCGGTTTAACTTCGCCCACATGTCGATGAGGACGGCATCGCCCGCCCGGATCGGCCTGGCCGTGCCCGATTCGGGTTCGTAGTGGGGGTCTGACATGTTTTCATTAACGCCGACAATCGGACCTCCATCGGTCACCATGCCGGCGCGGTCGAATGCCTCGCGAATGAATACCTTGACCGCGTACTCATCAACGGACGCGCCGGCTGCAAGGCGCTCGCCGATCATCCGGAACGCCTGCCCGCGAATCTCATCCACAAGCTTCCCGGCCTCGATATGGCTGCGGTACTGCGCGTCGGTCCAGGTGGCCTCAAACTGCTGGATCAGGTCGGCCGAACTCACAATTTCCACGCCCAGGCTGCGTACCAGCTCGATCGTCCCGGCGTCCACGTTCGAGACGTAAGGAATGGCGCACATCGGCGAATACTGCATCGCAATCCGGCGCGCTCCGTCGATGAGGTAGGCGAGCCCCTCTTTCTGTGAAGGCCAGTTGCCATACACTGCCTTCCGGCCGGGCAGCGAATCGAGTGTGTGTGACTCGATCCCGTGGACGAGCCCCCGCGCTTCTCCCTGTGCGGGAATAAAGTAATACCAACGCCGCGTAACGTGCCCGGTGGGCTCGAAACGCAGCACACGATAGGCCAGCATATCGCGCCGATGGTGATCGAAGAAGAGCCAGCCGTCGATACCCTCGGCGCGGATCGCATCCTGGATGGACGCAACGTCCACATGCTGCATATCACTCATAAAAGCCTTTCATTTTCGCTGGACTCGGCGGCGGCGTCAGATAACTCACCGCAATGAGGCAAACTACCGATGCCGCGACAGCCGGATAGACAGCCTGGTCGGCGGGGTATTGAAAGACGTTACACGCCAGCGTAACCACCGTTCCCGCGACTATCGACGTGATCGCTCCTGCCGTGGTGGCTCTCTTCCAGAGAAAGACTGCAAGCACTGCGGGTGTAACGGCAGTCCCGTAAATCGTGTACGCGTAGACCGCGGCATTGAGCACCGATTCGAATTGGGTGGCCAGCAGGAAGGCGAAAACGCCCAGCAGCACGACGATCACGCGCGAGGCGATGAGCGTCCGCTTTTCGGACGCGTGGCGATCGATGAAGCGCAGGTAAACATCCTGAATGAGGTTCGTTGCCGGTGAGAACAGATAGTTGTTCGCCGTCGAGATTACCTTCGCGAATACGCCGCCCAGGAGAAGCGCGCCAAGCAACGCCGGCAGACCCTCGCGCGCTGTAAGAGGAATGATTTCCCGCGGATTTTCCGTGTGAAAAACACTCGAGCCAATCACCGCCAGAGTGATCAGCAGTGTTTCCAGCAGGAGAGTGCCCGCGATCCAGCCATAAACCGCATAGCGCGCATCACGCTCCGATCGGGCTGAGAAGAATTTCTGGTACATGCTTTGATTACCCACCAGCAGAAGCATGGTTGGAATCAGCCATCCCAGCGCTTGCCACAGGGTCACGTTACCCAGAACCTGGAAATGTGTGGCCGGAAGCGCAGCCCTGACGTGTCCCCAGCCGCCTGCGCGCGTAAGCAGAACCGGCACGGCGATTACGACGATGACCGTCACCATGCTGCCGATGATCAGATCCGTGTACGCGATGGACGCCATTCCGGCCGCCGCCGTAAAGATGATGACGAACGCAGCGATGATGTACATGCCGTTCCGCCTGTCCAGACCGGGGAAGATGAGGTGCAGAACGTCGCCGCCGCCCTTGAATTGATAGCTGGTGATGACCGTATATGCGATCACGATCGCCACTGTGGCCATCACTCGCGCCACGGTGTTGTATCTCGCCTCCAGCAGATCCGGAACAGTGAACTGTGCGAACCGCCGCGCACGGCCCGCGATAAACCAGATCACGACCAGGCCCAGCCAGCCGCCCGCCGGCTGCCAGAGTGCGGCGAACCCGTTGCGATAAGCGTTTTCCCCGCCGGCAAAAAGGCTGCCCGCGCCAATCCAGGAGGACAGGAGCGTGAACACCAGAACGGGCCACGCCAGTTTCCTGCCGGCTACGAGGAAGTCGGCCCTGTTTCGGACCGCCAGCGACTTGTAAATCGCTGTGGCCAGCAGCGCCAGGACGACGATGGCAATAACGACAACGTAGATCATTCGGCGGGCGCCTCGCCGTTCCGGTGAACGGAACAGTGTACGTCCGTGTGCACGCTAAGAATCCCCGCCGTCGCCCGAGCGCTCGACACCCGAAACGTCAGCGCGTCGTCGATCCAGTCCTGAGCCGTGCCGTCCGGGTACTGCGAAGCCACGGTGAGCGTGTATTCGTGTTGAGCCAGCATGCAGGGAAAACTGAATTCTACTTCGACCTGATCCCCGGCCGCGACTGCTCCGAGTTCCCTGCCCTCCACTCGGGTGTTTGTTCCGAACGCATCCACCCCCAGCCGATTACGAATGAGAATGCCGAAAACAGGGTTGACGACATTGGTCCTGAAACGCACGCCAACGCGGATGTGCATGGGATCGCCGGATACGAATGACCTGCAGGAGCGAAGGTTCGCGTCCATGACGTCGATGCCCGTGATCCGGCTGGCGCCATCTCCGTGCCGCACGGAATTACTCAGATCGGCTGCCGGGCCATTCTCGGCCGCCGTATCGCGCCGCAGGGCAAACGCAATGTACTGGTTGGCCGCTTCGGAGGGAGTGCCTGATATCTGCACTTCGCCGTTCAGAAGGAATATCGCTCGATGCGCGAGGCGCTTCACCAGGCCCAGATCGTGTGAGACCAGCAGAACGGTCACTCCCTGGCCGGTGAGCTCCTCGAACTTGCGGACGCACCGGACAGAGAACGCGGCATCGCCCACTGCCAATGCCTCGTCCACGATCAGAATGTCCGGCTGCACATGAATCGCCGCCGCGAACGCGAGCCGTACGTACATGCCCGACGAGTATTCCCGGACCGGACGATCCATGAACTGACCGATGCCGGCAAACTCCTCGATACGGGCAAAGAGGCGCGTCATCTCCGCGCGCCGTATGCCCATGATCTCGCCGTTCAGATAAACGTTTTCTCGGCCGGTGAACTCGGGATTAAAACCCGCGCCGAGTTCGAGGAGCGAGGCGATCCGACCTTCGGTTAACACCCGCCCCGAAGTTGGTTGCAGAATCCCGGCGACGATCTGCAGTAACGTGCTCTTCCCCGATCCATTGGGCCCGATCAGGGCAACCACTTCGCCGCGATTCACCTGAAAGGAGACGCCGCGAACAGCCCAGAAATCCGTCACCCGCCGATGCCGTTCCGGGGCGATGGCGTGCAGAAGCCGTTCCGACTGGCGCCCGTACAGACGATATGCTTTGGAGACGTTCTGGACGGAAATCACTACAGATGAATTATCGCCTGCTGGCGCTCAGCCGCTCTGCTGGCTTCTCCGAACGCCTGCCGGAAGCGGCAGCCGGTGGCCCAGCAGGCACATCTGGTCGAGCGCGAAGAGCACCACCGACTCGTATCCGAGCCCTTCCGCCATTCGCGCTTCTTTCTGCCATGCAGTGCTGGAATCGCCATCCCCGACCAGATGGCTGCGCTGCTTCGGCCCGAAGCCGTACTGATCGCCCGTCCTCATCGAGGCCAGGCACACGTCCAGATTCCGCGACGCCGTGTACGAGAAGTTTTCCGTCTTGAGGCACCTCAGATTCTGCGGCGTCCAGTAATCCGACGCGAAGTTAACGCTCTGCATCAGCGCCGTATTGTTCGTGTCCGGTGGATACAGCACCTCGACGCGCGTGTGCGCATAGCTCGCCCGAACGAACTGCGCTATCGCCTGCGTATGCGCCGCTATGAGACCCCGCAGGAACGCTGTCTCCTGGGAGAGCGCGGCGGGATCTGTGGAACGATCGGTGATTCTGGGCAGTGGGCGCCCGTATGCCGCCTGGAACGCCGACGTCGTGTAAGCATCGTAGAACGGCAATCCGGATTTGTCATCGGGAAAGTACCACCATTGAATTTCGCCAAACTGGATGTACGGGGTCAATCCACTCGCGTCCTGAATCGCCGCAATATCCGCATACACCTGCTGCCAATAAGCCCGGCTCGTCGGTGAGAAATTCGTTTGCAGCGCCGGAGTATTCACGAAAACAGGGTTCCCGCTCGGGTAGACCTGAGCAATTCCAGCGGCTGGGGAACCGTCTCCAAACTGCAGCTCCGTGCTGAACGCCGTCACGCAGTCGAGTCCATATGAATGCAGCGTCGAAAAGAACGACTTTGACCAGTCCCGTGCCGCGCGGTTAAGCCGAGGCGTCGCGTTCAGGTCCGTTAGCCATGCGCCGTCCTTTCCACCCGCCAGCGTCGCCCCGGACGCGATCACCTGCAAACCGGAATCGCCTGCTCCTGAAATCGTAATGGCATTGCCATCGCCGCCCAGCGATCGCGATTGCAGCGTGAGTACATTGCCGTCCGCGCTTGCCCATACAGCCGTCGAACCCTGATTCAGGATCAGCTCGAAGGCCTTCGCGATCGTCTCTGCCGTATCTCCGTAGAGGTTCACGTGCGAGAGCGTCGTGGGCTGCGCGCCTTGTCGCCCCACCAGTACCGCAGTTATCGAGTTCGGTATAGGAGTTCCCAGAAAGGTTAACGTTCCAGTCGCGTACACGTTTTCCGGATTGACCAGCTCGAAAAACCACAACGCGCCGGCATAGTGATTCACTCGGCCATGGAACCCCAGCGACTGGATCATCCACGCTGTGCGCTCCGGGGCCAGAGCGAGACAGTGTTCGGTATCCCAATCGGTAGCCATACCCAAAACGGGCTCTGCGGGAATACCGGGAAGGGCGGCCGTTGACACAACGACTTCGAGAAAGTCGAAGTAAACGACGCCATCCGCAGTCGTGCTCTGAACTTGTACTGTATGCCTGCCCGCAGGCAACTGCTCCGCAATTCGCTTCCTCGCCAGAATATCTTCGCCGGCAAGGTTCAGCTGAATCGTTTGCGTACTGCCGGAATCCACGCTGACTTGAATCGTCCCTGCATTGAACGCTAATCGTGTCCCCACATACAGCGAGTGAGCGGACGCGCTCTGGTACGTACAGGTCAGTGCCGAACCGGCGGTCTGCGTTAAATGAATCGTGCCGCCTGAAAAGTTTCCTTTTGCGGACGTCCAGTTTCCCGAGTATCTGATCCGAGCATCGTCGTCCTCAATACGAAACCCGTTCGGGCCATTAACGAGGTACGCGGTATTGGACCCGCTTACCACCCAATTCGTCACCGATACCTGGAACTCTGATCGCGAGTATGCTCCTGTTTGAATATCCGCTGCCCACGTCCAGCGAAGTTTCCTCACCGAGTTGGTGGGAATTGTCCTCCCGTCGCGGTCCTTCAGGGCGCTGAAGTCCAGTCGAACGTCCCAACTGCTCGGCGATTTGCCTCCCTGCAGCAGGCCACTGGTCTTGTCCCACTTCTCCGATTTTGACCCGGACACATACGTATACACGCCAACGCGATTGCCGTTCGCGCCGGCTTTCCCCGACGTACCCATGTACGAAAGTTGGATTGTCGTCGGCCCCGTGACCACGGCCGTCATGATGTGCGAAAACGCGTTTACCGCATCGGCCAGCGCGCTGATCGTCTTCTCCAGCGTGTCGTCGCCATAAAGCTGATGCGTGTAGTGCTGGTCCAGAAACGAAAATCCAACGTAATCGTTTCCCGTCGCCGTGCCGGTCAGCGTCAGTTCGATTGTGGCCGGTTCTACCTCTCCGTCTGCGGGGCACGAGTAGTCTGCCAGCGGCGCCCAATAAACCTCGTCGCCCGCGCCGGTATCCACAAAGACGCGCAGGTACGGCCAGTCAACGGTGGGGTAAACGTCTGAGTCGAAGGCAATGCAGTTCTGCCGCGATTCGCGGTACGACAGCACGACGCCGCTCAGATCGCCATCCGGCAGATTGCGGAACGGCGGGTGCTCGAAGACGTTGTCGCGATTCCATTCCAGCACTGCCCAGTCGAACTGCTGCCGCCATGTTCCCGAAATCGTAAAGCCGTCGGCGCTGGCCCCGCTTAGCGCGGCGATCGCCGACGGAGTCAGGAAGTAACACTGCAGGTCGCGATCCGGCTGAAGTTTCTGAAGTAGCGCCTCCATGGCTCAGAACCGGATCATTACGGTCAGGTCGCTCGCGGTCACGTCATCCGCCCCGCCTGGCACCGAGGTGACATCAATATTGATTTCGGCGCCCTCATCGATTGGGCCCAGTCCGAAGCCGTCCACACTACCCGATACCGTTGTCCCATCCGCTATCGTAAGAGGACACAGAATGTTGCCGTTCACTGTCACGTTCAGAGTAACTGCGCCGCCGTGCGGAGCCCGCCCAACCACCGCATAAACATCGCGGATCGCACGTCTCTTGTCGACGAAGAGAGGCGGCACGGCGCTCGTCTGCACCGCGACAATACCCTGTATCTGCAGCGCAATCTGCCCCCCGCCCAGCGTCCGAACTCCGTTATCCAGAGTGTCCAGAAGATTGCGCCTGCTCACGTCGCTGTTGCCGAATGAGTTCGTCACGAACAGCTCCGCGGCAGCCGCCCGTATGTGGGGCGCTGTGATGGTGTAGCTGTAATCGCCACTCGCCTCGCTGCCGAAAAAGTTCCGGACGAACGGCAGCACGAAGGTGCTGCTGGCAAGCGGGTACACCGGTGTTCCTGTCGCGTGCGGGGCCACCTGTGTCCCATAAGCTCCGCGCGTTATTGTCAACCCGCCCGTCGGCGAAATACTGCTGACCTGAACTAACTCGGATTCAATCTGCATCACCGACGTTCCGCTCGGAATCGCCGGTCCGTTGACGCTCAGGGACGCCGTGTCCGGGGTCAGCGCTGTCGTGACCGCGTACTGCGTCGGATAACTGAATTCATCCCAGAAGTGAATCGTAAACGTGCCGGACGTGATCGATGCCGTGTTCGTGAGGCTTGGAAAAGCAATCCCGGCAACAACCAGAGTTCCATCTCCGGCCCAGTCCAGCCCGAATATTGGCGCCCCCGGTACGCCGCTGTCCGCTGTCCCGCCCCCCAGAAGATAGCGCGTCACGGGTGAGACTTCAATCGCACACTCCTCGTCCCGGACATTTGCCGAGCGGCCGCAAATCTCGACGAACGACAGCGCCGTAGGAGGGACGTCAAAGCTGATTGGCCCCGATGCGCCCGTCGCGCCGAATCGCCATCCGGCTTCAACTACGGCAAACGTGCTGGTTGAGTCCGGCTCCGTGTCCCACGACCCGGTGATGGTCAGCGTCGATGCCGTATTGCTTGAGATCGTCCGCTCCTGGGCGCCCCCTGTCCCGCCGGTAATCCGCACCAGGTACCCGCTGAACTCATTGACCGTCATCTGCAACGCGGAGTTACCAACGGTGGTGCTGCTGTGCGTTTCCGCCGCGGCCTCGGGCGTTAGCTCATAACGCCAATAGAAGTTCGCGTGATCATAGTTCATATCGGGCGGCGGAACCGCCATGGCGGGAAGCCCCGTGTCCGTGAACGTCGGCGCCGGATGTACGCCTGTGGCTATCTGCAGCAGATCGGCTCCGCTGGTCCCTCGATAGACATTGAAGCTCGCCGTGTCCCTCGAGAAACTCATTCCCTGTAACTCAACCGTGTTTGTGCTCGCGCCAGCGGGAATCATGGCCATTACCAGGAAGGACAGCGGACTTTCGTTGCCCGCCGAATCGACCGCGCTCACGGCGTAATAACGTACCGTGCCGCCGGGCAGTGTGCCGCCCGTTGCGCTCGTCTGCACGCCAAGGCTCACCAGTGGAATTCCAGCCGTGGATGGCGCTGGCTTCCTCGGCGCCGTAAACGCCGCGGACAACGTGTAGAATTCACTCCCATCCGTCCGCTGTGTATCCGCCTCTGTAATACCGAATTCCGTGTCGCCCGCTGCGGTTATGACCGACCCGATCAGCGGCCGCGGTATTCCCGTATCGAAAGCCGCCTGGCGCCTGCCATTGCCGCCGCCCGGACCGTCCCCATACCACTGATCGTCGTGAATCTGCGCGGTTACAATCGCCGTCCGGTAGTTCAGATCAGGTGCAATGGTCACCACCCGGAAGAGTTGCCGCGTCCAGTTCTGTTTCGAGTACGTGATCGCGATCAGGTCCCCCGGGTTCAGCGAGACGGCGCGAAAGCTCGTGGAGAACGAGACGTAGCGGTTGCCCTGAAGCGACTTACTCAGGTACAACGCCGCGACCCGTCCCGCCTGCGCAAAATTCGACAAACCGATGGCGGGCAACGCCGTGGTGATCTCCTGCCCGCACAAGGCGGCGTCATCGGCATCGAACATCGAAAGGCTGTCCTGCTGGTACTCATTCAGCTCGTCCTGAAACTCGATGCTCACGAAATTCGGCGTATCCGCCATCGATCGCGAGTACACCCGAAGACTCGAGCTCCCGTCCGCGTTTCGAAGAATCCCTGAGATCGCGTTATCGCCGAACTCGTACGCCGGCCAGCCCGGCCCGGACGCTGCCACGCTGTTCGTGCCTGCCGGCTTCTCTCCCTGCTGGCTTCCAAGCGGACCCTCACAATGCAGTTCCAGCCTTCCGTCAGGTCCGGTGGCGAAGTATAGGTTGGAGGCAGTTCTGATCCCCCGAATGACGTCGCCAACGCTCCGCCGCGTCGTCAGGAGAAGATTGCACGAGTAAGCCGGAACACTTGTCGGATTCCCATGCGCGTCCGCTGTCTGCACCGGCGTTGAACAAACCGCTGCGGCTGTTGCGAACGCCCCGGCATGAATCTCCTCCGAGCTCCATCCGCTCCTGCGCAGAAGGTCGAGCAGCACCCATGCGGGGTTGTTCGTGTATCCGAACTCTGTCGCGTGTCCTGCGGTATCGTACTGTTGCAACTGCAAACCCTGAATCAGAATGTCGATATGCGGTAGTGTCGTCCCATCCGAAATTCGGTTCGGCACAACCACCGAAAGATATGCCATGCTGCCGTACGGATCGCCGCTGAAATTTCCCTTCCCGTCTGTGTAATCGGGGTCGAAGGTCCCGTCTCGCACCCCGCTGCCGAGCATCGTGAACCAGCCGGTTGCGGTCATGTTCGTTCCCGGCTGTCCCGCGGGTATTTCGATGTTGTTCACTACAACCTTCAGCACACCGGAAATATGCCCCAGCCCCAGCAGAACCTCCATGCGGGTCAGGTTGCCATCGTTACGGGCAAAGACAACCGGCGGAGTGTACCACCCTGTTCCATACGTCAGCGGAACGTAGTCGTTATAGCGAGCCTTGTTGTCACTTACCACCGACCAATGATAGGACCGATCGCCATAACTTCTCACCAGAATCGATGACGGTACAAATTCCAGTCCTCCAAATCGCCGCGTTACGCGATTCTGGGTATCGGAATCCCACATACCGCGCAGCTGGCACGACGCCCTGGTATGGTCACACGACTGAAACGCGGCGCCATTGTCCAGGTTTCCGCACCCACCCGGCACGTCCGCCGAATATCCGCAGGCGTAATACCGTGAATACGTCCCCTTGCCGCCACCGCTGACCGCCTCCTGCCGCTCCTCCACGCTTGCCGGAAACACCCACGGACACTGCCGCTGAATCCGAACCTGCGGAACGTACGCCCGTTGCAGACTCATGCGATCCGCGAAGCTCAACCGGCAGGTGCTCTCCGTGATCTCCTGGACCGGGTCCGCGATGCCGGTAAAGACGACCCGCGCGTCCGATGTCGGCGTCCCGGACACAGCATCGGCAAACACGAACGACACCGTGACCCGCGTGCCTTTCCATCCATATTCCTGCTCCACCTCCGAGCAGATCCCGTCGGCATTTGCGAGAACCACCGTGAGCCCGGCGGACCCATTGCTGGCCGTGTCCAGCGAGGCTCGCAGTTGAAACGCGTTGTGCCGCAGCACCCGTTGCACATAAGCCTGGCCCGCCACCGTGATCGCATGCGTACTCCAGTGTTCCGTCGCGCCGCCCGGCAGTGCAAAGTCGAACAGGAATATCGGCGTATCGCAAATCTCGGCCTGCTTCAGTTCGTCTATCGTCGCCATGGCGTCTGCCCCGTGGTTCTGATCCGCAACGCGCACCGGTAAACTCCCGGCGCAGTTGCCGTCATCTGCAATTCGTCCTGGTCGAATCGGCAATTCTCATACACACCACCGCTGATTGAGGTCCGCTTATACGTGCCCACCGCGGGTTGCGCCTCCACTTGTGCTCCGAATACCTGCACCTGCGCGCCACTGGGCACTTGAATTCCGAACGCGACACCGTCTCCGCCCGAAACGGCTCCCGACATCGCCGAGCGCCTCCATGATCCCGTCGTGATCACCTCATCCCGAAGCGTCGCTCCGTTGCAGCTCTGCGTCAGCCAAACCGTTTGTGGGACATCAGACCGGACATACACGCTCAGGCAGTACCGATAACCACCGGGACCGTTGATCTGTTGCGAAACCGCCTGGCTCGCTTGCGCCGTGTTGGTCATTGTCATCCCCGCCGTGCCCCCGAAAGGATC
>DASRCB010000204.1:0-41146 GCA_035653295.1 Bryobacteraceae bacterium
ATTCGGCCAGACCGTTCCCTGCGCCTATGCCTTCGCGACCAACGCCTCCAACCAGAACTCGGAATGGCTCATGACCGACCGCGTCGACTGGAACATCAACGATAAGAACCGCGTCTATTTCCGCTTCAAAACCGACCACGGCCGCCAGCCCACCGGGACCAATGTGGTGGACAACCTTTATAACATTCAGAGCGTCCAACCGCAGTATGAAGGGCAGATCAATTACACCGCCACCGTCTCGGCGACGATGGTGAACAATCTGATCGCCTCCGTCCTTTGGTACAGCGCGATTTTCGGCAGCGCCGATCTGAATAAGGTCGCACAGACACTCCCGGTCAACTTCGACATCCTCAATGCCGGGATCAATGGTGCACCCGGTGGTTATTACCCGATGGGCTTCGGTTATCAGCCTTTCGGCGTCGTCGACTACGGATTCAACATCTTTCCGCAGGGCCGCAATTCCGGTCAGCTAGGTATCGTCGATGACTACTCCTGGGTCAGGGGTCGCCATACGATCAAGTTCGGAGTGAATTTCCGCAAGAATCGCGTGGCCGACTTCGCCCCCCAGGAGAACGCACACGGAACTTACACGTTCTTCAACGTAACGGACTTTGTCGATGGCGTCACGAATCCAAACACCGGATCGTTCTATACCCAGAGCTTTGCACCGGTGACGAATGTTCACATCCGCCTGTATAACATCGGTTTCTACGCGCAGGACGAATGGAACGCTTCCAGCAATCTGAAGGTCACTTACGGCCTGCGGGTCGAGCGCACCGGCAACCCCCTCTGCCTCGATAACTGCTTCTCGCGTATGAACGTACCCTTCACCGACTCGGCCTTTCAGGGCGGCGCCGACACTGCCTATAACTCCAGCATCACCACCGGCCTTTCCCACGCCTACGCGTCCGTCGATGCCGCCGAATTCCTGCCGCGTGTCGGCGTGGTGTGGAGCCCGCGGGGCGCCAACAGCACCGTCATACGCGTGGGCGGAGGCCTCTTCGCCGACCTGCCGCCGGGCGGCCTCGTGCAATCGGTGTTCACCAACTTCCCCTATATCTTCTCCGCGACTGTCTCCGGCGGTCAGGCCGTTGGCGACCCGGTCAACTCGACTGCGCTGAACGAATACAACGCTTTCAAAAGCGGCTTCGCGAATGGCGCCACCCTGACTCAGCTTTCAAATCAGATCCCGGGATTTGCTCCGCCGAATTTCCTCTCCACGCCAAAGCAGGTCCACTCCCCAACTTATGCCGAATGGAGCTTTGAGATTCAACAGCCCCTCGGCCAGAAGAACGTGTTCGTAGCCACTTATGCCGGGAATCACGGATATAACCTGCTGATGGTGAACCCGTTTCCGAACATCGCCTATAGCGCCAGCCAGTTCCCGAACGGCTTCGGCGGACTCCCCGCAACGCCCAAGGATCCGCGCTTCGCGGCTGTTACTCAGCTGACCAACGACGGCTACTCCAACTACGACGGCCTCTCGGTGCAGTTCCGCCGCACTTACGGTTACGGCTTCCAGGGACAAGTCGGCTACACCTGGAGTCACGCGCTTGACACGATCACCAGTCTGCCGGGCGAGCCGTTTAATTTTTCTAACTCCGTCGTAACGATGAACACGCCGAACATCAAGCTGAACTACAGCAATGCCGACACGGATATCCGCCACAGCCTCGTCGCGGACTTCACCTGGGACATGCCCTTCCGCCCCGGCAACCACGTGCTCGGGTACCTGCTTGGCAACTGGACGCTGGCGAGCAAGTTCTATGCGCGCTCGGGCGCGCCGTTCAGCGTAGTCGATGGAGCGCTGCTCGGTCTGATCTCGCCGGCGCTCGCGGCGATTCCATCCTCCTACGGGCCGGCTTCGGTCATGGCCGCTCCCCTGCCGGGCGTTAAGACCCACTGCGGCGTCAGCTCCGTCGATACTCCGTGCTTCACCGCCGCCAACTTCGTGGCTGCGGGCGCCGAGAGCACCTGGGGCGCGGCCCGCAACTCTTTCTACGGCCCGGGATACTTCGACATCGATACCTCTCTGTACAAGAACTTCCCTATCACCGAACACATGCGCTTCCAGATCGGCGCCCAAGCCTACAATCTGCTCAACCATCCCAACTTCGCGAACCCGGGCGGCAACGTCGCCGGCGGCGGACTCGGCTCCATCACCTCCACCGTCTCCGCCCCGACCAGCCCGTACGGCTCCTTCCAGGGCTCCGCGGTCTCTGGCCGGGTCATGGTCCTCTCCGGCCGCTTGCAGTTCTAGCGGCCGCGCGGCATGGGCAGGCGCCCGGCACCGCCTGCCCTGCTCACCCCACATGAGAAACTTAAGTACGGAATGGTCCGCGACGGCATCTACTACGCCCTTGCTCTGCTCGCCGCGGGCCTGGTTCTCGCGTACCTGCTCTCCCCCATTCTGGCCCTGCCGCTGTTCGTCCTGGCCATGTTCTGCCTGTACTTCTTCCGCGATCCCGACCGCGCCATCCCCGACGGTCCGGTCGCCGTCTCGCCCGCTGATGGCCGCGTGGTCTCTGTCGCCAGCGACGCCGGACTGACACGCGTCAGTATCTTCCTCAACATCTTCGACGTTCACGTGAACCGTACGCCGATCGCCGGGCGCATCGCCGACGTGAAGTACAGTCACGGCGAGTTTCTCGTCGCCAGCCGCGAGGTCGCGAGCACACGCAACGAGCAGAACGTCGTCACCGTCGAGGGCGACAGCACTCGCGTGGTGTTCAAACAGATCGCCGGGCTCATCGCCCGCCGCATCGTCTTCTGGAAGAAGCCGGGCGACACGGTGGGCGCCGGTGAGCGCATCGGCCTTATCAAGTTTGGTTCGCGCGTCGACGTCTTTTTCGGCCCGGAGTGGGACATCGCCGTGGCTGTCCGCGAGCGCGTCCGCGCGGGCAGCAGCATCATCGCACGAAGGAAGCAGGCCTGAATGGGGGCGTTCCGTTTCCCTGGACAGCGCGACGTCGACGGCCGCCGCCGCCCGCCTCGCGCGGCGTACGTGCTGCCCAGCCTCTTCACTTCGGGAAACATCTTTCTCGGCTTCCTCGCCATCATGCGCGCGTTCCAGGGGGCGCTCGCCGTGGCGGCCGGCAATACCGGCCCGAACGGCGACTTCGAGACCGCTGCCAAAGCCATCGGCGCCGCATTCGTGCTCGACGGCCTCGACGGCCGCATCGCGCGCATGACCAACACCACCAGCGATTTTGGCCGCGAGCTCGACTCCCTTGCCGATGTGATCACCTTCGGCGTTGCCCCCGCTGTCCTCGCTTTCGCCTGGGGCATCCAGTTCGCCGTCCACGATCATCGGATCGGGTACCTGATCGCCTTCCTGTTCCTCACATGCGGCGCTCTGCGCCTGGCGCGCTTCAACATTCAAAAGAACCCGGTTCCCAAGAATCCGGGGCGGCCGGACCGCAAGTACTTCGTCGGGCTCCCGATACCCGCCGGCGCGGCGCTGGTGGCGGCCATTGTCTTCGCCTCCGGCGCAACGCCGATCCTGTGGTGGCCGTACGCCTGGGCGTGGATGGCTCTGCTGTTCCTGCTCTCATTCCTGATGGTCAGCACCTGGCGCTATCCCAGCTTTAAAGAAGTCAACCTGCTCAAGCCGAGATCTCCGGTCACGCTCATTCCAATCGCCGTGGCCATTTACCTGACCTGGAACTTCGGCCAGCCGTTCCTTCTCGCGCTCGCCGCCGCTTATGTCGCTACCGGCATCGCCCTGCGCATCGCCGGCGTTGTGCGCCGCATCACGCGCGGTCGCGGACACGGGCACGGGACGCCGAGTCCCCGGCCTTCGGAGCAGCAGATTGGATAACATAACCATCGCCATCGTGGGCAGCGAGACGCTGCTCGGGCGCGAGGTGCGCGAACTGCTCCGCGGCGGCGAGATCGAGGCCTCCGTCACCCTGGTCGCCAGCAGCGAGGGTGAATCGAAGTTGCTCACCGAGGATGACGCTGAAGCGGTGGTCATGGCCGATCTTCAGTCCGACGCCGTGACGGATGCCGACGTTGTAGTGCTCTGCGGTTCGCCCGCTTCATCGCGCCGCACACTCGAGCTGATCCGCAAAGCGGGAACGCTGGCGCAGATCGTCGACGCGACAGGCGCGCTGGAAGACGAGCCCGCCGCTCTGCTGCGCGCGCCGCTCGCGGTCAGCGAGCCGATCGAGCGCACCGAGGGCGCAATCGACGTCATCGCGCACCCCGCGGCCATCGCCCTGGCGCGGTTCTTCTCGCGCCTTAGTGAAACCGCCGCGCCAGGACGCGCCGTCGTTACCGTTTACGAGCCGGCGAGCGAGCGAGGTCAGCGCGGGCTCGACGAGCTCCAGCAGCAAACGGTGGGACTGCTCTCGTTCAAGCCACTCAACAAGGACGTGTACGACGCTCAGGTCAGCTTCAACATGCTGGCCGCCTGGGGCGAGGACGCGCCGGAGAGCCTGGCCTCCGTCGAAGAGCGTATCGACCGCAACCTCGCCACGCTGCTGCGCACCGGCCAGTTGCCCTCGCTGCGTCTGATCCAGGCGCCCGTGTTCCACGGATACAGCATGAGCATCTGGGCCGAGTTCGAGAACGCCCCTAACCTCTCCGATCTCGGCGCCCCCGACATCGATGTGCGCGAGGAGCCGCCGACCAATGTGGGCGTCGCCGGTCAGGGCGGGATCACCCTCGGCCCGATCGCGCCTGACCGCAACAACCCCCGCGCGTACTGGTTCTGGATGGTCGCCGATAACCTGCGCATCACCGCGGAGAACGCCGTGGAGGTCCTCCGTGAGCTGCTCTAAGTTTGGGGCGCTCGCGGCCTGCATGCTGCTCACCGGCTGCGGGTATCACGTCGCCGGCCACGCCGACCTGCTCCCGAAGAACATTAAGACCATCGCCGTTCCCGCGTGGAGTAACGTCACCGCCGAGTATCAGCTCACCGACCAGATCCCGGAAGCCATCTCGCGCGAGTTCATCTCGCGTACGCGCTATACCGTGGTCGCCGACCCCAAAGAGGCCGACGCGGTGGTGAAGGGCGCGATTACGAACTACTTCGCGTATCCCATCGTTACGGACCAGACCAGCGGCCGCGCAACCGGCGTCGAGATGATGGTTACGCTTCAGGTCTACCTGTACGACCGCGCCGGTAAGGAACTGTACTCGCGGCCGTCGTTCGTGCTGCGCGAACAGTACGAGGTGGCCGTGAATCCGCAACACTACTTCGATGAAAGCCCCGCCGCGCTCGCGCGTCTGAGCGGCGATGCCGCGCGCGAAATCGTCAGCGGCATTCTGGAGAAGTTTTGAGTCCCGAATCGTTTGTTCGCAGCCTGGCGAAACAGCCACCCGCGGCCGCGTACCTCTTCATCGGGCCCGACGCGTTCGAGCGCGACCGCTGCCGCCGCGCTCTGATCGAACGCGCGCTGACGCCCGAAGAACGCGCCGACGGAATTACCCGCGTGGATCTCGACGAAACCACCGTGGCCGCTGTGCTGGACGATGCGCGCTCGTTCTCGCTGTTTGCGCCGCGCCGCGTCATCTGGGCCGCATCGGCGGAAGCGCCGCTGCCCCGGGGTCGCGCCGCCGATGAGGACAACTCCGCGCTGCTCGAACTCGCCTCGTATCTGCGCGACCCCAACCCCGGCGTTGTGCTGGTGTTCGACTGCCAGCGGTACGATTTCGACGGAGAGGACAAAGCGAAGCTCGAGCGGGTCGAAAAGTTCTGGTCCGCCATCCCCAACGTGGTGGAGTTCCGCCGCTATACCATCGATGCGGCGCGCCGCCTCGCGCAGGATCTGGCGCGCGAAGCAGGGCTGCAGCTCGGCGCGGCGGAGTTAGGCATGCTCGTCGAAGCGCTCGCCGGGGACGCTGCGCGCATTGCCAGCGAAATCGAGAAGCTCGCGCTGTACGCCGGCACGCAGCGCCGAGTCACGGTCGAGGACATCGCACGGCTCGTGCCCGACGCTCAGGAGACAACAATCTTCGCCCTGGTAAATGCGCTGGCTCGCGGCGACCGCCGCCGCTCTCTCGAAGCGCTGGACACGCTCCTTCGCGAGGGCGAGTATCTCCCGCTGGCGCTCACCTTCCTGGCCACGCAGTTCCGGCTGGCGCTGGTCGCACAGGACGCGAACCTGCGCAGCTCGCAGCAGATTCAGGCGTGGTTCACGCGCCAGGGAATCCGTATGTGGCGCGACCGCGCCGATCAGATCGCGCAAACGGTATCGGCGTTCCCACGGCAGAAGCTGCAGTTCGCGGTCGAGAAGGTCTTCCATGCCGACCGCGCCCTGCGCGATGCCCGCCCGGACGACCGGGTGGTCATGGAAGAGCTGGTGTTCACGCTTACAGCATGAGAATCGCGGGCGGCGCGCCCGCGCCCGACCACCGGTACTCGAAGTGCCGGTCCGCGCGCACGTTGCCGACCAGCTTCGGCCGGAAGCAGCAGACGCACTCGCCGCCGGCCAGCCGCACGCTGCGATACAGGATGCCGTTCGAGCGTTCGGCCAGCAGCCGCAACCCCAGCGCCTGCGAATCGGCATAGCTGACCGGGTCGTGGAATGGCCGATTCTGCGCTGTGTTCTCGCGGATATCGTGGAACTCCGCGCTGAAATCGGCCAGGTAGAGCCTCATCTGCAGCCGCGCTTCGGTCACTCCGACCTCAGCCAGTTCGCGGCCGCGGTGGTAGATCACCTCCGCGTGCGCGGTGTCGAGTTGCGTGCCCGCGTACCACGCACCGCGTTCCGGGCCGTTGAATCGCCCGCCGGTGGGGCGCGGGTGGCAGAACGCCGCCATGACGACGCTGGCCATCGGCTTGCTCGTGACCCATTCGTCGGGCGGAATGCGGTGCAGCGTCCCGAGCTCGGTGGAGATGCGGTCATTGGTCCAGCTCTCGAGGTCGAAGATGAGCGGCAGGTCCTCGGGGCTGGCCACGTCGTCGAATATGCCCTGCGAAGGGTACAGGGTGGGCACGAGACGGCAGGTATCGCGCAGGCGAACGCGCCGGACCGGAGGCTCGTAGCGGCGCTTCAGTTCCAGCCGCCCCGCCGGGCGTCGAGCAGACGGCGTACCTGGTGGAGCCCGTCGATGCCGCCGGCCATCATCAGATCGAGCGCCGTCCTGCCACCAAACAGCTCGTTGCTGTTTGGCAGAGTAACCCAGCGATCAGCCATCTCTTTGTCCGGATAGAGGATTCGCAATGCCTTGAAAATGCCGAGGACCAGCGAGATGCGCACTAAGGTGTCGTACGACAGGACCCCGACGTGACCTGACTTGTACTTGTAGAAAGTCGATTCGGGAGGCCACCCCAGAAGAGCACGCTGTTGCTCGCCGTTCAGCTGCCAGGCTTCCGCCACGTTGAGGAAGGTCCGCATGGCCGGACCGGACATTTCGCGGCGAACGGCGGGCTCGCCGCGGCGGTCCGGCGGGACCAGCGGCAACTCGGGTTCGCGCGCCGCACGCCGGCGCGCTCGTAACTCCATATCTGGAGTATGATCTCTCGATGTGGAGATGTCAATCCCACGCGCATAATGAATCGACGTACGCCGCCGAGCCGTCGCGCAGCCAGCCGTCGAGCTGCGCCGGTTCTTTCAGCTGCTGTCCTCGCGTCCGCGGGACCACCACGAAGCGGCAGTCCAGCTCGGGGAGCGCGGTCATATCGCCCCAGAGCTTTTCGAACTGCGAAACGGGAAAGATGTCCTCCTGGCCTTTGCCCCAGCGCTTCTTTACATCCTTGATCGTGATGTAAGTGGGCACGCGCGCGGAAGCCCGGCGCACGGCCGCCGTAACTCTGGCCTCATCGCCCAGATCTCCGCGGCCGAGTTCGAAAAACGCGAGCACGCGATCGATGTCGATCCACATGGTGTTGCTGTTGTAGTAAGCGAGGCGTGACTCGATCTCTTCGCCGGGCAGCGCCAGACCCTCCACGATGCGCACGCGCCCGTCCACGCGGGCGATGCCGCCGCCGCGATCGTCGAACTGGCGGGCGATGGCTTCAACGCTCATGACGGCGCCCTGTTCGATGTGCCAGCCGAGAAGCGCGGGATCGACGTCCGCGCCAACCGTGTCGATATTGTGCAGCATCAGCCAGCGCAGCGCGCGCCGCTCCTCGAGCATGCGCGCGAGCACGCCGTTGCGCAGCATGTTCGGCAGCTCGTACCAGTGTCCGGTAGGGTGCAGGCACTGCCCAGGAAGGTTGTCCGTGTAGTCGCTGCCTTCGCCCGCCTGCTCCGCCCAGCCGATGAGGGCGGCCTGCAGGCTCTCGCGGACCTTCTGCCTCTGCTCGTCGAGGATCTGCTGCGGCATCTCCTGCCAGGCGAACCGCAGATCGCGCGCCATGGGGACAAGCCGAAGACCGACGCTGCGGCCGGGCGAGAGATACAGCGGTCCTTCGTAACCGAGATCGCCGACATACTGCGCAACGGCGTCGTGCGTCAGCCAGCTGGTGGTAATGACATGCGGAAGGGGAGCGCCCGCGAGCCGGGACGTGCGGCGGTTCTTTGCCAGGTGCACTTCGATAAAGCTGCGGTAGCGCCCGGCGAAGCGGCAAAACGGATTCAGCGCCTTGACTACACCCGCGCCGCGGGTCCAGCGCGTTCCGGCCCCCGCGGCGAGAGTGAGCACGGCGACTTCGCCGCGGGCCAGCGCCTCCCGCCCCGTTTTCGCCGCGGACTGCGGAATCTCGGAATACCCCGCCAGATCACCAGCCCCCACGTCTTCGATGCGGCTGCTGGCGGGCAGGCGGTTCTGCGCCAGACCGATTCGGCCGGCCCGCAGGTCGGCCTGGATCCGCTCATGCTGGATGCGATCGAAGCCGTTCTCCTCGAGCAACTGCGCCAGAGTGCGGTTTCCGTTTGCGGCGGCGGATGCGCGCGGCATCAGGTGCTCGAACACGTCGTGGACCATGCCGGCCAGTTCGGGAACGGTCCGGCAGGCTTCGCCGAAATGATCCAGTTCCGCGCGCCGCGATGCAGGCAGCAGGCGCGGCTCCAGGCGCAACAGCCCGGGCACGACGAAACGGTAATATTCGGCGGGCATCAGCGCGTCGGCGCCTTCGAAGAATCCGGCCTCCGTCCCGCGATCGTTAATTCGGAAGTCATACACCACCGGATCCATGGCAAAGGGCACGGCGCGTTCGAGGCCGCGCTTGGTATCGAGCATGATGTCCCGCAACCGCCCACGCCCGCGCTGCTGGTCTTCAGGGCGGAAGATGAAGCCCATTCCGCCGCCGGACATTCCGCCGAGCATCCAGAACCCGCGAAAGGCCTCTCCCATCGCGCCGGAGATGCGCTCGATGATCGTTTCCGTGTAGAGGTTCGATGCCCAGGGAATGATGGTCTGAAGAGGGCCGAAGAAATTGCGCTGTGTCGCTTCTCCCAGGCGGTCGACCGCGCCGGAGCGCAGCAGGCCGACGATCTCGTCGAATATGCGGATCGCTTCCTGCCGGCCGCGCCATTCGGCTTCCGAACGCAGCAGGTATTTCTCCGTGACCATCTCGAGAATGGGGCCGACATCCTGGGCCATACCGCCGTGCACCAGCACGAGGCTGTCCTGAAGCCGGCGGCGCGTTTCGTCGCCGACCTCACTGGAATCGAGCACATGGTGTTGCGGCAACAGGCGGCCACGGCTGACGCCGTACTCGGGGTCACCCTCGGCGGCGCACGCGCCTTCGATCATTTTGATGCCGGGCCACAACCCGCCGGAATCCTGCCATCCGCCTCCCGACCCGCCAAGCCACTCGCCAAGGATCGCGCGCGCCGCGACGAGGCGGCGATCGCGTTCCGCTAGTCCGCCGGTAAGCGAGTGAATCTGGTTCGTCGCGCGCATGCAAACGGAGATGAGGCACGCCAGCAGGTTGGTGGAGACCGCCAGGCGGGAACCCTTTGGAATATCGCGGACGCGGCTTACCAGCTCGATTCCGCGCCCCGGACCGGCGAGACGGGCCAGCAGCGCGGGCAAAGGCTGATCGGCCCCTTCCAGCCCCTGCGGCACAATTCCCGCCGCGATTACCGCCGCTTTCAGCAGACCCAGGTAATCGCGCGCGAAATCGAACACTTCGTCGAGGCTGCAGATGTCCGCGCTAACTCCGAGGTCCACGCTGGCGAGGCGCAGGACGGGCTCGTCAATGACGCGGAAATACGCCTCGACGGGCGGTTGCGGGTCGGCCGCGCCACTCTCCGGCGAAACCGCCAGATCGATGGAGACGTTCAGCACCCGCGCGCCTTCCGGAAAATCCATGCCGAGGAAGAAAATGTCGCTCCAGCCGCTGTGGGTGAGGTCCATGCGCACCGGCGTGCGCTCGCGCAGAATGGGGAAAAGCTGTGTCGCCGGCGAACGGCGCAGCAGCTCCGGGCGGATGCTCAGCGGATAATCGGCGGGGTGGCCGGTGCGCGACATCCACTGGTTGCCGCGGACCGCGCGGACACTGCGGCGGACCTGCCCGGCCAGCGTTTGGAACGCGAGTCCCTGATACGCCGCGGCCAGAGCGCTGGATATGGAGGCCGACGGTGGCTCGGCGGCCAAAACGCCGATGGCGTCCTCGAAGCGGCGCCTGAGGATATGCAGCGTGGCGGCCCAGGGAATCGCGCCCGTGGGAGGGAAGCCGGCCTTCGACGGCAGATGAAAACGATGGATGGCGTAGAGGAAAAGCGCTGCGCGAACCCGTTCGTAGAGATTCTCACTGGCGCGGCGGAAACGGTCGAGCGCGGCGCACTCGGCAAGCAGCGCGTGGGCTTCCAGCGGGCGGCAGACGGCATCGAGGGCGCGGTTGCGAAACTCGGGATCCGTGCTGGTGATGATGCGAACCAGCTCGCTCATGCGCGTGCCCGGCTGTCGGCGCGATCGGCTTCTCCGGCGAGCAACTCGACCAGGCGCGCCAGAATGTCCGAGCGGTCGCGGCCATTCAGCGCGAGCGCGAGCTGTGCGTTCAATAACCCATAGCGCACGCCGACATCGAAGCGCTGATTGCGCTCTTCCAGAGCAAGATACTGCTCCCGCCGCGCGAGCTGCGCCAGGGCCGGCGACAGCGATACCGGCTGCTCGCTTTCATTCAGAGTCTTTTCGAGAATGTCCATGACCAGGGGCGTGAGCGCGTGCACGCCGAAGAAGCACAGATAATGGCCGGCGCGCAGGCCGGGCACGATGAGCTCCTGCTCGGCTTCGGTCGGGGTTGGCTTTTCAATGACCGTGTCGATGCGGTAAAGCCCCGCCGGACCTGGCAGCCGCTGACCGCCTACCGTACCGAAACGGCCGATTTCGTTCTCTCGCGTACTTTGAACCGCGGAGACGGAGCACTCTTCGCGTTCTGCAAGTTCGATGGTGTTCTGCGCGCAGCGGCGGCCGCCGGCGCCGACGTAGACGTGGTCGCCGACAACATGCAGGAATGCGTCACCGCCGGTGAACCCGCGCGCGCACCACAGCGCATGGCCGTAGCCGCGCGGCTCATGCTGCACCACGAAGTGGATGCGGCCGGCCAGATCTCCCGCGGCCTGGGCGTAGGCGGCTTCATCGCCGGGTGCAACCACGATGCAGGCCTGCTCGACGCTGCCGCAGAGCGACTCTTCCAGCAGCATGCGAAGGAGCGGCTTCTCGACGCCATCGCGGTCGACGAGCGTTTGCAGAGGAAGCGTGCGCTGGTTGCGCCCGGCCGCGGTAATGACGGCTTTGGTGATCTTCAAGGTTTCATGATATCGGGCGAGAGTAAGCTTCGTCGGGCGCGATGCGGCGATGGCGATGCGAAAATCGATGGTTCCTATGCCACGCACGAGCGCTCGGCTCGAACTTTCCCGCGCGCAGATCCTTTCCGGCAGGCGGAACATCGGCGCGCTGGACGAACGGCTGCCGCCCGGAGCGCGATCCCTGAGGGTGGCCGCGTGGGCCGGCCTGCAGGACTCATCGCCGCGCGCCGCACTGCTGTCGATCCATGCGCGCGTGAAGGGGGCGGCTCCGAACACGTGGGAGCATCCGTCGCTCGTGCAATTCTGGGGTCCGCGGTTCAGCGACTATGTGGTGGCCGCGAAAGACCTGCCGATATTCTCGCTGGGGCGGCTGCCCGACGACGCACGAGGCCGTGCGCGGGCGTACGATACCGCCGACCGCCTTCGCGTCTTTCTCGATGGCCGGCGGATGCCCTTCGGCGAAGCGGGGCGTGGCATGGGCGTGATCCCCAATAGCTTGCGATACGCCGCTGCGACGGGTACAGTGCTGCTCCGCTGGGACGGAGCGCGCCAGCCGGTTGTCTGGACCGTGCCGCCGCCCGGCATGGACCCAACCCAGGCCCGTATTGAACTCGCCCGCCGCTATCTGCACGTGTTTGGTCCGGCGACGGCGGCCTCGTTCGCTCGCTGGGCCGGGATTCGCCCCTCGGAGGCAGTCTCGGCATTCGGGATCCTCAGCAACGCGGTGACTCCGGTGAGCACTCCGGTGGGCGATCGCTGGATCCTTGCGGACGATGAGCCGGTGTTTCGGGCCCAGTCTGAGCCGGCGGCGCGAGTGGCGCGGCTACTGCCGAGCGGGGACGCCTGGTACCTGCTGTGGGGATCGGATCGGGAGATTCTGTTACCCGGCGCGAAGGAACGCGTGGAGCTGTGGACTTCGCGCGTCTGGCCCGGCGCGGTGCTGGTCGGCGGCGAAATCGTGGGAACGTGGCGCCGGTCGGGGCACGAGGTCTCGATTGGACTCTGGCGGAAGCTGTCGGTTATCGAGCGAGAGGCCGTTGAGACGGAGGCGGCCGGATTGCCACTGGGACTGGCACAGGTCTGTGTGCGTTGGCTTTGAGCGCGGGCTCAAGCCCCCCGACACAAAAAGAAGCACCTAATGCAGTTCGAGCACGTTTATCGACAGCGGATCGAAGTGAAGGTTGGTCAATTCATGCTCAATGGGCACGATCTGCTCGGGGTTTTCGATTGAATTGGTCTGGGCGGGCGACGCTGCTTTGAGCGTCCATGCCTTTGCGGCGCCCGAAATTGCCGGATTTACGGTCAGATCGAGCGGGACGGTGGAAGCATTTACGACTTTCAGGTATATGAGGCCGGATTTAGAATCGCGCGTCGCGGAATAAAACACGCGCGGATCGCTGCTCTGCAGGTTACCGCTCAGAATTTCATCGCCGATATGGTTACTGAAGAGAACCTGGGCGTAGTAGCTCGGCGAACCGTAGCTGCGTAGAGTGTTATAGCCGATCAGGTCGGTGGACCACTGCATGCCGCCGGGCTCGACATTCACGAACAGAGGAGCGTAGCAGGACATGACAATGAGATCGCTGTTGCGCTCGAGGCCGGTCATCCAGGCAGCGTCTCCCAAAGCCGCGTTCATGTCCGGCGTAGGCGTCCCCTCGCGCGTCGCCCATTCTCCGACAAAAATCTTTGGTCCGCTCCGATCGGCGCTGTCGTACTGACCGGCGTTGGCGAACATCTCATCCGCGCGCCGGTAATAGTGCTCGTCGAGAACATCGGGCCTTGTTGTTTTGACCTTCGTCGTGGCGATCACCTGAAGGTTGGGATACTTCGCCTTGATTGCCTTATAAAACTGGGCGAACCTGCCGTCATAGCTGCCTGACCGGTCGAAGAAGTCTTCGTTGCCAATCTCGACGTACCGCAGAGGAAAGGCAGCCGCATGCCCGTTTTTGGCGCGCTCCCCGCCCCAACGCGTGGAGGCGTCTCCGGTGACGTACTCGATTTCATCCAGCGCATCCTGTACATACGGCTGCAACGCCGCGCCCGGATCAACGTGCTGTCCCCGGAGCGAGTATCCGGCGTAGACCGCCAATACCGGCTGCATGTGCAGGTCCTCGCACCACTCGAGGAACTCCAGCAGACCGAAACCGTCGCTGGACGGGTAATGCCAGGGTGAGAAATGTCCCGGGCGGTCCGCCGGCGGCCCCAGGGTTTTCTTCCAGTCAAAGCGCTCCGCAATGGTGTCGCCTTCGAGGTAGTTGCCTCCCGGAAACCGGAGGAAGGCAGGTTTCATCGCCGCCATTTTCTCCATCAGGTCGATTCGGGTCCCGTTATCGCGGCCGTGATAAGCGGGCGGCCGAAGCGACACGTAATCGAGCCAAACCGTGCCCGAATGCGCAAAACTCAGGACGAAGCGATTCGAGGCCGAGACCGCCACGTCAGGGCCCGTTGTCAGTTCCAGATCGAATTCGCGCCAGTCGGCGGCGATCGCCGGACCGGCAGCCGTGGCGAGGGGCTTGCCCGTATCGTTGCTGACGATGCTTGCCGTCATCGCACCGACACCCTGCCCTTTCGCGTAGATAGTTGCCCGGTAAGTGCTGGACGGCCTTACCGGTATTCCCCAGTAGCCTTCGTTTCCGAGCGCCGCGGCGTTTTGCGCGTCGGCCTGTTCAATATCGACCCGCAGCGAGACCTTTCGCGATGGCAGGCGGTAGACCGAGGTGTCCACTTTCAGCGACACCCGCGCGTTGCCCTGCGGCATGACGAACCAATGCGCGGGCTCGTCCCAGCCAGGCACGACCATGGGAGTTCGAATGAGCTGCGCATAAAGGCCGCCTTCATAGGAGTAGTTGATTTCCTCGGTCATCAGTCCGTACAGGGTTGGACTGACCTTTCCCTTCGGATGCGTGAGGTCGAGGGTCAGGGTGGCCTTGTTCTGCGCACACAAACTGAGCGCGCCCACCACGATGCAGAGCAGGAGAGATCGCATGTTCTTCAATTGTGCTCCTGGGAAAGATGCTCGCTGAAGAAGGGGAGGACATGGTTCTGAAAGCGGTCGGCCACCGCGCTGGTGTGGGTTCCGGAATAGATCTCAAAGCCGTGCCGGATGCCGTACCGGTCGAGAATCTGGTGAAGCTTCTCGGTATCGAACCGCAGGTTATCCTGATCGCCCACGTCCATCGCAATACCGCGGTACCGTCGCAGGTTGTCGATGTACTGATCGACAAAGGCCAGCGGCGCATTGGCGGTCCATTTGGCCAGAACCTCAGGCTGGGGCACGCCGTCCTTTACAGGGAGGTCGAGATACAGCGGTGGATTCTTCGGGTCGGGCGACCAGGCCGCCGCGGTAGCCAGCTGCGCCCGGGCGAAAAACTGAAATTTCGCGGAGTCGGCGGGAGATTTGAGGCCGGCTACAGCTTCTTCGAAGGCCTTGTCACGAGCCGGATCCGCAGGTCCGGCCGGCCGCGGCGACATGCAGCACGGGCTCATGATGTACAGGCTTCCGAACACGTCAGGGTGTTTCATGCCGATGCGCGCCGCGCCGTATCCACCCATGGAGTGGCCCACAAGACCTCGGCTCGAACGCTGGGGTATGGTCCGATAGTGGCCGTCGATCCAGGCTACTACATCGTGCGCAATAAACTGCTCGAAATCGCCTGTCGTAACGGAGCTGGAATACATCGAGCCGCCATAGCCTGTTTTCGAATCGGGCAGCACCACGATCATCTCCTTCGCGCCGGTGGCGAAAGCGCCTTCGATCGTCTGTGGGACGTGAATTTCGTGACTCCACTGCTCCGCGCCAATGGAATAGCCGTGCAGGGCGTAAACCACCGGGTAGCGCCGATGAGAATCGGTCTTGTACCCAGGCGGGAGGAAAACGATCACGTCGCGGTCGGCGGGTTCACCTTCGAGATTACCCTCGAGAGAAGCGCCGTGAATGCGAACATGCTCAACGAGCACTGGCCGGGCGCCGGGCACTACGGCAGGCGTCTCGGTCTGCACCTGTGCCGCGAGGGGCGTGCTCAGAGCAGCGGCGAGGATCATGAGCGGAGGCACGGAGCGGATTATCGTCGACATTTGTCCTCCTCGAATCTACTACGCCGGAGGCAGCCGAGGCAGCCCTGGCGCGCCGGTCCAACATGCGTGGACGGCGGCCAGCACACAGGATTGCCGATTTCGGCCCGACAGCGCACCGGAATCCCGGCCTCAAGCCGAGACCGGCGGGTCGCTTGTATTCCGAAGCGCGCTCCGCGGGATGCAAACGTTACGTCCGCGAAGATGCCGGGCGTTATCTCGAAATCCCGGCCCCTGCAGATTAGCCGGCTGATGTAATACCTGCATTCCTGCACGAAAGGGCTTGAATTGTTTTTATTGACTCCGCCGTGGAACAGGTGTAGCTTTTTCGTAAGCTCTCACCCGATTGGTTCGAGGCACGTCGGGATTGCGCGCCTCGAGGCAGGTGAATCGATGTCCGCCGCGAACGAGGATGGCCGAACGGTTAACGTCGCTGAACAATGGCAGGCGATTGAACTTCAGCACGAGTTGCTTTTTCGGATTGTCGGGCAACTGGAGCGCGCCGTCCTCGAACGCGGACGTGGAGCATCGACATTCGAACTGCTGAACCACCTCGACGCCTACGTCGTCGTGCATTTCACGACGGAAGAGACGTTGATGGCCCACGCGGAATTTCCCGAGCTCGATGCGCACCGCGTGGAGCATGAATCCCTGCGCTTGACAGTTTCCCGGCTGGACACAGCCATCGCGAAGAACCATCATGCGGAAGCCATGACTTTGGTGCAGGCGATCCGGGACTGGGCCGGGAATCACAGCTCGGGCGCCGACATCAGACTGGCCGAATATTTACGCCGACGCTATGGATTAACGGCCTGATGCACCGCCGAACGAGGAGCCGGCGCCGGACGACACCAGCCCGTTTAGATGTTCCACGACACCACGCAATGCCGTGGACTCGGTATTCATGTTGTCACCGGCAGCCGCGGTTTCCTCCGCACTGGCGGCGGTCTTCTGCGTCACCTGCTCCATCCGCACGAGGGCATTACCGATCTCCTGCATCGCCTGCGCCTGCTGCCTGCTGCCGTTGTGCATCTCCTCCGCCAGGGCGTTAACGGTATTGGTGGCGGCGGTGATCGATTGCATTCCGGCGGTGAGCCGCTGAAGGCGTGTTTTTCCTTCAGTCGCGCGCGCGACCGAGGCCCCGATGAGTTCTTCGGTATCCTGAGCAGCCTGCGCGCAGCGCTGAGCGAGGCTCCGGACCTCTCCGGCCACAACCGCAAACCCCAGACCCGCCTCTCCGGCGCGAGCAGCCTCTACCGCTGCATTCAGCGCCAGCAGATTGGTCTGAAAAGCGATGTCGTGGATCACACGAATGATTTTGGAGATGCTCGCGCTGGAGCGGTCGATCTCCTCCATCGCCGCCGCCGTCCGCTCCAGAGCGGCATTCGTCTCTCCAACGTGGGTGCGGATTTCGCCGATGGCGGCGGCGACCTGCTGCGCGCCGCCGGCCTGCTGCCGAGCGGTGGCGTTGACCTCCTCACTCGACGCCGAGGTCTGCTCGATCGCCGCGGCCTGTTCCGAAGCGCCCTGAGCCAGCGACCGACCGGCGGAGCCTACGGCTTCGGCATTCTCGGTGAGGCACATGGAGCGCCCGGTCAGATCGGCAACTACGTGCATCAGAATTCGACTCGTCCGCCGGATGACGATAAACACCGCGGCGCCGCAGACCAGCCCGAGACAGACCAGACCAGCCATGGTCCACTTCACGCGTTTCGAGGTTCTATCCGCACTGGCCCGCGATGCCGCAATCACCGTCTGCTCATCCTTGTCGAGTGCGACCGCCGCGGCGGTTACACGGTCCAGCACGGCCTGCATATCGCTGGTAACGAGGCCGTGTGCACCGGCGAAATCCCTCCTGCCGGCTAATTGGAGGAACTCATCGAACAGCCCGCGCCAGGTGGCGATACCTTCTTCGATTACTTTGAGGTTTTTCCGGCCGGATGCGGTGTGGACAATCGCTTCGACCGCTTGCGCGTCATGAGCCGCCTTGTCCGCCAGAACGGCGAAACTGCGACGGCGATCGTCCGGCGCGCCGAACTGGTGGCACATCGAGCAGTCACCGAGCGCTTCCGTGCCCGCGCCGGTTCTGGCGCCGTCGGTACTGAGCACGCTGGTTACCACGTACGCGAACTGTGTGGCCGTCGATTCCGCCTTCATTTGCATCAAATCGGAGTCGATGTCGCCCAGCAACTGCGCTGCGCGGACATCTTCATCAAAGGAAGCGTTCAGCAGCTCGGTAAGCGCGGCCATCCCCCGCAGGGCGGTGGCGCTGCAAATGCAAAGGACGATGCAAAGCACCCCGAAACAGACGGTCAGTTTAGCGCTCATGCTCAGGCGCATTGATTAGGCTCCTGGATATCTCATCGGCGTTATCCAAAGAACTTTAGGCGCGGCGCGTTTGCCGCATCCCTTGTTAGCGTCGGGGCCCCGATTCCCCAGGCGGCGGAACGAGCCCATCGACGCGCAATACGCGCCCGGCCCGTTTCTCGGTCCGCTATTTGCCGATGCAGAAGGTGGAAAAAATACGGTTCAGGATATCGTCCGCCGTGGTCGCACCGGTGATGGCGTCAATGGGGCGGAGCGCGGCATACAGATCGAGCAGCAGCATCTCGTGCGGGATCCCGAACTCAACCGCGCGTTCTGCATTGCGCAGCGCTTCGAGCGACTCCCCCAGCAGGTTCTCGTGGCGCAAACTGGTGATGAAACCGGTTTCCTGAACGCCGCCCGGAGCGACGGCCGCAATGATGGCGCGGCGCAGGTCTTCGATGCCATCGCCGGTCAGGGCCGAGACCCGGAGGTGCGGGTCGGGAGCGGCCACCCGTGAAGGCAGATCGCACTTGTTCACGGCGACCAGCAGCTGGCCCTGCGTGCGCGCCCGGTCGAGGATCGCTGAGTCGTCCGCGCCCATCGGCGCGGACCCATCGATGATCACCACCGTGACATCGGCCTCGGCCATCGCTTCGAAGGTGCGCTCGATGCCGAGGCGTTCCACCAGGTCCTCGCCGGTGCGAATACCCGCGGTGTCCACCAGGCGGACGGGGATGCCGTCGATCTCGGCGGTTTCCGACACCAAATCGCGTGTGGTGCCGGGGATGTCGGTTACGATGGCGCGATCCTGCGCCAGCAGAGCGTTGAATACGCTGCTCTTACCCACGTTGGGGCGGCCCACGATCGCCAGCGAGATGCCGTCGTGCACGATGCGGCCGTATCGAAAAGAACCGGCCAACTTCTCAACACAGGCGATCACCGCGCCCAGTCTGGTAAGGATCTGTTGGGGAGTGGCGACGCTGACGTCGTCTTCGGCGAAATCGATGCCGGCCTCCAGCAGCGCGATCAGTTCCAGCAATTGCTCCTTCACCGGGCGAATGCGGCGGGACACGGAGCCTTCCGCCTGCTGGGCCGCCACTCGCGCCTGGTACAGCGTGGTGGAGTCGATCAGATCGCGGATTGCTTCCGCCTGGGGCAGATCGAGTCTCCCGTTCAGAAATGCGCGCATCGTGAACTCGCCGGGTTCGGCGAGCCGCGCTCTATAGGACACGGCGCGCTCGAGACAGAACCGCAGCACCACGGGCGAACCGTGGCAGGAGATCTCGATCACGTCCTCGGCGGTGTAGGAGTGGGGCGCCTCGAAGAACGTGACGACAACCCGATCCACCACAGCGCCGTTCTCGTCGATCAGTTCCGCCAGCGTCGCGCGTCGCGGCGCCCATTCGTGAGTCGCAGAGAATCGCAGGAGTTGCCCGGCGATGCGGCGGGCGTCAGGACCGGACAATCGCACCACGCCGATTCCGGAACGAGCAATCGGCGTGGAAATGGCTGCGATAGTGTCGCGAAGCTGCATTCGCGCGCAGGCCGAAGGCCGGCTCTGCAGAACCTCTAGGGCCGGCGCCGCGGGGGTCCCGACCGCCGCCGATCGCGATCCCGTCCGTCCCGGCCATCCCTCCGCGGCGGGCCGCCTCCACGCCGTTCGCGATCGCCGCCCTCGCCTCGCGGTGGACCCAATGGTCGTATGATTGGCTCCGGGACGGTAGTCATCTCTGCGGGCATGACCACCACCTGCCGATGCGGTCCCGCGCCGGTGCTCTCACTGCGGATGCCGGTCTCGTTGCGCAGACTGAGGTGGATGATCCGCCGCTCCCGCGAGCTCATCGGATTGAAGTGGAACGGCACGCGCGTGCGCTTCACCTTTTCCGCCGCGGTGATCGCGCTCAGCCGCAGCTCCTCGATGCGTAGCACGCGGTAATCATTGGCGTCGAAACATATCCGGGAATGGTCCTCCGCCGGGACGCGCAGCATCTCCATGGCAAGGTGCTCCAGCGCCAGCAGCAGCTCAGCCTTATTGGCCAGCAGCAGGTCCGTATCGGCGCCGCTGAAGCGCACCACGATGTCGGGATCCTCGAAATCGGGGTGGGTGTGCTCGCCGGCGGCGAGTTCGAACGAGAGTGAGAGGTGTGCATCGCGCAGGATCGTCTCGAGAAAGCCGCGCAGCCGGGGCGTCACGTCAGCGACGTTGTACTTTTTCGCGTCCACAGAAATGATCAGGACCTGACTTTCTTTCGGGCCACTGGCGCCGGGGCCGGCGGTGGCGCCGGCGGCGGCGACATACGGTTCATCGCGTACTGCTGTGCGATGCCCACCAGATTGCCGACCAACCAATATAATACGAGTCCGCTCTGGTAGTAGTAGAAAAAGAAGCCAAAGGCCAGTGGCATGAACATCATCATGCGCTGCTGCGCCGGGTCGGCCGATGGATTCGGCGTCATGCGCTGCAGGATGAACTGAGTCACCACCATGATGGTCGGCAGGATGCGGATCGGCAGGTGCTCCGGCTGCGACAGATCCGTCACCCACAGCCAGTGCGCGCCCCGAAGCTGAATGGAGACGCTGAGCACGCGGTACATCGCGTACACCAGCGGCAGCTGCACCAGCATCGGCAGGCAACCACCGGTGGGATTCACGCCTTCCTTCTTGTAGAGGTCCATGACCTCCTGGTTCTGCTCCGCTTTTCGCGGATCGCGCAGCCCAACGTTCTTGTACTTCTCGTTGATTGCCTTGATTTTCGGCTGCAGCGCCTGCATTCTGCGCGCCGATTTCAGGCTGGAGAAACGCGCCGGAAGCAGAAGCAGGTTGATTACGACCGTGACCAGCACGATAGCCCAGCCGTAATTGCGCGTGAAATGCTCGTTGGTCCAGTTCAGAGCCACGAACAGCGGCCTGGCGATGAACCAGAACCATCCCCAGTCGATTAGCTGTTTCAGCTTGGGATCGACAGCATCGAGAATGTTGACATCCTTGGGTCCCACGAACGCCGCAAACCGGTTGACCGGATCCCCTCCCACCGCCACGCCGACCCATGCCTCCGGCTTATTGTCGGCGCCCGCGACGTTATCCGCCAGAGTGTCCGCTTCCAGCGATCCCTCCTGTTTCGGAAGGAACACAGCAGCGAAGTAGGTGTCCTCCAGGCCGGCGAAGGAGAAATCCCCGTGCGCCGCCAGCGGACCCTTTTTCGCGTCCTTGGCCGATTTCACATTCAGCTTGTTATCGGCAACGTCGAAGTACACCGCATGCTGCGTGCTCGATGCATTGTGCACGCTCAGATCGCCGAAACCGCCGCGCCACGTCAGCCGATGCGGCAGCGGTTTCCCGTCCTGCTGCGCTTCGGAAACGATCTGCGACAAATAGCTGTCCTTCGCGAACTGGAACGACTTGCGGAAATGCGCCTTGCCGTCGGAGTACTCGAAATCGATGCCGAGGCCATCGGGACTCTGTTTGGCCGCGAACAGGACTTTATTGGGATCGGTAGACGGCGCGTGCTCGAACTCGAATTCGAACGGATCTCCGACCTTCGCCGCGGTCTGCATGTTGACCAGCTCGAGCGGCTTCCCTGCTTCATCGCGATACTTCTTCAGCAGCCAGCTCTGAACCACGGCGCCGCGATTGGAAAAGCGTATCTCGAACAGGTCGGTGCTGATGGTATAGGTCTGTTCGGCCGTCGCCGAGATCTGTGCCGCTGGCGTGCTCGAGGCGGCCGCTGCAGCGTTGGCCGGCGCCGCGGCCGGCGTGGGCGCGGGCGGCACCGTCGCAGCTGTCGCCGGTTTTGGGTTCCGGGCTTTCTGCGTCGGCCCAGGCGCTACCGGCTTGTAGATGTAAGGAGTCAGGAACAGGACCAGGATCACCAGCAGGCACGCGATCAGAACGCGCGCCTCCATGGGAAACTCCTTGCCCGGACCAGTGCTGTTTTGGGGATCTGCCATTCGAATCTCGATATCAGGGGTGGCGCTGCGGCACGGGGTCCACGCCGCCGGGGTGGAATGGGTGGCAGCGCAGCAGGCGCGCCAGGCCCAGGCCTGTCCCGCGAAGCACGCCGAAGCGATCCACGGCTTCCATCATGTACTCCGAGCAGGTGGGGTGGAACCGGCAGGCCGACGGCAGCAGCGGCGAAACCCACCGCTTGTACAGCCGGAGCGCGCCGATGATTATCTGCCGCATCGTTGAATCAGACGATCCACTTCCCGCCGTAGTTCGTCCGGCCCCGCTTCCAGCAGCGACCGCCGCGGGTTCAGCACGATGTCCCACTGCGGGGCGATGTCAGCCAGCCGCAGACGAACCTGCTCCCGAAGCCGGCGTTTGGCGCGGTTGCGGCGAACGGCGATTCCGAACGCCCGCGGGACCGTGAATCCGATACGCGGCCCCTCGCCCTGTTCGCGCGCCTGAGAAAGCAGGAAAGCAGCGAAAAACGGGCCGCTGAAGCGCTGCCCATGCTCATAGACCCGTCGAAAATCCGTGGAGCGGAGAATCCGCGCACTCTTCGGGAACCGGAAACTATTTGGCGTTGCGGACGGCTCTCTCGTCACTCACCGTGAGCTTGTGACGGCCCTTGGCGCGGCGCCGGGAAAGCACGGCCCGGCCATTTTTCGTCTCCATGCGGACCCGGAACCCGTGAGTTTTGGCCCGCTTACGGTTGTTTGGCTGAAATGTACGTTTCGGCATTGTGTTGCTTTCGGGGTTCCGCAGCGGTCAGAGGTCGCACGGGTACACACTCCCGTCGTAAAGGTCGACCGGGAACCTTCATTCAGTATAGGGGTGCGGCGGGAAGGGTGTCAAACCCTTTACTTCCCGGCTTCCAGCGCTTCCAGCTCTTTCCAGATGTCGTCGCCGTGCGCTTCCCAGTCGGGCGTCCCCGAGCCGGTGATCTGCTCTTCGGGCACCTTCAGTGTCCCGTGTCCGTACACGCAGATGTACTCCATCCGCGGCCGGCCGATCAGCAGCGAGTTCGGCCAGGAGCCGGCGCTCACCGGCATGCGCAGCTTGCGGAGGCAGGTGCGGCAGCGATAGCGCTGGTCGCGGATGATCAGGTACAGCACCCCCGAACACAGCAGTGAGAACACCATCATCACCGTCGTGTAACCCAGATCGTGCGCGAACGGCTCGCCGTAGATCGGAAATGGCGGGCGTGGCCAGGCAGTCCGGATCCCGCTCTCGATACCGTAGAGGACAGCTCCGGCAATCGCCAGCTTGGCCAGCAGATAACCCCAGTACCTCATCGTCTTGTTGGATTCTCCCGCCTGCGCCGGAGTTCCCGAAAACCCCCTCCGGTACCTGATCGACAGTGGCCCTCGCCGGGTTTACGGCTCCTGTGCGCTTCAATGACGGAAAGCGTACAGAACCCGTTAGCTCACGCTTATCTACGAGCTACTTGCGAACCAGGTTCCGGGCAATGAACAGAAGGTTGGCGGGCCGCTCCGCCAGCCGCCGCATGAAGTACGGATACCACGCGTCCCCATACGGCACATACAGCCGGAGCCGATACCCTTCCGCCACCAGCTGCCGCTGCAGGTCCCGCCGGATACCGTACAGCATCTGGAACTCAAACCTGTCGGCCGCGTATCCCTGCTTCCGCACATGCTCCAGTGTTCGTCCTATCATCGCCTCGTCGTGCGTTGCGATGGCTGGGCAACGGCCATGGTCGAGCAGCACTTCCATCAACTTAACGAAGCTGCCATCCACGTCGCGCTTCTTTGGCCAGGCGATGGTATGCGGCTCGCGATACGCGCCCTTCACCAGACGTACCGGAATGCCGCGCTCGTTCAGGTGGTGAACGTCAGCCTCGGTGCGATACAGATAGGCCTGGACCACCGCGCGCACGCACCCATACCGCTCGTGCATGGCGCCCACGATAGCCAGGGTGCGATCGACGTATTCGCTGGCTTCCATGTCGATCTCGACGCCGCTCCCGCCCTCCTTCGCCCGCCTCGCGATCGCGCCGCAGTTCTCGATGCACACGCCTTCGCCCAGATCGAGACCGAGTTGCGTCAGTTTCACGGATACCGTCGCCGGTAATCCAAGCCGCGCGATGCCGTCCAGCGCCGCCGTGTAGGAATCGCGGGATGTGCGCGATTCCTCGATGGAGGACACGTTCTCGCCCAGGTGGTCGAGGGTGGCTGTGATCCCTTCCGCCTTCAGGCGCGCACAGACCGCCAGCTCTTCTTCGAGCGTCCGCCCGGCGATGAAGCGGCGCGTCAGCGACTGCGAGAAGGACGAGTTCTGAACCCAGCGGCGAAGCCAGTTCTGGCGCGAGAGGAAAAGCAGCGCGGTGCGCAGCATCGGCTCGTGTGGCGCGGAACCGCGCGCCACCCACAATCATATACGCGCGGCGCGAGACCTTAGCCGGCTGACCCGGGACGAATCGCCGTTATACGAACGGCTGGCAGGCCACCCAGCCGATGAGAGCGCCCACCACTGCCCCGGCCAGTACGTCGCTCAGGAAATGCATACCGAGCACGATGCGCGACAGTGCGATGCTGAACGCAAAGAAGAACACCGCCGGCGCTGTCGCTGGATAAAAGAACGCGATCGCGGTGGCGCAGGCGAACGCGGTCATCGTATGGCCGGATGGGAACGAGAACTGGTCCGGCGGCAGCAGCGTCGCCCAGCAGTGCGGCTCGATCTCGCACGGGCGCTTCCGTCCCGTCACCCGCTTCAATAACTGGAATGCCAGAATGCTGAAAATACTCGCCAGTCCCGCCGCCGCGGCCGCCGAAAACCGCTCACGTCCGCCAAACAACAGGATTACCGCGCCAAGGCCGTACCACAGCCAGCCGTCGCCGGCTCGCGTGGCCGCCAGCATCCACCAGCGGATCCATCGCGGCGCGTACCAGTTATTGGCGCGCCGCATGAGCCGATGATCGCCGGTGCTGATGAACCGAAACATGCTTCCAGACTTATGTTCGCCGCCGGCGATTACATGCATGTGACGCGTGCATGAAATGTCCGCTAAACGGCCACGTTGTCAGGCCTGACGGGCGCCCGGCGCTGTTACTATGAACCGATACTCTGCATGGCCCGTCCCCTTCACGCCCCGCGGCGCTCCTCGTGAAACGCATCGACTTCGTGTATTTCGAAGCTGGCGGGGGCCATCGCAGCGCCGCCATTGCGCTTAAGACCGTAATCGAGCAGCAGGGACGCCCGTGGCAAGTTCGCCTCGTCAACCTGCAGGAAGTACTCGATCCACTGGACATCTTTCGCAAGTACACTCGCATCCGGCTGCAGGACATTTACAACCTGCTGCTCCGTAAGGGCTGGACCCTCGGCTCCGCCCAACTGCTCGCCGCCATGCACGGCATCATCCGCCTGTACCACCGCGGTCAGGTCCGGCTGCTGCGCGGCTTCTGGGCCGACCAGCGACCCGACATGGTCGTTTCTCTGGTCCCCAACTTCAATCGTGCCATGTTTGAAGCCCTCCGCGCTCTGGACCCGCGAATCCCTTATGTAACGATCCTTACTGACTTCGCCGATTACCCGCCGCGCTTCTGGATCGAGCCGCAGCCGCAACACCTGATCTGCGGTACCGCACGCGCCGTTCAACAGGCCCTTACGTTGGGCCACACCGGCGACCGGGTGCTCCGCGCCTCAGGCATGATCCTCAGGCCCGGATTCTACGAGCCTGTGAAACTCGACATCGGATCCGAGCGCGCCGGCGTCGGCCTCAGGCCGGATCTCCCCATCGGGCTCGTTTTGTTCGGCGGCGAGGGCTCCAGCGCGATGCTGCAAATCGCGCGCGAAATCGATCGCGCCGCTGTCCCGCTCCAGCTCATCTTCATCTGCGGAAAAAACAGCCGCCTCCGCGCACGCCTCGAAAGCCTCCGGACCCGCTATCCCAAACACGTTGTCGGCTTCACCTCGGACATTGCTCGATATATGGCGATCTCCGATTTCTTCATCGGCAAGGCCGGCCCCGGCAGCATCAGCGAGGCCGTCGCCATGAAACTCCCGGTCATCGTGGCCCGAAACGCGTGGACCCTGCCCCAGGAGCGCTACAACGCCGACTGGGTCATCGAAAAGGACGTCGGCCTCGTGCTGCGCTCGTTTCGCGAGATCGGCCGCGCGGTGCGCCAGCTGCTTGAGCCGGCAACCCTCGCCCGCGTGCGCGCCAACGCTGCCGCCCTCGACAATCGCGCCGTCTTCGAAATCCCCGACATGCTCGAATCGATTCTTGAACAATGAAAATCGCCACCTGGAACGTTAATTCCATCCGCAGACGTCAGGACGCCGTGCTTGCCTGGCTTGCGCAGCACCAGCCCGATGCGCTGTGCCTTCAGGAAACCAAGGTTCCCGACGAGCAGTTCCCGGCCGATGCCTTTCGCGACGCCGGTTATCACGTCACGTTTCGCGGTGCGAAAGGCTATAACGGCGTGGCCACCATCAGCCGCGAAGCGCCCGCGTATGTGCTGCACGGCCTCCACGAAGGCCCGGACAACGAGGATGCCCGCGTGCTGCTCACCGTGATTGCCGGCATTCCCATCCTCAATACTTACGTTCCGCAGGGCTATAAAATCGGCACGGACAAGTACGCTTTCAAGCTGGAGTGGTTTCGTCGAGTCCGGCAGTACTTCGCCGAGCGGCTCGACCCGGCTAAACCGGCCCTGTGGGTGGGCGACATGAACGTCGCCCCCGAGCCGATCGACGTCTATCATCCCGACCGCCGCGTCAAGGACGTGGATTTCCATATCGACGCGCGTAACGCATTCAAAGATGCCGTCGCATGGGGCTTCATCGACGTGTTTCGCAGGCTGCATCCGGACCGTGTTCAGTACACATACTGGGACTACTTCCGCAACGCCTTCGAGAACGACTGGGGCTGGCGTATCGACCACATCCTCGCCACCGAGCCCCTTGCGCCCCGATGCGTTGAAGCCGAAGTGGACACAGAGCCCCGCCGGGCGCCCGGCGCTTCGGACCACACTGTAGTCTGGGCTAACTTCGATGTTTCGTTACCGTAACGCTCTTGCTGCGTGACCCGGGGATTCGATTATCCTGAGTCATCCATGGCTGGCAAACAGGTTCGCAGTGTTGTCATTCGCTTTGACGGACCTGAGTACCGTACCGGGTGGTATGCGGAAGGCGATCCCGTAATCGTGCAGGAGCTAACAAATCTCCTGCGGCGCCATGAACCGCGCGCGTACCTCGTTCGCTGGGAAACTCGACAATCAGTTGACCCGGCTGCCGTCAGTGATCGTAACCCCGACGACACGTTCTAGTCCGTTCAACTTTCAGGCGGCCTTCTTCGACACGGCCACATCCACCGCTGCGACTTTATACGCCGCCAGCAGTTTCATGACAGCCATTTCCTCGCGGCGCATCGCTTCCGGCGAGTTGCCCCCAGTGGTGGCGCGCAGCAGGTCGAGCAGCGTACCTTCCGTATAGGCGTCGAGCACCGCCGGATGCACGTAGTACTTGCGGCACGTCGCCGGCCGGTTCCCGAGCCGCTCGGCAACGGATTTGATTGCCGCCACAATGTTCTTCTTCGCCTGAGTGTCGCAATCGCAGGCGCCCAGGGCCTCCAGTTCGAGCGCGGCCTGGCCGGTGCCGTTCCACGTGCGAAAATCCTTGGCCGTGAAATCCTGGCCGGTGATCTCGCGCAGGTATTCATTCACATCTTCGGAGTGAATCCGGTACGCCGTCCCGTCCTCGTCGATGTAGTGAAACAACTCGTGCCCGGGGATGCACTGACAATCCCGAACGATCTTCGCCAGCCGGCGATCGCTCAGCTCGATGTCGTGCACGATCCCGCTCTTGCCTTTGAAATGGAAGCGCAGTGTGCGGCCCTCGATCTTGACGTGTTTATTCCGAAGTGTGGTCAGGCCGAACGACCCGTTTTCGCGCACGTACTCATCGTTCCCGACGCGTATGCAGGTGCGCTCCAGCAGGCGCACCACTGTCGCCAGCACCTTGTTCTTCGGCAGCCCGGGCAACGCGAGGTCCTGCTCCACCCGCCTGCGGATTGCCGGCAGCGCCTCGCCAAAGGCAACCATTCGCGTGAATTTCGTCGCGTCGCGCACCGCGCGATAGAGCGGATGATACCGATATTGTTTGCGACCCCGCGCGTCCCGTCCGACCGCCTGCACGTGTCCGTTCTTTGAAGGACAGATCCACACCTGTTCCCACGCCGGAGGGATTGCCAGCGACCGAATGCGCGCCAGCGTCTCCTCGTCACTGACCTCCTCCCCGTCGGGCCCAATGTAGATAAAGCCTTCGCCCTTCCTTTTTCGGATGATGCCGGGGCCCTCGCCGCTTACATAGCGAAGGCCAGCAACTCGCGCGGATTCATAGGGATCCGTCGGGAGTTTCGAGGGGAGTTTCTTTCGTCGAGCAGCCACGCACGGCTGTTCCGTGCAATTGTCAGGCCAGTTACTGTCGAACCTCTCCGAGCGCGCTCACGATCCGCGCCACCGCATCGTCCCAGCATCCCGCCCGGCGCTGCCGGAACAGCCGCATCGTCGGGTACCACGGCGAATCGTCGCGATCGCGCAGCCACCGCCAGTCGGCTTCAAAGGGCAGCAGCGTCCACACCGGTTTCCTGAGCGCGCCTGCCAGATGCGCAACCATTGTGTCCACCGTAATCACGAGATCGAGATCGGCGATCTGCCGTGCCGTCGCGAGCGCGTCGTCATTCTCGGGCGCGGGACTCTCATCGATGCCGAGGGGCGCGCCATACCGCCACGCCTCCTGCACGCCGGGCCCATGCTGCACCGATACCCATTCCACTCCCGCTACAGACCCAAGCGGCGCCAAAGTTTGCAACGGCACGGAGCGGCATGGGTTGTAAACGCCGGACGCCCAAACCAGCCCGACGCGGCGCCTGCCGTTCCGCGGCACAGGCGTGAATGGAAAGTTGATGTACGGCCGATTCGGAACAGTTTCTATCGTGGTCCGGAACGCATACGGCAGTTCCGTGCACTCGATCTCCACCTCGTGCTCGACGCCTGGCGACAGGCCATCGACATACGGCATCAATGACGCGAGATTCGCCTGCGGAGCCACGGTCACCCGCGACCCTGCATCCCGCAGCAGCGCGGCGTACCGAATGAACTGGATGGTGTCGCCGAGCCCATTCTCACAGCGGATCAGCACGCGCTTTCCGGCCAGCGGCGTCCCCCGCCAGATCCGCGGCGGAACGCGATCACTGATCCGCCACGCCGCCTCGAAATCACCCGCCGCCATGTGCTCGTGCCACGCGGCGATGGCATCTTCGGCCACGCCTGGATATTAACCTGGACGCCGGTCACTTGTAGTGCAAGCCATTGGCTTGCACGCAATGTGCTCCGTTCAGACCCCGGCGGCCCTGGCGCGCCTGCAACTCCAGACAAATCCTCCGTTACCCCTGCATGCTACCCTGAAACTTCAAGCCATGAATGTCCATTCGGGCGAGCGAAGCTATCATTCTCCGCACCTGGCCGTTCCGGGAAGCCGACCTGGTCGTCAGCTTCTTCACCCGCGATCAGGGCAAACTGCGGGGCATCGCCCGGCGGGCACGACGGCCTAAGAGCGGTTACGGCGCGGGACTCGAACGCCTCGCCCACGTCACGGTTTCTTATTACCAGAAGGAAAATCGTGAGCTGGTCAGCCTGAACTCCTGCGAGATTCTGGATTCGTGGTTCAGACTGGCATCCGAGTGGGAGACGGGAATCGCGCTGGATTTCCTCGCGGAGGTCTCCGACCAGCTTCTGCCTCCCGCCGAGGTCAACGAGCGGCACTTCCGGCTGCTGCTGTCCGTCCTCGCCTACCTGCGGGACGGTGGTAATGTCTGGCCGGCGGTGCTGTACTTCGCGCTGTGGTCGGTGCGCCTGGCCGGCTTTCTGCCGGAGCTGGCCGCCAGCGCGCAGTCGCAGCAGACAGCACGGGAAATGCTGGTGACGCCCATCGCACAACTTGCGCCCCGCCCGTGGTCGAAACAGACCGCGCAGGATCTGCGCCGTTTTCTCATCCGAACCATGGAGGATCATCTGGAGCGGAAGCTGCACACGCCTCCGCTGCTGGAATCGCTATGAGTGTCGCCAGCGCACCCATCACTAAGCCGTCGTTCCAGGACACCGTCTTTCGCCTCAAGCGCTACTGGGCGGACCGCGGCTGCATCATCACCGAGCCGTACGACGTCGAAGTCGGCGCCGGGACCATGGCCCCGGAGACGTTCCTGCGCGTGCTTGGGCCCAGGCCCTACCGCGTCGCTTACGTCCAGCCCAGCCGCCGTCCCGCCGACGGCCGCTACGGCGAGAATCCTAACCGGCTGTACAAGCACCAGCAGCTGCAGGTCATCCTCAAGGCTTCGCCCGATGACGTCATCGATCAGTACCTCGGCAGCCTGGAGGCGATCGGCATTGACCTCCGCAAGCACGACATCAAGTTCGAGGAAGACAACTGGGAATCGCCCACCCTCGGCGCTTGGGGCATCGGCTGGCAGGTGATGCTCGACGGTCTGGAGATCACGCAGTTCACTTATTTCCAGCAATGCGGCGGCATCGACCTGGAACTGGTTCCGGCGGAGCTGACCTACGGCATCGAGCGCCTCGTGGCCTTTCTTCAGGACGCCGACAGCATTTACGACATCGAATGGACCCCGGGCTTTACTTACCGTCAGGTACGCTTCGCCGACGAGCAGCAGTTTTCGGTTTACAACTTCGAGATGGCCAATGTGGAGCGGCTCTGGCAGTTGTTCGACCTGCACGAAAAGGAATGCCAGGAGTTGCTGGACAAATATAAAGGTTACCCGGACAAGTCGCGCTTCCCTGTGCTCGCCGCGTATGACCAGGTGCTGAAATGCTCGCACCTGTTTAACCTGCTCGATTCCCGCGGCGCGATCAGCGTCACCGAGCGCGTAGCCGTCATCGGCCGCGTTCGCAGGCTGGCGGTCGGCGTGGCGCAGCTTTGGAACCAGAGCGAGATGGCGGCGGAGGCGGCGCAATGAGCGGCGGACTCCCCTTCCTGCTGGAGGTCGGCTCCGAAGAGATCCCCGATTGGATGATCACGCCCGCGCTCAACCAGCTTCAGGACGCGGTGCAGAAGCTGTTCGACGAGCGCGAGATCGGCGGCATGGTGCGCCGCGCCGAAGCGACCCCGCGGCGGCTGGTGATCGAGGCGGACGGCGTCCGCGAGCGGCAGGCCGATTCGACGGAAGTCGTCACGGGCCCGCCGGTGAAGGCAGGGTCGGGGGCCGCCGCCGGCTTCGCAAAAAAAATGGGGACGACGCCCGACAAGCTGGAAACCGAATCGACGGCGAAGGGCGATTACCTGAAGTTCACGCGCACAGTGACCGGCCGCCCGGCTCGCGATCTCCTCGCTGAGGCCCTGCCCGGAATCGTCCTCGGCCTGAACTGGCCGAAAACGATGTACTGGGTCGGCGGCAAAACCGGCCCGCGCTGGATTCGGCCCATCCGCTGGGTCGTCGCCCTGCTCGGCGATAACGTTGTACCGTTCGAGATCGCGGGCGTCAGTTCATCCAACTGTACGCGTGGTCACCGCTTGCTGGGACAGGCCAACATCACGGTTACAACCGCGGACTTCGACCGTCAGCTCGCCGCCAATGGCGTTATCCTCTCCGCAGATGAGCGCCGCAACAAGATCGAAAACGACCTCGCGACGCTGCTCGACGGCAAGTCGCTGCACGTGAACCGCGATCCGGACCTGCTGCGGACGCTCATCTACATCACCGAATTCCCGACGCCCATCCTCGGCGGCTTCGAACAGAGCTACCTCCGTCTGCCCAAAGAAGTGCTCATCACCGTCATGCGGCATCACCAGAAATACTTCTCCGTGCACGACGGCGACGGGAACCTCGCGCCATACTTTATCGCCGTGATGAACACCAGCGGCGATCCGGAAGGCCTCGTGCGGCACGGCAATGAGCGCGTGCTGCGCGCGCGCTTCAACGACGCCCTGTTCTTCTGGCACTCGGACCTGAAGCGCACGCTGCACGACCGCCTGCCCGATCTTGCAAAGGTGACCTTCCAGGCGAAGCTCGGCTCATATCTGGAGAAGACCCATCGCAATGTTGCGCTGGTGAAGGAACTCGGCGGTAGTGAGCACGCCCAGCGCGCGGCCCTGCTCGCCAAGTGCGACCTGACCACGGACATGGTCAGGGAATTCACCGACCTTCAGGGCGTCGTCGGCGGCCTCTACGCGAAGGAGCAGGGCGAGCCGGAAGCGGTCTGGCGCGCCATCTACGATCAATACAAACCGCTCAGCATGGAGGATGCGGTCCCGTCCACGCGCGACGGCCAGATCGTGGCGCTTGCCGACAAACTCGATACGCTCCGCGAATGTTTCCGCGTCGGCCTGATTCCCAGCGGGTCGAAAGACCCGTTCGCGCTGCGGCGCGCCGCCCAGGGCGTAGTCCGCATTCTCGTGGAAGGCCGCATCGAGCTGCCGCTGAACGAAGCGCCCGAATTACAGGAGTTCCTGCACGACCGCATCCGCTACTACTTCCGCGAGGTGCGCGGCTATAAATACGACGAAGTGAACGCGGTGCTCGCCTCCGGAATCCACAATCTGCCCGACGTCGGAGCTCGGCTCGAAGCGCTGCGCCAGGTGCGGCCGACAGAAAACTTCGAACCGCTCGCGGCCAGTTTCAAGCGCATCCAGAACATTCTGCGCCAGGCGAACTTCAGCGAAGTCCGAACCGTCGACGAAGCGCTGCTCGAAGCCGGCCCGGAGCGCGAGCTGTACGACGAATTCCAGCGGGTGCGCCGTGAAACGCAGGGCAGCGACTACCTGCCGGCCCTCGAAGCCATCGCCGGCCTGCGCCCCACCGTCGACCGATTTTTCGATAAAGTACTGGTGAACGCCCCGGATGACCGCATCCGGCGCAACCGGTTAACGCTGTTATCCAATCTCCTCACGGAGTTTTCGGCCATCGCCGATTTTTCGGAGATCGTGCCGGCCAATACAGGACCAATCTGACAGGAACCAATATCTATGGCTAAATACGTTTACTCTTTCGGCGGCGGTACGGCCGACGGCAACGGCGAGATGAAGGACAAGCTGGGCGGCAAGGGCGCCGGCCTCGCGGAGATGAGCCGGGCGGGCGTGCCCGTGCCCCCGGGATTCACCATCATCACCGACGTTTGCAACGTTTTCTTCGACAACAACCAGACCGTTCCCGAAGAGGTGGACCAGCAGATCTGGCACGCCCTGGAGAAGCTGGAGAAAGAGGCCGGCAAAAAGCTCGGCGACGCTTCCGACCCGCTGCTGCTGAGCGTTCGCTCTGGCGCGAAGTTCTCCATGCCGGGCATGATGAACACCATTCTCAACCTCGGCCTTAACGACGAGACCACCGAGGGCCTGGCGGCGAAGACCGGCAACCCGCGATTCGCCTACGACTCCTATCGCCGCTTCATTCAGATGTTCGGTGAAGTCGCGCTCGGGGTCGACATGGCGAAGTTCGACGAAGTGTGGGACACGCGCAAGCACAAGGTGAAAGCGAAGCTGGATACCGACCTCACCGCCGCGGACCTGCAGGCTGTCATCGCCGACTACAAAAAGATCGTCAGGAAGGAAGCGAAGCGCGATTTCCCGCAGGACGCGCGCGAGCAGCTGATTCTGTCCCGCAACGCCGTCTTCAATTCCTGGTGGGCGCCCAAGGCCTCTTACTACCGCAAAATGGAGAAGATTGACGATCGCCTCGGCACCGCCTGCAACATTCAGGCCATGGTCTTCGGCAACATGGGCGAGACCTCCTGCACCGGCGTTGGCTTCACCCGCGATCCCGGCTCGGGCGAAAAGGTCTTCTACGGCGAGTTCCTCGTCAACGCGCAGGGCGAGGACGTGGTCGCCGGCATCCGCACGCCGCAGCCCATCAGCGAGCTGGAAGCCTGGAACGCGGACGTCTACAATCAGCTTCGCGACATCACGGCCATGCTCGAGAAGCACTACAAGGACATGCAGGACTTCGAGTTCACCGTGCAGGAAGGCAAGCTGTACATGCTGCAGACCCGCAACGGCAAGCGCACCGGACCGGCGGCGGTCAAGGTCGCGGTCGATATGGCCGAGGAAGGGCTCATCGACGCGAAGACTGCCGTGATGCGCGTCGCGCCTGCGCAGCTCGACCAGCTCCTGCACCCGGTGTTCGATGTGGCCAGCCTGCGCAAGCTCACCAAACTGGCTCAGGGCATCGACGCTTCCCCTGGCGCGGCTGTCGGACGGCTGGCGTTCACAGCGGAGCGGGCGGTGGAAATGGCCGCCGACGGCCCGGTGATCCTGATTCGCAAAGAGACCACACCCGACGACATTCACGGCATGGACGCGGCGAAGGGCATCGTCACCGCGATCGGCGGCAAGAGCTCGCACGCCGCTGTCGTTGCGCGCGGCATGGGCCGGCCCTGCGTGGTCGGCTGCGGCGCCATCTCCATTAATGAGCGCGCCGCCACCGCCACGGTGAAAGCCGGCGACAAGACCATCAGTATCAAAGAAGGCGACTGGGTGTCGATGAACGGCACCACCGGCGATGTCTATCTCGGCCAGGCGCAGACCAACGCGCCCGACCCGAATTCGCCCGTGTTCGCGCGCTTCATGAAGATGGCCGATGAATTCCGCGGCGACTTCGGCGTGCGCGCGAATGCCGACATCCCGCGCGATGCGAAAGCCGCGCGCTCCTTCGGCGCCGAGGGGATCGGGCTCTGCCGCACTGAGCACATGTTCTTCGCCGAGGATCGCCTGCCCCACGTGCAGGCCATGATCCTTTCCGATAACGAGAAGGATCGCCGCAAAGCGTTACAGAAGCTGCTGCCCATGCAGCGGAAGGATTTCGCCGGCCTGTTCGAGGCTATGGCTGGCTTGCCGGTAGTCATCCGCACACTCGATCCGCCGCTGCACGAGTTCGTGCCCAAGCGCGAAGAGCTGATGGTGGACATCGCCAAACTGCCGGCCGCGGACATCAAGGCGAAGAAGGAAATGGCCGCGCGCTACGCCAACTTCGGCGCCGAGGTCAAGAACCTAAAGACGGTTCTGCCCGGGCTGCTGAAGCGCGTCGAGGATCTGCACGAGTTCAACCCCATGCTCGGACATCGCGGCTGCCGTCTGGGTATCACCTATCCCGAGATCACGGAGATGCAGGCGCGCGCCATCTTCGAGGCCGTCGTTCAGGTTGCGAAGAAGGGGATCAAGGTTATCCCCGAAGTCATGATCCCGCTGATCGGGGGCGTGCAGGAGCTGGAGAACCAGAAGGCCATCGTGAAGCGCGTGGCCGACGAGGTTCTGGACAAGGCCGGCATGAAGGATCAACACTACATGATCGGCACTATGATCGAGATTCCGCGCGCGGCGCTGCTGGCTGATCAGGTGGCGCGCGAGGCGGAGTTCTTCAGCTTCGGGACCAACGACCTCACCCAGACCACGATGGGCCTCTCGCGCGACGACTACACGAAGTTCTCGCGCGAGTACGAAGAGAAGAAGATCTTCAAGGCCGACCCGTTCGGCGTGCTCGATCAGGAAGGCGTCGGCATGCTGGTCAAGTGGGCGGTGGAGAAGGGCCGTCAAACCCGTCCCGACCTGGAGGTAGGCATCTGCGGCGAGCACGGCGGCGAGCCCAGCTCGGTGGAGTTCTGCTACCGGGTAGGCATGAACTACGTGTCCTGCAGCCCGTACCGCGTCCCGATCGCGAGGCTTGCGGCGGCCCAGGCCGCTCTGACCAAAGGCGACAAGAGCGAAGCCATGCGCACCGCCTAAGAGCATTTGTGGGGCAGGCTCAATACGAACGGATCGGAACGTGACTCCGGAAACTACTCGCTCGATGGGGGGCAGGGCCTCGCCCTGCGGCGGGCTCTCAGCCCGCCTCGGGCCGCGCTAGGCCCGGCCCCCCATTCACAACCGCGTCGAAAACCGCTAACCCCAATCCCACCACTGCCGTAAGCCGAAAATCCGCACCCCCCAAGTTCGTTTTTCGCCCTTCGCATGATAACTACTTGGTCGAGAAAGGAGAGCTTCGCATGAGCTCCTCAGCACAGATTCTCGCCAACCAGCAAAACGCGCATTCCTCGACCGGCCCGCGCACAACCGAAGGCAAAGCTGCCGCCAGCCAGAACGCCGTCTCGCACGGACTGACCGGCGGCTTCCGAGTGCTCCCGCATGAAAACCAGGCCGACTTCGATGCCTCACTCGCCGCATACCGCGACGAGTTCAAACCCGCCACCGAACACGAGCGCTTCCTCGTCGAGCTCATGACCCAGTCCCGCTGGGAACTCCAGCGCACCAATCGCCTGATCGCCTGTGTCCTCGAGCGCCTGTCCGGCGCCGATCCGGCCTCCCCCGACGCGGCGATCGCGTCCGCCCTCATCGCCCGCAGCGCCGATGCGTGGACCACCCTCAAGCGCTACGCGGCCTCCGCCGAGCGTATCTACCTGCGCTGCAGCCGCGAGCTGACCCAGTATCGGAACCGCCGCGGAAAGGAAGCCGCCGCCCTTTTCGAGGCCCAGCTCTGCGCGACGCTCGAGTTGCCCACCATCCCAAAGCTGTCCGCCCGCCCCGTACGAATCGAACCCAATCGCCCGGCCCAAAAGGACCAACGGCATCGAAAACCCACCCCCGGCGTCCCCTTCACCGACAAAGATCCCCTCAGCTGGCGCCTGTAGGACGTTGGACATTCTGCCGAAATGCCGATTGTGGTGCGAGCCTTTGGCTTGCACGCTGGAGGTTCGACATTCTGCTGAAATGCCGATTGTGGAGCAGGCCTTTGGCCTGCAGACGTCGGGCTTTAGCCCGACCACGAGCCCGCCACCGGGAACGGTTCCGATGCCCGTGGTGTCCAATTCAACGATGACCGCGAAAAGGCGCGAGGCCGCCGCGGCTGTTGCTGTCGCCGTCTTCCTGTACGGATTTACCTCCCGCACTGCTCTTGCCTGCGAGTGCGGTCCGCTACCGCCGCCCTGCGAGGCGTACGGGAAAAGCGACATAGTGTTTATCGGCGCCATCACCGAGGCGCTCGAAACCGGCCGCTGGGGTGTCACTCGCGCGCGCATGAGTATCGATCACGCTTACAAAGGTCTATCCGGAAAAGAAGTAATTCTGTTCGATGATGGCATGTGCGGCGGCCCGGTTCTTCAGGTCGGGCAGCAATACCTGATGTACACGTACCGCTTCCCCGACGGCGACATTGCCGCCTCGGGCTGCCGGCGCAGCCGAAACGTGAAAGACGCCAAAGAGGATCTGGAGTATCTGAACAGCTTGAAGGAAGCGGCTCAAACCGGCACGATTTACGGGCAGGTGATCAACAGAATGGGCGACGGCAACGAAAAGCCTCTCGCGGACGCTGTCGTTCATCTCAACGGAAACGCGGTTAACGAGAGGACTACCACCAATGGCGAAGGCCGTTACTCGTTTAAGGGGCTTTCGCCTGGCCCGTATCAGCTTACCGTCGAGTATCCGGGGCTGCGCGCCATCTCGTTCAGCGACGACCAGGTCCCTGATGCGAATGTCGCAGCTCGCGGGTGCGCCGTCGTGGACCTGATGATGCAGCCCGTGTGGCGCGCCGCGATCGCGGGCCGGATAATGCGCGCGAACGGCCACCCGGCCGCTGCCGGCGTAGATGTCGAACTGATGGGAGGTGTTGCGGGGCACGATGGGTCCGGTGATTGGTTCCGAACAGCGGACGTTATGCAAACGGATGAGCACGGTATGTACGTTTTCACCGGGCTGCCGCCTGGGAAGTACAAAATTGGCGTGAACTCGGTTCGTTTTCCGACAGAGAAGAATCCATGGCCGGCCGTTTACTGGCCGGGCGCACGCACCGAAGAGGACGGCGCCATCATCGAGGTGGGCGACGGGCCGATGAAGCAGGCGTACAACATCACCCTGCCGCCGGAACCCAGGTCCGCCAAAATCGAAGGAGTGGTCCGTGCGGCGGACGGCAAGCCCGTTCCAAATATCGACGTCATTATTCAGGCGGACAACTTCACGACGGCGGGCGATAGTGAGGATATGCCGCGCACCGATGAAGAGGGGAAGTTCTCATTTACAGCCATCGAGGGTTTCAACTATCGCCTTAGCGCAATACCGTTCGGCCCGGCGCCGGTTCCATCCCCGGAAGTGACCTTTACGTTCGCCAACGGGAACGGGCCTGTCACCCTCATTCTCGAACGCCCCGAAGGTCCTGCGCCCCAGACACCCTGATCTCAGCGACGACGTAAGTCGGAGAACCCGTTCCCGCGCTGTAACCGTTTCCGGATGCACTCGCGACGTGAAACCTTCAACGTTTGTTCCTGAATAAGCAGCATACTTCCCAATAGTTGCGCTTCTACGCCGGAATTTCGCGAGAGCACGGCAATGTACCGAGATAGCATTTTCACATTAACGAGATTTCTGCAACCGGCGTCTAATGCTCGAAAGCTTCGAGGGAATGAGACAGCAGTACCAGCAGCAAATCGCAGACAGGGGCGGCGAGAAGTAGCCCCGCGCCATCACACAGTCTCGCGCTGAACATGCCACGCACCTGCTGCGGGACAACTGCGTCCACTCGACACGCCAAAAGGGAGGGACCGTGTTCAGATCCGCTTCTGTTTACTCACTTGCAGCTTCATGCCTGCTTCTTGCGGGCCTCTGCCGGGCACAGCAGCTCACCGCCACGCTGAGCGGCACCACGACCGACCAGACCGGTTCGATCATACCCAACGCACAGGTCGAGGTGCAGAATCAGGCCAGCGGCGATATTCGGCGCACCGTATCGAATGGCGATGGTGTCTTTACCGTTTCCGCACTGCAGCCGGGCACTTATACCGTCACCATCAGCGCCACCGGATTCAACTCCTGGCAGCAGAAGGGAATCACTCTCAACCAGGGCGATAACCGCACCCTGCCGAACATCGCTCTGGCCGTAGCCGGAACGACACAGCAGGTCGAAGTGGTCGCCGAAGCCGCGGCGGTCGCGCCCACCGACACCGCGGAAGTGTCCAACACCTTGAACACCCACATGGTGAACGACATCAACCTTCAGGGCCGCGATGCCGGCGAGCTGCTGAAGATCATGCCCGGTATGGCGATGGCCAATGGCCTCGCCAACACGCCCGCGTTCAGCGATCGCGTGGTTAGCACCAACACCGGGCCTATCGGTAACTTCTCCGCCAACGGAACGCAGCCCAACGGCGCCATGGGATACATGCTGGATGGCGCAAACCTCGTCGACCCCGGCAATCAGGGGACCCAGATCGCCAATATCAACCAGGACATGACTCAGGAGGTCAAGGTTCTGATGTCCTCGTACGGGGCTGAGTACGCCAAAGGCCCGGTGCTCTTCCAGGCTTACAGCAAGAGCGGCGGTTCCACCTTCCACGGCGAAGCGTACCTGTACGCCCGAAACTCAATCTTTAACTCCGAGGATGCTTATCAGAAAAGTCAGGGAATTCCGAAGCCCTACAGCTTCGAATACTATCCGGGCGGCAACATCGGCGGCCCGGTGCTGCTGCCCTTCACCCATTTCAACCATAATCGGGACAAGCTGTTCTTCTGGGCCGGATACGAGTATATGCGCCAGCAGCCCGCGGGAACGCTGTGGGAAACGTTCGTGCCCACAGCGGAGATGCGCGCCGGCAACTTCAGCCAGTCGTATCTGTCGACGCTGCCCTCCCAGGTCACCAGCCGTTGGCCATGGCTGGGCACCTCACCCTGCGCCCCCGCCGACAATCGCGGCAGCTGCGGCGGTCTGACCTTTCCGAACGGCATGATCCCGGAGTCCATGTTCGACCCCAACTCTCTCGCCCTGCTCAAGCTGTATCCGCTTCCGAACGTGGATCCGGCGAGTCACGGCGGCAATAACTTCCAGTTTCTCGACCAGACGCCCGTTAACCGCTGGGAGCAGACCGAGAAGATCGATTACAGCATCAGCGATTCGACAAAGCTGACCGTGTCTTACGCATATCAGAGTGAGAAGGACATCCATCCGGTGCAAATCTGGTGGGCGCCTTCCTGGTCGCTGCCGTATCCTTCACCGCTGGTCGCACCAACCACGTCGAATGTCGTAATGGCGAACGCGACTCACGTTTTCAGCCCCACCCTGACCAACGAGACGGTTTTCACTTACGCTCGCTATATCAACCCGGTCACGCCGCAGAATCCTCAGGCCATCAATCCGTCCGGCCTCGGCTTTAACGTGCCCGGTCTGTTCGGCGCAAAGCGAGTTCAGATCCCCAACATAATCAGCTGGAGCGGTAACGGCGGGTTTGCTGGTTTCGACCAGCAGGCCGTGTTCGGCGGCTCGTTCAACGGCGGCGCCTTCGGTGGCCTCAAAGAAGTGCCGGCGCTTTACGACAACCTGAGTAAGGTCGCCGGGACACACACCATGAAATTCGGCTTCTACTGGGACAGCAACGGGAACGAGCAGTCCAGCGGCGGCCAGCTGAACGGCACTTATGACTTCGAAACTTACGGTGGAACAACGACGGGTAACATCTATGCCGACTTGCTGCTCGGCCGCGCCGCCAATTACGCGCAGGTGAGTTCGATACCAGTCGATAAGACCTGGTTCCACCAGTATTCGCTATATGGTCAGGACTCCTGGAAGGCGAGAAAGAACCTGACCATTAACTACGGCATCCGCGCCGACCATATCGGTCAATGGTACGGCAACGGCCCGGGTATCGCCGTTTTCGACCTCGGCGCTTATCAGCAGAACCCGAGTGCGGTGAACGCCGGGCTGCTTTGGCACGCGGTCGACAAGAGCATTCCCCAGTCCGGCTGGAAGTCGCCCCTGTTCTACTGGGATCCGCGCGTCGGCGTCGCGTGGGACATCTTCGGCAACGGCCGAACCGTATTGCGCGGCGGCTTCGGCCTCTATCGTTATCAGATCGCCTATAACACGATCCAGAACCCCTACGAGGTTCCCTTCGGCGTCGCCAACGCGACCGTGCTCACGAGTGGTATGACGTCCCTCGGCCAGATCACCAGCGCCAACCCGTCAACCACCACGAACGCGGCCTGCGGTACGGGCTGCGACATCCAGGCGCTCGACCGTGGCGACGGCAAGGTTCCGTACACAGAAGACTACAACATCTCCATCGACCAGCAGTTCTTCCGGCACACGCTGTTCGAGTTATCTTACGTCGGAAACCGGAGCCGCGATCTGCTGTTCGCCGGTACGAACGCAGATCCCTATAACTTCAACGTCCCGCCAC
>DASRCB010000205.1:0-21934 GCA_035653295.1 Bryobacteraceae bacterium
CAGCTCAACAACTGCCGCCCACTTTCGCACGGCGACAACGCCTGCGCCGCTTCGATCTCTCTGATGAGATCGCTTTGCACAACAGGCTTGCTCACGAACCTGCAGCCCGGGGCGCCCATCTCGGCTTTCAGGAAAGCGCCGCCATGGCGTGACATGAACACGACCTTCAGGTCAGGCGCGATTTTCGACAGCTGGTTCGCAAGCTGGAAGCCGTTGATCCCTGGCAGATGTACATCTGTAACAAGGATCGAGATCGGGTGCTGATGCCGGCGCACAGCGGCCATCGCGCTCGTTCCGTCAGGACAGCCCAGCACCTCATAGCCGTGCTGCTCCAGTTGTTCGCGTATCGCGCGGCGTTCGAGTTTATCTGCGTCAACCAGCAGGATGGTCCGCCGTTCCGGCTCGCCACGTTTTGACAGTTTCTCGCCAGGGTTCAGGGGCTCGCCCTGGGGTGCGCAGGGCAGATAGACGGTGAACGTGGTTCCCTGTCCGGGTTTACTGTCGACGGCAATTGAGCCGCCCAGTTCCGTCACTATGTTGTGCACGATGAATAATCCGAGCCCCGTACCATGGCCGAGAGAGCCCGTTGTGAAGAACGGTTCAAAGATCCGTTCTGCCACGGATTCTTCCATGCCGATGCCGCTGTCGGTGACGCTCAGCGCGATGTAAGCATCACCCGGACTTGCCCCGGCGAGAGCGACGTTCGCCGTGGTTACAGAGACGCATCCGCCCTCCGGCAGCGCGTTACGCGCATTCGCCAGCAGATTTGCGAGGAGTTCCTCGAAATCGCCGAAGTCGCCGATCGTCTCGAGCAGATCGGGCGCAAGGCCCAGCTTCAGCTGAATGTGCGAACCGAGTAGAGCGCGGAAGAAGTCTCTCCACTCCGTGAGGACCGAATTCAGGTTTACACGGTGGCGGCGGTCTGCCTGCCTCCCGCTGACGGCCAGCATTCGCCGCGTGACCTCCGCCGCGCGGCGCGTCTGCGCGCCGATTTCCTCCACAAGCGGGAGCAGGTGCGATTCCAGCAGTTCCCCGCGGAGCAGTTCCGCGTACCCCCCAATCACTGTAAGCGCGTTATTTAAGTCGTGCGCAACGCCGGCCGCCAGGCAGGAGACGGCCTGAAGTTTTTGTTGCTGCCGGAATTCGTGTTCCTCAATGCGGCGAGCGGTGGCGTCACGGAAGGAGACGACGGCGCCCAGGATCGGGCCCACGCCGCCGCTGGGTGCGATCTCGCCTTCCACGGGAATATAGTGCCCTCGCTTGTCGGCGAGCTGCAGCCCTGACGCCAACAGCTGCGGGGCGCCTCCATGGAACACGGCTGGCAGCGGATCGTCCGCGAACCGGTCCAGCTCCGGAATATAGAGCCGAAGAACGGAGCACAACAGCTGCCCGCGAGCCTCATCCGCGGTCCAGCCTGTGAGCGCCTCGGCGGCAGGATTCAGGAACTGGATGAGACCGTTCTGGTCTACCACCGCGATGCCGTCCGCCAGATTTCCGAGGACCGTGCTCAGCCACGCGCGCTGCTGTCGAATTTCGCATTCGGCGCGGTGCTTCCAGAGCGCAACCTCGATTGAGGTGGGCAGACTCGCGTAGCCGGCGGGCTTGGCCAGGTACCCGAACGGCGCGGTCACACGGGCGCGTTCCAGCATATCCTGCCCGGTGTGCGCCGTAAGATACAGAACCGGTAGGTCGTACTGTTCGCGAATGATGGCGGCGGTGTCGATCCCGTCCATGTCCCCCTTGAGGCGAATATCCATCAGGATGAGATCGGGGCGTTCGGCGGCGACTGCTTCGACCGCCTTTCGGCCGGTGTCCACAGGCACGGCGACATCGTAACCCGCCTCGCGAAGCCGAAGCTCGATATCGGCCGCGATCAGCCCCTCGTCTTCGACGATCATCACTTTGGCCCGCGAGGCACGGGCCGTCTCTGTTGTCGGCGTCACCGGCATACCCTCCGCTTCAGGGGGAAATACACCGATCAGTGGATTCCCGGAGCGAAGGCTCTCAGAAAATCTCGGAACAGCGGCCGTGATTGACGGCTGCTCCGGCAAGTTGCTGAAACCTGACCGTGAAGCACGCGCCGGGGCCGCTGCCGACCTCAACCGTGGCGTCCAGCTGCCGGCTCAGAATATCAACGATCCGCAGGCCCAGAGAGGGGCTGCTCCGCCACGCGAAGTCGGACGGCAACCCGGCTCCGTCATCGGAAACACTCAGAGTGACCAGCCCTTTGTCGTCGGACCGGAGCGAGACGGCAATCTCGCCGGACTCGCCATGCGGGAACGCATACTTGAGCGCATTCGTAATCAGCTCGTTGAGGATGAGACCGCAGGGGACAGCCTGGGTCAACACCAGCGGCACGGGACTCAGATCGAGGCGAAGGCGAGTAACGCCGCCGCCCGGGCGGTAGACATCGAACAGATTACGAGCGAGGCCAGCCGCGTACTCCTGAAAGTCGATGGCATCGCCCCTGTCTTTTTGGTTCAGGCGATCATGGACCAGCGCCATTGACTCGATGCGGCGCTGCGCGTCAGCCAGCGCCTGCCCGGCGGCGGAATCCCTGTGCAACTGCGCCTGCATGCTGAGCAGACTGGAGACGACGTTCAGGTTGTTCTTGACTCTGTGGTGCAGTTCCCTGAAAAGGATCTCTTTTGCTTGCAGGGCCTCTGCCAGCGCCCGCTGCGTGCGGATCTGGTCGGTAATATCCGCGGAAACCTCACCCAGCATCGGTTCACCGCAGGCATCGTGCAGCAGAAAGCGAAACATCAGCAGCTGCATGGTGCGCCCGCTGTGCAGTTTGACCTCTTCGACGACATGGGACGGTTCGCCGTCGTGCAGAACGGCGCTGTCGCGCGCCCTCAGGCGTTCGGCCACTTCTGCCGGACAGAACTCCGCATCCGTCTTTCCTTCGCACTCGGCGCTCGATACGCCGAATAACTGCTCGCAGGCGTTATTCATGTAAACCAGACGGCCATCGGCTTCTTTAATACGCGCGAGCGTGGGGCTGTTGTTCATGAAGGACTGAAAGCGGATTTCGCTGGCCCTGAGTTCCCCGGCGGCCTTGCGGGTCTGTTCCTGCAATGCGCGCTGCTCGAGGGCATGGCGGACAGCGGGTCCGAGCCGCGCCATGCGGTCCTTGAGCAGGTAATCGCTCGCTCCGTGCCGCATCATGGCTACTGCCACGTCTTCTCCGATGGCCCCGGACACCACGATGAATGGAATCGTCAGGCCGGAGTCCCGCAGAATCTCGAGGGCGCGCTCGGCGTCCATTTGCGGCATGCGGTAATCGGCAAGAATGATGTCGGGACTCGACGCGAGCTGGGCAACGTAGTCGGCTTCGGTTTCAACGCGTTCCCAGACTGGAGCGAAACCGCTGCGCCGCAGTTGCCGCATCATCAGCTCGGCGTCACTTTGCTGGTCCTCCAGAACGAGGACGCGAATCGCGATGCGCGCGCTCGCGACGCGGGACATCGGCGCGAGTGTTTGGTCCGCGGATTTATGGTTTTCCGTCGAACTGCTCATGGCCATGTCCTCCCAATATCCGGGGCGCCGGATTTACGTCATCTCCGTCTCGTGCGCCGCGATATCGCGGAATTCGCGGCCGGCGGCCGCGGCGCGGACGTTCTGTAAGTAGATCTCGACCGCTACGGTTTCTCCCTCGCCGGCGTGCGCCATCAGCACTCCACCCATATTGCGGATGGATTCATAGGCCATGTAGGGATCCTGCGCCGCGGCCTGCCAGCGCGGTTCGAAAGCGCGCTCCACCGCGGCCGCGGGGGCCTCCGCGCTCGGGTACGTGAGCCGAATGCGCACCCAGTGGCGCATGTCCTTCATCTCGGGGTGCGAGACGTCAATCACCAGCCGACCGCCCCGGCGCATACGCCGCCGCGCCTGCTGCACGAACGTGAGCAGCGCGCTGCTGAGATTCTTTGCATCGGCGTGAACGCAAATCGGTTCTGAGCTGACAAGTATGTCCAGATCGGGAGCGTTTGGCTGCAGAGCTCTTTCCAGTTCGGGAAGCAGTTCGTTCAGAACAACGCGCTGCAGTCGCACCTCCGGCGATTTGAGCAGCGCGGCAAGACTGGAGGCGAGAGAGAACGAATCCATCACTGCCCCCTGCACTGCGCTGACGCTCTCGCGGACGCCAGGCGCGGGGTTGAGTTTGTCCACCATCACCACCGTTTCCCAGGCAGCCTGCACCACTTGCAGGTTGGCCAGCCGCTGGGTCATGGCCTCCACCAGACGCCGCAGGCCCGCGTGTTTATACGCCAGCACACGCTGCTCCTGCTCGAAGCGGACGCGAGTCGCATTCTGGAGCGCGATGACCGCTCCCACGTGGCCTTTGTGATTTGTGGGCGCAATGCTGCCTTCGACGGCGATGCGCTCCTGCGCGCCCGGGCGGGCCAGCATGACTCCCGCCGGAAAGCTGATGCTCTCGCTGGAGTTCATGGCCGGAAGCACGAGATCTTCGACACGGCCTCCGGTTGCGCCGTAATACAGCATAATGACCTCCGACCAGTGGCGCCGCGCGGCCGCCTCCCGCGAGGACCCGGTGAGCTCCACGGCAGCCGAGTTCAGCCACGTGATGCGTCCGCTCCGGTCGGTCAGGATAACCGCGCACGGCATGGCGGCGAAGTTCGCCATTGCCCAGTCTCTTTGTTCGCGAATCTCGCGATCCTTCCGATGCTTCGCGATGGCGATCTCAATCGAGCCGCGAAGACTGGCGCCGGAGACGGGCTTCCGAATGTAGCCGTAAGGGCAGACTTCCGAGGCGCGCTCCAGCGTTTGCGCGTCTTCGTACGCGGTCAGAAATACAACCGGCACGTCCAGATCCTCGCGTACCCGCCGGGCAACGTGAATCCCGTCCTGTTCGCCCTTGATGCGAATATCCATCAGGACAACCTCTGGTCTCGTGGCCCGGATTACTCTCATTGCCTCGGGCGCGGCGTCAGCCATGCCCGGCACCTGATAACCGGCCGCAATCAGTTGCCGCCGTATGTCCTCGGCGATCAAGCCTTCGTCTTCGACGATGACGATTTTGTGCTTTTGAGATTCACCCACAGCGCCCTCCGTGGGCGGCAGCCCAGGCGCCGCCCGAAACCGGACTCCCGGATGCCACCTCCCTTGGCACTTCGCTGGCCACGGGTCCGGGTGTGGCCGCGCGCATCAGGCAACTGGCGCGTCCAGACAGTTCCGCCCTAACATTCCTGGAATGTTGCCGCAGAAATTCAGGCTTTCGCCCGGTAACCGGGGAGGAAATCTGCGCTGGTACCTGGGGCCGCGCAGTTCCAGGTGAAAATTCGCTCCCTTTTGGGTACTATTCCTGCCCACACCATGGGGTTTCCCCAGGCATGCGCGCAGGATCCTGACGCGCTCATTTGGCCGGAGACGTGCCACACGCGGAATACCATGGATCGCGGCAACAATAACCACGTTCTGCTCCTGGTGGAGGACAACCCCAGCGATATCGCTCTCACCCGCCGCGCGTTCGAGCGAGGGCATATCGCCAACGAGTTGGTGGTCGCCGAAGATGGCCAGGAAGCGCTGGATTTTCTGCGGGGCGCCGGCGCGTGGGCCGGGCGCGACCCTTCCGACCTGCCGGCGCTCGTGCTTCTCGATTTGAAATTGCCGAGGGTTTCCGGACTGGATGTACTGCGCCAGATTCGGGCCGGCCGCTGCACCCGCCGGCTGCCGGTAGTGATTCTCACCTCCTCGCGAGAGGAGCAGGATGTAGCCGCCGGTTATGACCTCGGGGTCAACAGCTATATTCGCAAGCCCGTCGATTTCAAGCAGTTCGCCGAAGCCATCGAGAAACTCGGCTTGTACTGGCTGGTGATGAACGAGCCACCGCCCAAAATCGAATGAACGCGGACAGAAGAGCGCGGATTCACTTTACTGCCCACAGTAAAGCCGCCGGATATTACGCCGCCGTACTGCTGGCCACGCTGGCGCAGATCGCCAGATCGCCCCTCGATCCGCCCACGCTCGTCCCCTTCATCACCTACGTTCCGTTTATCGTGCTGAGCGCCGCTTACGGCGGTCTGGGGCCGGGCCTTCTTACCACTGGGCTGAGCCTGCTGGAAGTAGCGTGGTTTGCCGCGGATCCGGTCGGTTCGCTGCGCGTCAAATACGGTCACGACATGGTGGGCATGTTTGCCCTCGCCGTCAGCGGGATGGTTATCAGCTACCTGTTTGACCGGATGAGACGAGCCCTCCACACGGAGGAGGCCCGCCGTGAGCTTGCCGCGCTGCTCGATCACACTTACGATGCAGCTTTCGTCTGGATTCCCGGCAACGCGGGGATCCAGTGGTGGAACCATGCCGCGAAACGGCTGTACGGATATTCGTGCAGCGATGCCGTGGGGAAGACCAGTCACGAATTGCTGGCGACCAGATTTCCCGAGAGCCAGGCGCTGGCGGAGGCCGCGCTGCGCGACAAGGGCTTCTGGGAAGGCGAACTGATCCACACCGCGCGGGATGGGCGTCAGATTACGGTCCAGAGCCGCCAAACTGCTCGAACCGGCGCCGATGGCAGGTTGCGAGTGCTGGAAGTAAACCGCGACATAACGGACTGGAAGAAGGCCCAGGAGCAACTGCGGCGTGAATCGGAATTTCGCGCGCTGGCCATGGAAGCCGCGGGCCTGGGCGCCTGGGATTACTGGGTCGATGGAGGCGAGGGCGCCAGTGATGATCGTTGCAAGGTGATGTTCGGCTTTCACCGCGGACTGCCGGTGGCGCATGCCGACGCGCTTGCTCGTGTTCATCCCGACGACCGTGCGGCCAGGGACGCCGCCGCGGAGCGCGCATTCAGCGGCGTCGATGACGGCCGGTACAACGCGCAATACCGGGTTTGTCTGCCCGACGGAACCGTGCGATGGCTCGAGGCGCACGGAAAGGTGTGGTTCGACGGAGCCCCTCGGGATCGCCGGCCAGTCCGTCTTCTGGGCGTGACCATGGACATCACGGAACGGCGCAGGGCCGAGCAGGAGCTGTTCGAAGCTCATACGGAACTACGCGCCATCCACGCCGCCGCGCCGGTCACCTTATTGGTGGTGGATGAACAGTTCAGAGTGCAGAGGGTCAGCGATCTGGTAAGCCCGGGGGCCGACGGCGATCGCGAAAACACCGCGTTGCGCCCCGGGGAAGCGATCGCGTGTTTCCACGCGCTGAGCGATTCCCTGGGGTGCGGGTACGGATCCTCATGCGAAACATGCGCGGTCCGCGCGGCAATACGCGAGTGCATCGAGGGCGGCGCCGCGGTTCCGGCCGCGGAGGCGTGGCTTCCGGTCGTCTCCGGCCCGGGGGAGCAGGAATCCCGTTGCGTACTGATCTCCGCGACCCCGATGCGCTTCGGCGAAACGCGCAGGGCGCTCCTGTGTGTGCAGGACATGACCACCCTGCGCAACACGGAACGGCAGCTGGAGCAGCAGCGTGCGTCGCTGCTGAGGCAGGCCGAACTGATTAACCTCTCCCATGACGCCATTATCACTACCGACGAAAACCGGGCCATCGTTACCTGGAACGGCGGCGCCACGGAGATGTACGGCTGGGCGGAACAGGAGGCGCTCGGCCGGCCGCTGCACGAACTGCTGCGGACGGAGTACGACCGGCCCCGGGCCGAAATTGACGCAGTCCTGAAGAGCGACGGCAGGTGGCAGGGAGAACTCCTTCACACCCGAAAGGATGGCCAACAGATCGCGGTGGAGAGCCGCCAGGTTCTGGTGTGCGATGACGGGCGGACGTCAACCACGCTGCTGGAGATCAACCGTGACATCACTGCCCGCAAGCAAGCGGAGCAGGCGCTGGCGCAGAACCTGGAACGGCTGGAAAGGGTGCTGGAAGTCGAGACCGTCGGCGTGATGTTCCGGGACCTGAACACGGGCTGCATCGTGGACGCCAACGACGCGTTCCTGAAACTCACGGGCTACACGCGCGCCGAGGTGGAGCAGCGCAAACTGATGTGGCAGAACCTGACCCCGCCGGAGTACATGGACGTGAGTCGCGCGGAGATCGAGAAGTCCATGGCAACCGGCCGCGTCGGCCCGTATGAAAAGGAATATTTTCGCCAGGACGGTACCCGCAAGTGGCTGCTGTCCGCCGGCAGCTCGCTGGCCAACAACCAATGCGTGGAATTCTGCGTGGACATTTCCGACCGCAAGAGGGCCGAACAGGCGCTGCGCGAGAGCGAGCAGCGCGTGCGCCGCAAGCTGGAAAGCGTCCTCTCGCCGGAGGAGGACATCGGAGAGCCGCTGGAGCTTGAAGACATCATCGATATTGAAGCGCTCCAGGCCATGATGGACGATCTGTATGCACTGGCGCACCTCCCGACGGCGATCCTTGACACCAAAGGGAAAGTGCTGGTGCGGAGTGGGTGGCAGGAGATCTGTACCGAATTCCACCGTGTTCACCCGGATACGCTCCAGCACTGCATCGAGAGCGACACGGCGCTATCGACGACTGCCGGCCCGGGCGACTTCAAGCTGTACAAATGCAAAAACAACCTTTGTGATGTAGCAACGCCGTTCTACGTAAGCGGGCGGAAGCTGGGCAATATATTCACCGGCCAGTTCCTGTTGGACGACGAGCCTGTCGACATGGACTTGTTTGCGTCACAGGCGGCGCTGCACGGCTTTGATCAACAGCAGTACCTCGCGGCGCTGGCGAGGGTGCCGCGCGTGAGCCGGCGCGCCGCCGAGCAGGGGATTGCCTTCCTTCAGAGATTCGGGGCATTTATCGGCAAGCTGAGCCACGCCAATATCAAGCTGGCCAGATCCCTGGCCCAGCTCCAGCGATCGGAGGATACGATCCGCAGGCTGAACGCCGATCTCGAGGAGCGGGTGCAGCAGCGCACGGCTCAGCTGGAGGCATCGAACAAAGAGCTGGAGGCGTTTGCGTACTCGGTCTCGCACGATTTGCGCGCTCCGCTGCGCGGTATCGACGGGTGGAGTCTGGCGTTGCTGGAGGACTACGGCGGCCTGCTGAATGAGGAGGCGCGGGAGTATCTCAGCCGCGTGCGCTCGGAAACGCAGCGCATGGGTCAGCTCATCGACGACCTGCTGCAGCTTTCGCGGCTGACACGAACGGAAATGAAGAGCGAAGCGGTGGATCTCACCAGCGTCGCCCGCAATGTAGCGGAGCGGCTGCGCGAGAATAACCCCGGCCGGGACGTCGAGTTTGCCATTCAGCCTGGCCTCGATGCGGTCGGCGATGCCAGCCTGCTGGAAGTGGCCATCGGCAATCTGCTGGGAAATGCCGTCAAGTTCACGGGCACGCGTGCGAAGGCGCGCGTTGAGTTCGGCCAGACCGAATCCGCAGGCAGCCGGACTTTCTATGTCCGTGACAACGGCGTCGGATTCGATATGGCATATGCGGACATGCTCTTCGGAGCCTTTCAACGCCTTCACAAAGCATCGGAGTTTCCGGGCACGGGAATTGGCCTCGCCACCGTGCAGCGCGTCATCCGCCGGCACGGCGGCAGGGTCTGGGCCGAATCGCGGCCGAACGAAGGCGCAACATTCTACTTCATCATCGCTTCGGGATCGGCCACTGCGGTCAACGCGCGTTGATGGCCGCGGTCGCGCCCGCCAAACTCTGTCCTTCCGAGTGTAAGCAGGGCCCGGCGCCTGACTAACTCGCGAAGATATTCCGGTTCAGGAAGTCGTTGCGCAGCTTGCCCGCCGGATCGTACTTCGAGGCGAGGGCGACGAAGTCGGGCAGCCTCGGATACCGCGATCGCAGTTCCCCCGGCGGCATGGTGAACAACTTGCCCCAGTGCGGCCGCGGTTTGTACGGGCCGAGCTCTCGTTCGATCAGCGGAAGCACGCGCTGAACCGCGGGCCAGTCCGGTTTCCAGGTGAAGTGAATGGTGACGCTCGGGCGCTGGTAGCAGGTGCTCATCCAGAGGTCGTCGGCGGCGATGGTGCGAATCTCGGAGATCAGCAGACGCGGCGTGATCTGGTCGCGCAAACGCTCCACGGCGAGGATCGCGTCCACGGCATTGCGCCGCGGCACGAAGTATTCCGACTGAAGCTCTTTCCCGGCGCTGGGAGTAAAGCCCATGCGGAAGTGCGGCAGCCGGTCGTACCAGGGCCCGGGCACGCCCATCTGCTCGGTGCAGTTTTCGGCGGAAAGTTCGGCGATGGGGTGGAGATTCCGCCTCGCCGCCGCCGCGCCGAAGAACTCGGCCGGGCCGGAGAACGACCCAGCGCTATCGGTGCGAGTCTTGATCCAGACCTCGTTAATGCGCTGCTTCTGCCAGTCGGTGAACAGGCTGACGCTGTACCCGCTCGCCTGTATCTGGTCAAAGTGATCCTTCATCTGCGCCAGCGGCATGTTCTCGTAAACATACTGCCGCACGGCGTAAGTGGGCTGTATCCGAAGCGTCAGGCGAGTGATAACGCCGAGCGCTCCGAGGCCGACCACAGCGCCCTGAAACAGATCGCCGTCGGTGGCGCGCGAGAGGCGAACGACATCGCCGTGGGCATTCACCATCTCGAGCGCCGTGACGGCGGTGGCCAGATTGCCGTTGTTCTCGCCAGATCCGTGCGTCGCCGTGCTGCAGGCGCCGGCGATGGAGATGTGCGGCAGAGAGGCCAGGTTGTGCAGCGCGAAGCCGCGGCGGTCGAGATATGGGCAGAGCTTTCCGTAGGTGATTCCCGCATCCACCGTGACGGTGCGCTTGGCGGGATCGAGATCCACCACTTCGGCCATCGGCTTCAGCGAAAGCAGATTATCGCGGCTGTCGGCTATGGAATTGAAGCAATGGCGTGTGCCCAGCGCCTTGACCTTGTCCAGCGAGCGCACCGCGGACTGGACACGCGCGACGGAGGAGGCCTCCAGCACGCGGTCGGTGCTGTAAGTAAGGTTGCCGGCCCAGTTGGTGAGCTTCTGCGCGCCGGCGGCGCGGAATGGCGCGGCGGCGCTGACAAAAAAGCCCGCAAGAGATTTGAGCCAGGCGCGTCTGTTCACGATTGCTGAGCGATGATATCAGATCGCGACAGCGGCGTTCTCTGCACCTCGATCGGCGCACAATGCAGGGATTGGTGAGGATCACCTGACTTCGTCATCATCAGAACAGATCGGAATGCGTGCCGGTGCGGACAAGGTGCAGGTCGTCTCCGTCCACCTTGAAGATCAGCAGCCAGTCAGGCTCGATGTGGCCGCTGACCGGGGTCCGCAGCGATCAGATCCCCAGTTCTTGAAGGAGCGCGTTGGCGGAACCGTGCCGCTTCCCCTTCGCCCGATCGGCGGCGCGCATCGCCTTGACCGTGGTGGAGTTCGGAACGCGTACTTCGAACGGCAATGCCTTCTCGGCGGCTACACGGACCAGCAGCATGCGGACCGCATCCGATACAGAGATCCCCATCCCCGCCAGGGTCTTGGCGGCCTTCTCCTTCGTCTTCTCGTCGACGCGAACGTGAACCATCGTGGTCGCCATTGGCTCCCTCTCTGAGATACATTGTATCGCAGTGATAGCCGGTCCAGTTCCCCAGCCGCGCGCGGCCCCTCCGGCATTGGGCAGCGCCAGGCGATGGCGTCCGAATGCTGGCTATGCCTGGACCCCACGGGTCCGACACGGGTCCAAAACGCGTACATCGACGTTCTAGCCGCACACGTCGGAGTTCTACAGGGCCGAAGGCGCTATCGCGCGAAATCTCTTTTTCAGAGGGAATCTTTGGAAAGTCGTTGAGTTGAGTGGCGGGGACGACGGGGCTCGAACCCGCGACCTCCGACGTGACAGGCCGGCGTTCTAACCAACTGAACTACGTCCCCGAGGCGTACGTCGGTAAACACATCGTAGCATGCCGCGACCCGGCGCCGTGTCCCTTGCGACAGGCTGTCGCGCAAGGGCGCCAATCACGGCCAATTTGTCGCAGCCGGAAGCGCTCGATCGCGCATTTCGGGCAATTCCGTAACGGCAGCGCAGTTGCTTTCCTTACATCCGGCGGCGGGGTATGCGCCCCGCCAACCCAAGGCCCAATGAACCAGCCCGTAAAGGCATACGTCTCCTGGGTGGCCGCGGTCGGTTCCGTGGCCATCGGCGCGGCTGTCGCACAGTGCCAGTTCTCGCATCCGGTTCGCTTCCCGGTTTTCTTTGCGCTGGCGTTTGTGGCGTCGATGCTGAAGATCCGTTTTCCGGCGGTTACGGGCACGTTCTCGTGCAGCTGCCTCTTCGTCGTGCTGGGCATCGCCGAACTCGACCGCACGGAGGCCATGCTGATTGCCATCGCCGCCGCGGCCGGGCAGACCCTTTTGAACGTGCGCGGAAGGGCCACCCTGATGCAACTCGTCTTCAACGTCGCGGCCCTGGGCATCAGCACTTCCGCGGCAAGCCTGATCAGATCATTGGCTGTCGCGTGGGGCGCCAATTCCCTGCTGGCGCTGCTGTCCACCGCGGCCGTTTATTATGCGGTAAACGTCCTCATCGTGAGTGGAGCCCTCGCCCTGCTGCATGCGAAAAATATGGAACGCATGTGGCATGCCTGGATCCGATGGACCACGCCCGCGTTCATCGCCGCCACCGCTGCGGCGGCCGGCCTCTTCCTCACGAATCCCATGTTCCACTGGAACGCATCGATGCTTTTCGTCCCAGCGGTTGTCGTTTTTCAGGTCTGGTATCGCCGGCTGCTCGCCACCAGATTCGGCATCGGCCGTTAATTCCCGACCACCAGCGCCGCCGCGCCCTGGAACGTCGTGGCGCCGAGCGTCGCCTGGAGCGTATATGTGCCGGGCTTGACCGCGGGAATCTTGAGATTGATCTGGAACAGCCCGGGCCCGACCAGGCCGGTGTACTGCGCCTGAACGGTAGTCGAGCCGATCGTCAGGCTCGCGTCTCCGAGCGTTTGCGGCGCGTGGATCACGGTTCCCGCGGATGAAGTCGCGAACCCCGTGCCGAACAGCTCGATCGTCTCACCTGCTTTGGCGGGCCGCGTCCCCGGGACTACCGAAGGATCGCCTACCACCGTTCCGTCCAGGTGGACGGCGGCCACGTAACCGGATCCGAAGGTGAACAGCGCAGGCGCCGCGGAGCGCACTTCGGCGACAACCGGCGTGGTGGTCATGCCGTGGTTGGTGACCGTAACCGTCACCGCTCCGGCCGGCAGGTCGGCCGGGACCTGCGCATTAATCTGTCTGGGGCTGATGTACGAAATCGCCGCGGCTTTTCCGCCGATACGCACGCTCACTCCGTCCAGCGTGATCGGCAGAGTGTCGCCGGAAAAATCGGCGGCCGACCACGGCCGTGAGTTGTTGGCCAGATCGTCGCCGAAAATGGCGATCCAGGAACCGGGAACGATCCCCCTCTGAAAACTCGCGGCATTGAGCACGCCATCGGCGGCAGTGATAGACGGCGTCGGACCCGTTGCGTCCGGCCACCTGCTGTACTGATCGCCTGCCGGCCAACTGGTGATCGAGTCGTAGGCGGTCCACAGCGCGGTCCCGACCGCCGCGCCGAAATTCATGTCATTGTTCGGCCACTCATTGAACATCACCACCCAGTCGGAGCCGTCGTACGTCCTGACCACCTGAGCGTATGTCCCTTCCAGCACGCCGTCGGTCCACCAGTCGAGTTGCCCTGGTGCGGGCGTAGTGACCATGTAGAAGCCCATGCCGTACCAGTGATCGGTAGTCGGCCACGTGGAAGGCTCGGCGGTCATAGCATTGATCGATTCCTGCGTCAGGAGGACCTCCGGACCGCGCCGGCCTTCGATCGCGTTCATGAACTTCAGGTAATCGACCGCGCTGGTCAGCCACCCTGCGTTCGCGTCGAGCGCCTCGAGCGACCAGCCGCCGTAAGGGAGCGACACCTGTTGTGTGATGAAGGGAAAAACGCTGGCTACCATGGGGTCGACCATGTCGTAATAGCGGACTTCATTCGCGAGCTGGCCCACCGCCAATGTATTGCCGATGCGCATATCGCCCACTCCGGCCCCCAGCAGCACGTGTGTACGCACGTACTGCTCATAGCTCATGCCGCTCACCTTCTCGATGATGCGCCCCAGTACCGTGTACCCGAAGTTGGAATACACGAACTTCGTGCCTGGATCGAAATCGAGCTTCTGGCCCATCTCATACCGGACCATGTCCATGGCCGATGCCGGGGCCTGCGTTCCCAGAGCGGCGGCGATGCCATCCGGCGTGAATGCCGGATCGGGGCTGGAGTTGAAATCCCATCCGCCGGAATGCTGCAGCAGCATGCGGGCCGTGATGTTCTTCAGCCGCGGATCGGGCGTCGTCCCGGGCGGCGGAGTAATGTCGGACAGAATGCCGAATGCCGAATCATCCAGATTCAGCTTCTTCTCCTGGACCAGCGTTAGGATTGCCACCGCGGTGAGCGGTTTCGAGAGGCTCGCAACACGGAACATCGAATCGGGCTGCACCGGCGTCTTTTTCGAGCTGTCGGCATAGCCGTAGCCGCGGGCAAACACGAGTTTCCCGTTCCGGGTTACGGCCAGCGCACCGCCGGGGATGTTGTATTTGGACATCAGCCCGGACATGGCCTGATCAAAAGCGGCAAGATCCGGGACCGCCGTGCCCGTCTGGGCGTGCGAACCTGCGGCAAGGGACAGCAGCATCAGGGAGGAACGAAGGAGGCGCATAGGAACTGCCACGACTATACGGGGCAGCCGTCAGCAGCGCCTATGTGACCATGGGTTCAGGGGTCCCAGTACCGGTACCAGATGCAGAAAACCGACCCGTTTTCATACGTTCAGCGATGGGAACGCAAGCGCCGCGAACAGGGCTGGTGGCACAGCTTCGAGCTGCCCGACGGGCGCCGCATTCAGGGCGTTTCGCAGTTGTCCGACCAGCAGGACCGCATCGCCCAGTTCCCCATTGCCGACGACCTGCGCGGCAAACGCGTGCTCGACATCGGCGCCTGGGACGGCTGGTTCACCTTCGAGATGGAGCGCCGCGGCGCCGAGGTGACCGCGATCGACGTCTGGGACAATCCCCGATTTCGCGAAATGCATGCCCTTCTCGGCTCGCGCGCCGCCTACCTCCAGATGGACGTTTACGACCTCGATCCCGCCCGCATCGGCCAGTTCGACATCGTCCTCTTCATGGGAGTCCTCTACCATCTCAAGCACCCGCTGCTCGCGCTCGAACGGGTGTGCTCGGTGACCCGCGAAATGGCCGCGGTCGACTCCTTCGTGCTCCGCGAAGAATACCGCCCCGGCGACAATGTGCAGGGCCGGCCGATCATGGAATTCTATGAGACCAGCGAGTTTGGCGGCCAGACCGACAACTGGACCGGCCCCAGTCTGGGCTGTCTGGAGGCGTTCTGCCGTACCGCCGGCTTCGCGCGTGCGGAACTGCGGGCGGTGCTGACGCACAGCGCATGTTTCGCCTGCTTCCGCACCTGGGAACGGCCCACAGCCCCCTTCGACCGCGCGCCCGTGCTCATCGATGCTTTCCACCACACGAATTTCGGCCTCAACTGCGACTGGCGGCGCGATGATTACCTGACCTGCTGGTTCGAATGCGAACAGCAGGATCTCCAGCTCGACGACGTAAAGCCGGAGGTCGGCGGCTTCGGTGTGCGACCCATCCACGTGTCTCCGATCGAGGCCTATCAGCAGGTGAGCTTCAAAGTGCCGCCGGGACTCGCGCCCGGGTGGCACGATGTCACGATCCGCATCGGCGGGGGACCGGCCAGCAACGGCGTTGCAGTCGCCGTAGGCATGCCGCTCGGTAAGCCCAGGCTGTCCATCCAGGGCGCCTCCGATGGCGTGACGTGGAACCCGGGCGAGATCGACTTTTCCCGGGGAGATCGGCTGGCCATCTGGGTATCGGGTCTGCCCGACAATGCCGACCGTCACAACACCCAGGCCTGGTTCGACGGCGAGCGGGCGGAGGTGGTGTGGGTGGAACGGGGGAGGCCTGAAGCCTCACGTCAGGTGAACATTTGCGTTCCGGCGTCGGTTGCCCCGGGCGTGGCGCCCGTTTGGCTGGAGGTCGGCGGCGGCCGCAGCGACCCGTTCCCAGTACGCGTGCGGCGATGAGACGTCCCGCACCTTAAGCTGATGCGGCCGCAGTGTGCTATCAAGGTACAGACGCCTGCCCGCGTGCGTCTTTGGTGCATTTAAAATGAAACAGCCGCATTGTGTCCTGGGCGTCACCGCCCTCTTCCTGATTCCATCCGCTTTATTCGCTCAGCTCACGTTTAATACCGTCCCCACGCGCATTCTGGGGCAGGCCGTCATCCAGCAGCAGATTACCGCTACGGCGCCAAACCTCGCCGAAGGCCGGGAGCTCTATTTTCCGCAAGCGATCGCCGCCGACACGTCGGCCAGCCCCGCCATTCTTTACGTGGCCGATACCGATAACAACCGCGTTCTGGGGTGGAAGAACTCGGCCACCTTCGCAAACGGGGCTCCGGCCGACCTTGTGATCGGGCAGCGCGATTTCTACTCCACGCAGCCGCAGGGGCCGGGGCACAGTATTACCTACGGTTTGAGTTCGCCAACTGCGGTCGTGGTGGACAGCGCCGGCAGCCTGTACGTGACGGATTCCGGCAATAACCGCATTCTGCGGTTCCCGAAGCCGTTCTCCCAGACGTCAGGCAACGTCCAGCCCGATTTCGTGATCGGACAGGCCAGCCTGAACACCAACAATGCGAACCGCGGCGGCTCGCCGGCGGCCAATACGCTGGCCACCACCAGCGGCGGCGGCATACTCCAGGCCGGTCTGACCTTCGACACCGGCGGCAACCTCTGGGCTTCCGACCCGGGCAACAATCGCGTTCTGCGATTCCCGAAAGCGGCGCTGGCAGGCAAGACCTTCGGCCCCGCAGCGGACCTGGTTCTCGGCCAGCCGAACTTCACCAGCAATGCGCTGCCGGCAAATCCCGTCAACAACGACAAGAGCTTCGTCGCCCAGCCTGCTGGTCTGGCATTCGACCAGACCGGCTATCTCTATGTAGCCGATTCCGGGAACCGTGTTCTGGTATGGTCGCCATCGCCGGGGACGGGAACGGGCGCCGGCCGAATTCTGGGCGTGGATGTGCCCACGCAGCAGAACCCGAACCCTCCCGCCGTGAGCGCGAAGACCCTGAAGTCGCCCAGCGGCGTGGTGGCCGTCGGCATCGGCGTCTACGTCATGGACACCGGAAACAACCGCATTCTCGGCTATCCGCCTCCCTCGCAATGGCCGGATGAAACCACCTCATTCGCGCCTCCGGCCAATGTGGTGATTGGTCAGCCCGATTTCGCCAGCTCGAAGCCGAACCAGGGACAGCTGCAACCCGGCGCCGGCGCCTTGTTTGCGCCTACGGGCGCCGCTTATACGGGCACGGACCTGTTCGTCTCCGACGCGAATAACAACCGCGTGCTCGATTTTCCGGTGAGTGGAGGCGCTGTCGCCGCGGGGGCCACGCGAGTCCTCGGGCAGACTACGTTTCAGTACCGCGCGCTCAACCTGATTGAAGGGCGTGAAGTCTTCTTCAACGGGACCGATCCCGCTCTCGGGCTCAACATCAGCGGCGCCGGCCTCGCGGTCGATACCAGATCGAATCCGCCGCACCTTTATGTTTCCGACACCGGCAACCATCGCATTCTGGGCTTTAACGACGTTCGCAAAGTCACCAACACCAGCAAAGCGGATATCGTGATCGGCCAGCCGGATCTCAGCAGCAATATTGTCAATTACCCGAACAACGACCCTGCCAGTCCCAGCGCATCGGGTCTCTTTCTCCCGGAGAACATCGCAGTGGATGTGTCCGGGAATCTCTGGGTCGCGGACTTCGGCAACGCTCGCGTGGTTCGTTTCCCAACGCCTTTTGCGGCCGGGCATTCCGGGGCCTCCGCGCAGGCCAACCTGGTTCTGGGTCAGTCATCGCCAAACGGACCGACCATCACGGGAGCGGCCGCCAATACAATGACCGGACCGTACGGCATCGCGATTGGCGCAACCGGCAACGTGTTTGTATCCGACTTCTCGCTGAACCGGGTGGTGCTGTTCCGCCAGCCGAGCGGCGGTGATTTCCGTACCGGACAGAATGCCGACGGCGTTTTTGGAGAACCGGACCTGTTCACCTCCACCGTTCAATCCGGAACCTCAGGGCTGAACTCGCCCCGCGGCATCGCCGTGGACAGTTCCGACCGGTTGTATGTCGCGGACTCGGGCAACGGTCGAGTGGCTATCTTCGCGAATGCATCCAGCGCGCCGCCGGGGCCCCCTCCCTCGCTGTCGCTGAGCAGCCTGGCGTCTCCCAACGCCGTGGCCTACAGCGTTTCGGATGGAACCATCTGGGTCGCCAACAGCGGCGCGAGTACAGTGCTGCAGTACCCGTCCTACAACCTGCTGCCTCTCAATCCATCGCCGATCGCCACCCTGAATTCGGCCAGCCCACTGGCTCTGACGGTGGACACCTCAGGCAACCCGCTGGTGGCGGAGGCGGTGAATCGCGTCTCGTTCTACTATCCGGCCATGCGTATGGCCAACTCCGCAAATTACTTCCCGCGGTATGCGCCCGGCATGCTCGCCAGCTTGTTCAATATCGGGAGCGGCCACTTCGGCCCGGCCAAGGCGCAGTTCAATACCGTTCCACTGCCGACGCAGCTGGGCGACGTACAAGTTCTCGTGGCTGGCAAGGCCGCACCGCTGCTGTATGTTTCACAGCAGCAGATCAATTTCCAGATTCCCTCATCAACGCCTGTCGGTCTGCAGGAAGTCGATGTGCTGCGCGTCTCCACCGATGAGGTGCTGGCCAGTAACTTCTTCCAGATTGAGGCGACCTCGCCAGGCTTGTTCACCAGCGATGCTACCGGTCAGGGGCAGATCGCCGCTGTCAATGTGGATGACGGAACCATCAACAGCCAGACGCATCCGGTGAAGGCGGGGCATTTCATTTCCTTGTATGGCACAGGTCAGGGAGCCGTTGTCGGCGGGCCGCCGGACGGTACGCCATCGCAGGGACAGGTGAAGACCCAGATTCAGCCGCAGGTGTATATGGGAGGCGCAACTTACATCCCGCAGTCCGATGTCGAGTACTCCGGGCTCGCTCCGGGGTATATCGGCCTGTGGCAGATCAACGCAAAAGTCCCCGCGGATGCGGCGCCGGGCGCTGTGACGGTATTCGTCAACCTGAACGGCGCGATCAGCAGCCTTCTCGATACCGGGCAGCGCATCACCACGACGATCTACGTGACGCAGTAGGGCCGTGCAGTACCTCATCACCCCGCTCATCGCCGTCGCGACGGGCGGGGTATGCGCCTTGCTGGCCCGCAGCGGCATGCCATGGTTTCGCACGCTTCGGGTCCCGCAATGGCCCATTCCTGCCAGGGCGCTCGCCGTCATATGGGCAGTGCTGCTGGCCATGGGCGCGGTTTCGGCGATCCTGGCCTGGAACGCGACGCCCGCGGAAGCTCATTCACAGTTGGCGGCCGTGTACCTGGTGAACGCCTTTCTTCACCCGGCGTGGTGCTACATGCTTTTCGTGCGCCATCAGATCGGCTCGGCGACGCTGGACGCTGCTCTGATGGCCATCGGCACAGCAGTCATCGTGCTCGATGTTTATCCGGCATCAATGGCCGCCGCTCTGCTCGTCCTGCCGCTGTTCCTGTGGGTACTGTTCGGAATGTATCTGAGCTTCGCGATCTTCAGGATGAACGTGCGCGGCGGGCCGGCAGAGGGATGACGTTGATCGCTTTCTTCCGCGCCTGTGCAGTCGCCCAGGGCCGGTCACAACCCGAGCGAAAACCGATAACTCTCATACCGGCCGCTACTTACGCATAAAATTCCTACCCCTGAAGTTCGTTTTCGCCCCCTCGCATGATAAACGTTGGGCGAAAGGAGAGCTTCATCCATGAGCTCCTCAGCACAGATTCTCGCGAATCAAAAGAACGCGACCTCCTCAACCGGCCCGCGTACCGACGCCGGCAAAGCAACGTCCAGCCAGAACGCCGCAAGCCACGGCCTGACCGGCAGCTTCCGAGTCCTTCCTCATGAAAACCAGGCCGCCTTCGACGCCTGCCTCGCTCGCTATCGCGAGGAGTTCCAGCCAACGACCGAGCACGAGCGCTTCCTGGTCGAGCTGATGACGCAATCCCGCTGGGAGCTCCAGCGCACGAATCGCCTCATCGCCGCTGTCCTCGAGCGCCTGGCGACCGCTCCGGATGCGGGCGCGTCCTCGCCGGACGCCGCCATCGCCGCCGCGCTGATCGGACGAACTGCCGATGCCTTCACCACATTGAAGCGCTACGCCGCCGCCGCCGAGCGCACCTATCTGCGCTGTTCCCGCGAGCTTACCCAGAATGCCGCCCGCCGCGCAAAGCAGGCCGCCATCGTCGCCGCAGCCCGCCTCTGGGCAGACTCGAGGCCCGAACCAAACGAACCCAAACTGCCCGTTGCGGAGCCGAAGAAACCGCGCAAACCAACCCCCGGCGTCCCATTTACCGACGAAGATCCCCTGAGCTGGCGTCTGTAGTAGCCCAGCATCTTCATGGGACGGCTGAAGCCAACGCCACCAGTTTGCTTACGCTGCGGAGGAGGACTTTTCGCGAATACCGCCGGCCAGTGGTTTCGTGCTGTAGAACTGGAGACGGCAGAAGATGCAGTGATACAGCTTACCTTTTCGCAGCTTCGCCAGCAGGCTGGAAGGGGCGCTCGACATGCGATCGATGTGGTCGCGGCGTTTGCGCAGGACCACCCGGGAGGTGCCGCAATCCGGACACCGGCAAACGGAATCGCTCTGTTCCGGGTCGTTCGGATCCTTGATCATCGTATGCCTTACTTTAACTTTCTCCAGGCCAGATAGCCAATCATTGTCTTCCCGTCGACGATCATTCCAGTACTAATACTGTGTTCCAGTTCACTGACGCTGAACCATCGGATTTCGATACGCTCGTCATCCATATTCTTCGGCGGACCGGCCGTCAGAGCTGTAGCCTCGTAGATCGTCATCTTCTCCGCGACATACCCAGGACTCGGGTAGAACGATATTAGTTTCCTCCACTTGCGAGCCCGGTAGCCGGTTTCCTCGCGGAGCTCGCGTTTGGCTGCGGCAAGCGGGGTCTCGCCGTCATCCACCTTACCGGCGGGCAATTCCCACAGCGATGCGCGAGCGGGCAGCCGGTATTGGCGGACAAGCAGGATCCGGTTCTTCTCGTCGGCGGCGAGCATGACCGCCGAGCCGGGGTGCTGCACGATATACCGTTTAATTTCGAACCCGTCCGGATCGACGGCGTGATCGAGCGTGACGCGGAAGATGGGCGTCTTCAGCTTCTCTTTCGAAGAGATGGTCTTCATCGAGTCTTCAGTTCCTCCAGCAGGCGGTCGGCGGGCAGGGTGTTGAGAACGTCGCCGGGCTCCAGCCAGCCCCTCCGGGCCATGAGGACTCCATACGGCATGTTCAGGAGGTGGCGCGGGTGGTGGGCGTCAGTGGAAATGGTAAAGCGGGCGCCTTTGGCTTTCGCCGCGCGCGCGAGCGGACCGCTGAGGTCGAGCCGCTCGGGACTGGCGTTGATCTCGAAACAGATGCGGCGCCGCGCCGCTTCGCTGGCGACCAGATCAAAATCAAAGGGGTAAGGTTCGCGGTTCAGCAGGATGCGGCCGGTCGCATGGCCGATGATGCGCAGCGAGGGCGATTGCAGCGCGCGCATGAGCCGGTCGGTCATCTCCGCGGGCTCGATATTCATGTAGGCGTGAACGCTGCCGATAACGATGTCCAGTTCGGCCAGAGCGTCCTCGGCAAGGTCCATCATCCCATCCCGGCGGATGTCGCATTCGATTCCGGAGAGGATGCGAATCCCCAGACTGCCGCTGCTGTTCAACTCGCGCACGCGGCGGGCGAAGGCGACCACGCGATCGTCGTCGAGGCCGTTGGCCATGGCCAGCGCCTTCGAATGATCGGTTATGGCGATATATTCATAGCCGAGCGCGCGGGCTGCCTCGGCCATCTCTTCGAGGCTGGCGCGTCCGTCGGTCTCGGTGGTATGCA
>DASRCB010000206.1:0-17081 GCA_035653295.1 Bryobacteraceae bacterium
CGAGTAGCCCATGCCGCGACTTTCTTCCCAGGGGTGGCCACCGCTCTGCATGCCGGCGGTGTACTCGGTGGTGTAGTAGCCGCCGTGCTTATGGCGCGTATCCTTGCCCCAGCGGTCGTTGATGACCACCTCGTCTTTGGACGGGGACTCGTTAAAGAGCCAGGCCAGCAGCTCCGGGCTGCGCCAGTCGGCGCTGTCCATCTCCCACTCGCCGTCGGAAAAAATGATGGCGGGCTTGTAACGGGTCACCACATCCCTGAACTGTGGGAACATGTGCTCGCTCACGTAGCGCTTCTTATCCGAGAGCCACAGCGGGTTGTACCACTCGTACAGCGAATAATAGAAACCCATTTGCAGGCCGCGCTTGCGGACGGCGGTGGTCAGGTCGCCGAGCAGGTCGCGCTTCGGCCCGATCTCGACGGCGTTCCACGGGCGGCCCCAGGTGCGGCTGGCGTCGGCACTGGGCCAGAGGGCAAATCCTTCGTGATGTTTGGAGGTGGGCACGATGTACTTCGCGCCGGACCGGGCGAAAACGTCGGCCCAGCGATCGGGGTCGAACAGCTCGGCGCGAAACATGGGAGCGAAGTCGGCATACGGGAACTGCGGGCCGTAGACGCGCTGATGGAATTGCCATGTGGCGATGCCCTCGCCATCAGGCGCCTGGGCGTGCTGCCCGTCGGTGAGGGAGTGCCAGTACCACTCGGCGTAGGGGTTCTGATTCTTCTGATGCGGTGCGGCGAAGGAGGGCACGGAATAGAGGCCCCAGTGGATGAAGATGCCGAACTTCGCGGCGGTGAACCAGGCGGGAGTGGGGCGGCTGTCGATGGATTGCCACGTGGGGTCGTAATGCTGGGCGGCGAGGGCGGTGCAGAGAAGGGCGCTCGAGAGCAGGGTGGCACGCATGTCGCCCGACATGGTATCAGGATGACGGCTGCAGAAAACGGCGAAGCCGGGCTGCGAGGCGTTGCGGGTCGCGCGTTTCGCATTCCCAGATAACCATCGGTTTCCAGCCGGTGCGGCGCAGCTCAGCGAGGTGGCGGCGGTCGCGGTCCACGTTGCCGCCGCGCTTCTCGCTCCAGAAGGCGGCGTTGGTGGCGGGAACGACGCGGCCCCAGCGGCAATCGTGCATGTGCCAGAAACAGCCGTGGACGAAGATGACGCGGCGAAGGCGGGGAAAAACGAGGTCGGGTTTACCCGGAAGATCGCGGCGATGCAGGCGATAGCGGAAGCCCATGCCGTGGGTCAGAGATCGCACGATCATTTCCGGTTTGGTGTCACGCCCGCGGATCGCGGACATGTTGCGGCTGCGCTGCTCGCGCGTGTGGACGTCAGCGGCCATGAAATGCAGAGCGCGGGACCGGGCTGACCTAATAGCTCAGGCCGTGGCCGAACGGGTACAGGGTTTCATAGCCGGGCTCGCCGATGTGCAGCGTTGTTGACGATCCTTTCGGCCATGTAAACGAGAGCTTGCCCGAGGGTTTGTGGGCGCCGAACAGCACGTCCGCGACACCGTCGCCTTCCGTTCCCGGCAGCCAGGCTGCGACGATGGCGTCGGCTTTGTCGAGGATGGGGTCGATGATCAACGGGCGGCCGGAGAAGATGACCACGACCACCGGGATGCCGGCGCGTTTCAGGTTCTCAACCACGGAGACATCCTTCGGATCGAGCGGCAGGCTGGCGCGGTCGCCGAAGCCTTCGGCATAGGGCTTCTCGCCAATGACCGCAACGCCCACGGAAGCGCCGGCCGCGCCGGAGCCGTCGGCGGAATACGTGACGTGCGCGCCTTTGCGCAGCGCGGCCAGGACCGTGGTCCCGATGGCGTCTTCGCCGCTGCTGCCCTGCCATTTCACGGTCCAGCCGCCGCACTGGTCGCCGATGTCGTTGGCGCTTTTCCCGGCGAGGTGGATGCGGGCGCCGCGCTTCAGGGGCAATGCGTGGCGATCGTTTTTCAGGAGAACCAGGCTCGCGCGAACGCAGTCGCGCGCGACGGCGCGATGCTCCGGCGAACCGAAGCTGGCGTGCAGACTGCGGTCGGCCAGGGGCGAGCGCTCGCGATCCATCAGCCCCATCGCGAACTTGACCCTCAGAATTCGCAGCACAGCGTCGTTGATGCGCGACATCGGAATGCCGCCTTCATTGGCCAATTCCATGGTGAGGCGGAAAAACTCCTGATATGTGTCGGGGATCATCACCATATCCATCCCGGCGTTGATGGAAATACGGATCTGGTCTTTAAACGAGGGCGCCTGGATCTGCTGCACGGCGCGGTAGTCCGAAATGAGAAAGCCGTCGAATCCGAGTTGCGTTTTCAGCAGATCGGTCAGCAGCTCTTTGCTGGCGGAGCACTTGACGCCGTTCCAGCTGCTGTAGGACGGCATGATGGAGCCCACGCCCGCCTGTACGGTGGTGACATAACCGGGCAGGAACACGCGTTTGATCGTCGCCAGATCGACCCGCGTATCTCCCTGATCGAGCATGTGCCGGCCGAAGCCTCCCGTGCCGAACGTAGTGCCTCCGTCAGCGACATAGTGCTTGGAGCAGGCGAGCACGGCAAGGGGATCGTCGAGCGAGGCGCGCTGCAGCCCACGAACGGCGGCAGGGCCCAGAAGCTTCACGACATCGGGGTTCTCGCTGAAGCCCTCGTAGGTGCGGCCCCAGCGGATATCCTGCGGCACCGCGACACAAGGGGCGAAGGCCCAGTTGATGCCCGTGGCGCGAACCTCTTTTGAAGTGATGAGCGCGGCCTTTTCGACCAGCTCCGGACTGCGCGTGCAGCCGAGTCCGATGTTGTGCGGGAAGATGGTAGCGCCGATTACGTTGTTGTGGCCGTGCACCGCGTCGACGCCGTAAACGATCGGGATGCGCAGGCGCGATCGCAGCGCGCGCTCCTGAAACTGATCGTACATGTCGGTCCAGGAGATCAGATCGTTTCCCGATTTGGGGTCCGAGTCGCCGCCGCTCAGGACCGAGCCGAGGTTGTATTTCACGACATCATCGAGATTTTTGATGTAGCTCTCGTCGGGCTGCATCATCTGCCCGACCTTTTCTTCGAGCCTCATCTGGGCAAGAAGCTGGCGGGCGTTTGAGTCGAAAGTCGAGAAGCGCGGGCTGCCGGCGGTGGCGCCCTGGGCAGTTCTCAACAGTGACGAGCCAAGCGCGGCGGCGGCGCAGGCTCCGAGGAAGTCCCTTCGGGAGTGGTTCATGCCGTAACCAGTGTATGACCGCTGCCACAGGTTTGTTTCAAATGCGGACAGCGCTGGTCTCAGTTGCGGGGCATTACCTCCAAAGCCTGGTGTTTTTCAGCAGCTTGAAACGGACGGCGACGTGCTTACGGCCGGGGGATGACGATCGCACGCGCCGTTCTGTTCGCACTACCCGTGCTCCCGCTTGCCGCCCAAACAACCGACCAACTGACGGCGAAGAACGTGAGAATCGCACAAACCACGTTCAAAGGCCGGAATGCGGTCCAGGTGATCGCGCAGGCCGCAAACGGGCCATCGTATGCGCTGATCAAAGAAGTGTCGTTTCGCGATGGCGTGATCGAACTGGATTTGGCGGGTCAACCCGCTGCCGGGGCGTTCGAGGGTGCGCGGGGGTTTATCGGCATTGCCTTTCGCATCCAGGCCGATGGCCGGTACGAATACATTTATCTCAGGCCGACAAACGGGAGGGCCGACGATCAGATCCGGAGAAATCATTCGACGCAGTACGCCTCGTCTCCGGACTTCGATTTTGACCGGTCGCGGAAGGAGGCGCCGGGCAAATACGAATCGTATGTCGATCTCCAGCCCGGTGTCTGGACGCGGTACAAAATCGAGGTGGATGGACGAAAGGCGCGGCTCTATGTCAATGGCGCGGAGCAGCCCTGCCTGATTGTCAACGACCTCCGGCTCGAACCGAACGCCGGCGGAGTCGCGCTGTGGGTGGGGCCAGGGACGGAGGGGTACTTCTCCGATCTGAAGATTACGCCGAGGTAATTCATTTGACTTACAGGTGGACTTGTCTGCTGCTCGCGACCGCGGTGGCAGCTCAGACGTGGATTACGGATGTGACGATCGTGTCGCCCGAGAGGCTCGATCGAATCGAGAAGGGCAGCGTGCTGATCGACGGGGATCGAATCGTGCGCGTTCAGCGGGGCAGCACGCCCATTCCTCGAGGCGCGAAGGTGATTTCGGGCAAAGGGCAGTATCTCATCCCGGGGCTGATTGACTCGCACGTTCACCTCGCCTCAGTTCCAGGCGTGAGTTATGAGACCAGCTTTGGTCCGGCTGCGCGCAGCCAGGCAATGATACGCGAGTATTTCCGGCAGCTTCCGCGATCGTATCTTTATTTCGGATACACGACACTGGTGGATCTGGCCGTGATCGATCGCGGAGTGCTGAACGATTTCAGAGCGGCGCCGCAGCATCCGGACTTATATGACTGCGGGGCATCGCTGCCGGTGGCCAACGGGTACCCGATGTCGTTCGCGCCTCCGGAGTCGCGGTTCCGATTGTTTCCCAACTTCATCTACGACCCGAAGCAGGCTTCGAGCATTCCTGCTGAATTCAGCCCGCGCGACCACACTCCCGCGGCAGACGTGGCCAGGGTCAGGGAATCGGGCGGGATCTGCGTGAAGACTTACTTCGAGCGCGGCTTCGGGGCGGATCGGAACCTGCCGGTGATCAGTGCGGAAGCCGCGGCGGAGGTGCGCAGGGCGGCAACGGCGGCCGGGCTCGTGCTCATGATGCACGCGAATTCGTTCGAAGCGCAGAAATTCGCCGTGGACGCCAATGTCGACGTGATCGCGCACGGGATGTGGATCTGGGGAGACCTGGAGCGGGAACGCGAACTGCCGCCGGAAATCCGCGTGCTTCTCGACCGCATCGCGCAGAAGAGGATCGGTTACCAGCCGACGATTCAGGTGATGCAGGGTTTGCGGGCGTATTTCGACCCTGCGTATCTGAAGATGAAGCAAATCCCGAGTGTCATTCCCGCGGACATGCTGGCGTGGTTTAACTCGGCTGATGGGAAATGGTTCAAAAAGGAGATCGCGTTCAGGGATACTCCCGATGCGGCCATGTCGCAGGCGTTCGAGGGGGGCCCGCTGCGGCGAGTGCGACAGACGGTCGAGTATTTGGCTGCAAGAAACGCCAACTTCGTGTTCGGCACAGATACTCCGTCGGCTCCGACCTACGGGAACCTGCCTGGGCTGAACGGCTATCTCGAGATGCACGAGCTTCAGAAGGCGGGCTTGTCGCTGGAGCAGATCTTCCGGGCCGCGACGATCAGCAACGCGCGGGAGTTCAGGCTGGACGGGCAGGTGGGGACGATCGAGCCGGGAAAGATCGCGAATCTGGTGCTGCTGAGCAGGTCGCCGCTGGAGAGCGTCGAGGCGTACGACAGCGTGGTGATGGTTTGGGTTCATGGAAAGGCGGTCATGCGCGCGGCGTTGTCGGCGGCCTCGGGGCAGTAGCGGATCGGAGGCGTCGGTCAGCCGTCGTGCGGTTGCCAGGCTGACGATCACAGGTGAAGAAGCGCACTGCTAACCCTGCTCCACAAGTCGCGGCATAATAAAGGTTTCACCCCCCCTTCCGTCTTTTCCGGGCGGGAGTGCGTCTTTAGATCGGAGCCGAAGTGATCTTTCGGGAAGTTGAGGATCGCGACCTCATCGCCAAAGCGCGGCGAGGCAGCGTGGACGCCTACAGTATTCTTGTGTCCCGCTGGGAAAAGCGCGTCTTCAATTACCTGCTTCGACTGGTGGGCGATCGGGAAGATGCACTGGACCTCAGTCAGGACGTATTCCTGAAGGCTTATCAGAACCTGAAGAAACTGGAAGACCCGGACCGTTTCGCGTCATGGCTGTTTCGCATCGCACACAACGAGGCATACTCGCTGCTGCGAAAGAACCGGCCGGATTCGAGCGAAATCCTGAGCGAGCCGAGCGTCCACGACGCGACCTCCAGGATGTATCCCATGGAGCTCAGCCTCGCGGTGGAGCGCGCGCTGTCGCTGCTCAGCGGCGATCAGCGCGAGGCGGTGCTGCTGAAGATTTTCCAGGGATTCAAGTTCGAGGAAATGGCCGAGATCCTGGAGTGCCCGGTATCGACGGTAAAAAGCCGCCTGTACACGGCGCTCGATCTGCTGAAGACCACTCTGGCTCCCGTCGAAGCGCGGGGCGCCCAATGAGAGGGCGCGGAGGGTGGGATGAGCTGTACCTCAATTGATTTGAAAGCCTATGCCCTGGGCGAGCTGGACGACCGCGGAACGCGGGAGGCCGCCGCTCATGTGCACACCTGTAATGAATGCCGGGACGAGTTGGAGCGCCTGCGGCTGACACATATGGCGCTGTTGTCGCTGCGCGACGAGGAGCCGCCGCGGAGGATTGCGTTCGTTTCGGACAGGATTTTCGAGCCGAAGTGGTGGCAGCGGATGTGGCAATCCGCGCCGGCGATGGGGTTGGCGTCGGCGGCGCTGCTGTCCTGCGCGATCCTGGTGCACGCGTACACGCGGCCCGCTCCGGTGGTCCACACTGCCCCGGTGGCAGACGCGGCGGCGATCGAACGGCGGGTTGAGGCCCGGCTGAATGAACGGCTGAGCGCAGACCTGGCGCGTGCGGTTGCCGATGTCCGGCGCGCCGACGAGCAGAAGATGACGCAGCTGCTCGCGGCGACTCAGAGGGACAACCAGCTGCAGCGCCGCGCCGATCTGGCGATGCTGCGCAGCGACATGGAAATGGTGGGCAAGATGAACACCCGGCTCTATACGGCCGTGGCGAATATCGAGGAGAGGCCGTGAAAACGAAACTCATTATTGGTGCGGCGGTGGCCTGCGTGGCGGCGCTGGCGCTGGAGGCCGCGGTGGCGCGGCCCGCGATTGCGGCAGTGGAAGCAGGGTTGGACGGCAAGTACGCTGGCCTGTGGCCTGGGGATCAATTCCTGGTGCTTGGGACCACGCGCGGCCTTTATCTGGATGGGTATGGCGCGGTGTTCACCACCGAGCTGAAGCTGGTCACCGGGCTGCCGGTGACGCCTATGACGCCCGCCATCCCGCCCAAGGACTACATCGAGCAGGTTTACAAGGAGAAGATCGAGCGCGTGGCGAAGCTGCGCACCGCCATGCGCGGCTTCCTGGCGGACACGGCGTCTTCGCTGGACATGGTGCCCGCGGACCAGCAAATCGTGCTGGCGGTCACGCTTTCGCGGTATCGCTGGGAACAGACGGCCAATGTGCCTACGCATATCCTCATGCAGGGCCGGCGCAGCGATCTGCTGTCGGCGAAAGCCGCGGGTCCGGCGGCGCTCGATCAGGCCATCAAAGTTCAGGAGTACTGATTGGCGGAAACACAGGCGGCTGAAGTTCAGGCCACCGCGAGCGGACGCGCCCGGCTGGGCGAGATGCTGATCGCGCGCCGGCTGATCACCGCCGAGGATCTGGACCGCGCGCTCGAGCTGCAGAAGGAGCGCGGGGAGAAGCTGGGCAAGACGCTGGTCGACATGGGGTTCATCGCCATGCGCGACGTGCTGTCGGTATTGTCCGAGCAGCTCGATATTCCGCTTTACACCATCGACGGACCGCCCGCGCTGATACCCGAGACGGAGGCGCTGTCGCCGCGCTTCCTGCGCCAGTTCCGCGTGCTGCCGGTCGGCTTTGAAGACCAGACGCTCACGCTGGCCATGGGCGATCCGCTGGATTTCGAAACCGTCGCGGCGGTGCGGAACACCACCGGTCTGCCGGTGAAGCCGGTGCTGGCGCCGGAGAACGAGATCCTCGACGCGATCGAGCGCTGGTTCGGCGACAAGGCGCGGACCGAGACGGAAGCGGTCGAGGGCGGGACGGCGTCGGAAGACCTCGAGCAGCTTCGCGACATGGCCAGCGAGGCGCCGGTCATCCGACTGGTGAACGCGATCATCGCGCAGGCGGTGGAGAAGCGCGCCAGCGATATCCACATCGAGCCGTTCGAGCGGGAGTTTCGCGTCCGCTATCGTATCGACGGCGTGCTCTACAGTCAGGAAGCGCCGCCGCGCGAGCTGAAGGCGGCGATCATTTCGCGCGTGAAGCTGATGGCGAAACTGAACATCGCCGAGCGCCGGCTGCCTCAGGATGGACGGATCAAGATAAAGACCCTGGGCCGCGAAGTTGATTTGCGTGTGTCCACCCTGCCGACGCTCTACGGCGAAAGCGTGGTGATGCGCCTGCTGGATCGCTCCGCGGGGAACTTCTACGATCTCGAGCGGCTGGGCTTCGACAAGCACATGCTGGCGCGCATGCAGCATTACACTTCACTTCCGCACGGGATTCTGCTGGTCACGGGACCAACGGGCAGCGGCAAATCGACGACGCTTTATTCGGCGCTGAAGCGCATCAACCAGGCGGACAAGAAGATCATCACCATCGAAGACCCGGTCGAGTATCAGATGGACGGGATCAACCAGATCCACGTCAATCCGCAGATCGGACTGACTTTCGCGGCGGGGATCCGGCATATCGTGCGCCAGGACCCGGACGTGATCATGGTGGGCGAAATTCGTGATCGTGAGACAGCGGATATCGCGATTCGGGCCGCGCTGACGGGCCATTTCGTTTATTCCACGCTGCACACCAACGATGCGCCCAGCGCCATCACGCGCCTCAGCGACATGGGTGTGGAGAACTATCTGATAACGTCGTCGCTGGTCGCGGTGCTTGCGCAGCGGCTGGTCCGGGTCATTTGTACGGATTGCAAAGCCCCGGACGCGACCCGCATCACGCCCGACGGCGATACGGTGAAGACGTATCGTGGGCGCGGCTGCGAGGCCTGTTTCGGATCAGGGTATACCGGGCGGATGGGCATCTTCGAGCTGATGGAGCTCAACGACGAGATCCGGCAGATGATCATGGCCAATGCCGACGCCGCTGCGATTACGCAGGTGGCGCGCCGCAACGGGATGCGCAACCTGCGCGAGGACGGCTGGCTGAAGGTGCGAAACGGGGTCACGACACCGGATGAAGTGCTGCGGGTGACACAGGAGTTCTGACGAGCCGTGGCCAGTTTCTATTTCAGGGCGATCGCGTCGGATGGGCGGCTGCGCAGCGGCACGTTCACGGCCGAGAGCGATAAGCAGGTCGCGGCCGAGCTGAAGAAGCAGGGACTCACGCCGGTTTTTGTTGGGCTGGAGCAGAAGAAAGGCTTCGAGCTGAAGCTGCCTTCGTTCAAGCGCGGCCGGCGGCGCGACGTGCTGTTCTTCACCCAGGAGCTTTCGACTCTGCTCAGCTCGAGCATCCCGCTGGACCGGGCGATTTCCATTACGGCCGAGCTCACCGAACGGCCGGGCTTCCGCTTCATCGTGCTTGACGTCCTGCGGGTGCTGAAGGGCGGCAAATCGCTCGCCGACAGCCTGGCGACGCACCCGGAGTATTTCTCGGAGCTGTTCGTAAACATGGTTCGTGCGGGCGAGGCGAGCGGGTCGCTGGCCCTGGTATTCGAGCGGCTGTCGGAATTCGAGCGCACGCGCGACGAGCTGCGGGGCTACATCATCTCGTCGATGACGTATCCGGCGCTGCTGACCGCGGTAGGCCTGACGTCGATTATCGTGCTGCTACGCTTCGTCGTGCCGCGGTTCGCGCAGATTTTCGACCAGACACGCATGCCCATTCCACCGCCGGCGGCGGCAATGCTGGCGGTGAGCAATTTCCTGCAGACGTATGGGGTGCTGATTCTGATTGGGCTCGCGCTCATGGTCATCATCCACCAGAGCTACATCCGCACGGTTGCGGGGCGGCTGTGGTGGGACTCGCTCCGGTTGCGCATCCCGCTGCTCGGCGACGCGCTGCGCAAAGCGGAAACGGCGCGGTTCGCGCGGGCGATGGGGACGCTGGTGGCGAACAGCGTGCCTCTGGTGCAGTCGATCGGCATTTCGCGCGCGATTCTGAATAATCGAAGGATTGCCGGATCACTGGAGGCCGTCGCGCAAGGGGTGAAGCGAGGTGAAGGCATCGCCACGCCGCTGCGGCGCGCGGGGGAGTTCCCGGTGCTGGCCAGCCACTTGTTGAGCGTCGGCGAGGAGACCGGGCGGCTGGACGCCATGTTTAACCGTATGGCGGAGATTTACGAGAACGACACAAAAACGGCGATCAAGAGGTTCACGTCGCTGTTCGAGCCGATGCTGATTCTGGTAATGGGCGTTATTATCGGCGCGCTGGTGCTGACCATGATGCTGGCGGTGACGAGTATCAATGACATTGCAGGGTGAACAACGATGCTTCTGAACAAAAGGCGGGCCGGGGGCCTGCACCGCACGGATTTCGTGCAGGCCAAAGGCCCGCACCACAAAACGCGGAGCGAGGCGGGTATCACGCTGATCGAAATGCTGGTGGTGGTTACCATCATCATGCTGTTCATCGGCATCGTGGGGTTCAACCTGCTCGGCCAGGCGGAGAAAGCGAAACGCAAAGCGGCCATCACGCAGATCAACTCATTCCGCCAGCAGCTGCAGCTCTACAAGCTGCAGGTGGGCACGTTCCCCAGCACAGAGCAGGGATTGCAGGCGCTGCGCACGAAACCGGAAGGGGTGGAGGGATGGGAAGGGCCGTACTCGGATCGCGACATTCCCACCGATCCGTGGCACCATCCGTACGTTTACAAATATCCCGGAGAGCACGGAGATGAGCCGGACATCACCTCCTATGGCGCCGACGGCCAGCCTGGGGGTGAAGGCAACGATGCCGATATCGAAAGCTGGCGCGCGAAGTAACCGGGCAGGGGTCACCCTGATGGAAATGATGATCGTGGTGACGATCATCGTTCTCCTGTCCGGCATTGCATACCCCTCGGTGGCGTCGGGCATTCGCAGTCTGCAGCTCGATTCGGCGGCGCGCGACATCGCCGCGCTGGAGAATATCTCCGTCAGCCGGGCGGCGCGGCTGCAGGATGCCGTGGAGCTGACCATCTCCCGGAAGGACAACGCGCTCGAGGCGCGCTCCATTGCCGGCGATTTCCATCAATCGCTGGATCTCGGAAAGGATGTTCGGATCGCCCGGATCACGCCCGAGAACCCGGACGGCCAGCCGGAATCGCGTTCGTTCTTTATTTATCCCGGTGGCGCCCCGCCGGCGATCGGCATAGCGATCGAAAACCGCGATCTGAACGAGCGCGTGATCACTCTGGATCCGATCACCGGGGTACCCAGGGTGGTCAAGGCGCACGCGCAGGAAAGCGGCTCGTGAAGCGCGCCGGCTACACACTGCTGGAGGTGCTGGTTTCGACGGCGATTTTCGCTATCGCAGCCGTGGCCGTGCTCTCGGCGCTTTCGAGTTCCACTCAGAATGCCGGCCGCGTTACCGATCGCGATCGCGCGATGCTGCTCGCGCGACAAAAGCTGGATGAGCTGCTGGTCGATCGCACGCTGCTCAAGAACGTCCCTGTGCAAGGCGTTTTCGATTCGGCGCAGACCGGGGCCGTCCCTTGCGGCTGGCGCGCCGAGCTGACCACCTTCGAGGCGGGGATCAAAAGTATCGACGCCCCCGCGCTGGAGCGCGTACAGGTGGAGGTCTGGTGGGGGCCGGAGAACAACCGCCATGTCTTCCGGCTTGCTGGGTATCGCCGCGGAGCGCTCACCGAGGCCGAAGCAAAGGCGCTGGCGGATGCGCCGTCGTCATGAAGCGCGAGGCCGGATTCACGCTGATGGAGGTGATCATCGCGGTCACTCTGGTCAGCCTGCTGCTGGGCGGCGTGTTCGGCTGCGTGCGGCTGGCGCTGAACACCATGGATCGCGTGGATGCGCGCATGATGCGGGAGCGTCGTGTCACCGGTGTGGAGCAGATCATGAAATCGGAACTGGAGGGCATGATGCCGGTGACGGCGGATTGCCTGCCCGCGGGGGAGGCCCCGCCGCCGCAAATTCCCTTCTTCCAGGGAGAGTCGGGCACTATGCGGTTCGTCTCCAGCTATTCGCTGCAGGAGCGCGCACGCGGTCTGCCGCGCATCCTGGAATTTCAAGTCATTCCGGGCGAGAACGGTGAGGGTGTGCGGCTGATCGTAAACGAGCACCTGTATACCGGGCCGCGGAGCACGGGAGCGTTCTGCATGGCGAGTGGGGACCCCTCGCTCCCGCCGCGGTTCGCGCCCGTACAGGCCGGCCCGCAGTCGTTTGTGCTGGCGGACAAGCTGGCGTCGTGCCGATTCGAATATTACGAAGTGGCGTACAGCCCCGCGCCGCTTCAGCAATGGTGGCCGCGCTGGGACAAGCCCCAGTTGCCCCAGGCGATCCGGATCGAGATGGCTCCGCTGAAGGCGCGATCGACGGAGGTCGAGCTGCAGCCGGTGACGGCGCCGCTGCATGTGACGCGCAATCCGATGGTGGTGTATGGACAGTATCGCTAGCTTGCGCTTGCTCCCGGCGTGTTCCACGTGCAGGCTAAAGGGCTGCTCCACACAGAGACGGGGGAGTGCGCTGCTTACGGTTTTGTGGGCTACTGCGGCGCTGGCTGCTATTACGTTGACGCTTGCGAATACCGTTCGAGGCGAAGCGGAGCGAGCGACCATGGGAACGGACGCGCTGAAGGCGTACTACCTGGCCGCCGGGGCCATCGATCGCGCGCTGCTGTGGATCCAGTGGGGTAATGCCGGCGCGACCTTTCCGCATAGTGAAAAGCGCTACTACGAGGCGCCCTCGCCGATCATCCCGATGAGCTTTCCCGAAGGCGACGCGGTGGTCGAACTCATCCCCGAGCTTTCGAAGCTGAATATCAACACCGCGAGCCCGGAGGACCTGACCCGGCTGATCGCGGCCGCTGGCGCTCCTCAGCAGGCCGCCTCCATCGCCGCTGCGATCGTGGACTGGCGCAGCGCACCCCCCGAAGGGTCGATTACCGAGTTTGATGCCCACTATCTCTCGCTCCAGCCGTCTTTTCGGTCGGCTCACGCGTCTTTTCAGGAGATCGAAGAATTACTGCTGGTTCAGGGAATGACTCCGGAATTGTTTTATGGCGGCTACACGCACGGCGCCACGGGGCGCACCGCGCCCTATGGTGGGCTGCGCGACTGCCTGTCCGTCTACGGTGGTAACGGCCCGTTCGACATCAACACCGTTCGCCCTCAGCTCATGCTTGCGATCGGCCTATCGCCGGAAGCCGTAGCTCAGATCCTGGCGCGGCGCAGGGCGGGTGTGATCAAGTCCGTCAGCGATCTCGGGCCGCTCGCGGATAACGAGGCCATGTCGCGGCTGAACGTGTCGGACGTGAACACCGGAACCATCTGGACCCTGCGCGCCACCGCGCGGACGCGACTCCCGGACGGCAGTCTTTCGCGGGTGCAGCACTCCGTCGCCGCGACAATCAAGTTCTTCGCTCCGAACGCCGCCAACCCGCCCTGGCACGTGCTGCGCTGGTACGATGATGCTCCGCGTCTCGACGGCGGCCCGGTTGTGCAATGACGACCGCATTGCGAAAGTACGTCGCCTTCGGAACCGGTGTGGGCATCCGCATTGTGCGCGACGAGCTTACCGTGACGGTAACGCGCGTGCGGCCGACGGGTGTTCGCGTCCTCGGCGAACTCACCGTCACGGGGTTTCGGAACCAGCCCGCGGCGGAGTGGGGCGCCGCCTGCAACGGCTTTCTGCGCAAGCTCGGGGCATCGCATCTGGCGGCTTCCGTGCTGCTGCCGCGCGAGGAAGTCGTGGTGCGGCAACTGGCTCTGCCGGGCGTGTCCGATGCCGATCTGCCGGGCGCCATCCGCTTCCAGATCGACTCGCTGCATCCCTGGACAGAAGAAGAGGCGGTGTACGATTTTGCGCGCATCGGGAAGAGCGGCTCGGTGTTGATCGCCGTTACCCGCCGCGCGGTGATCGAGCACTGGGCGACGCTTTTTGCCGAAGCAGGCCTGAAGGTTGCCAGCTTCACCGTATCCGCTGCGAGCATCTGGTCGGCACTGCGCATTTTCGCCATGCCGGGCGAGGGCTTTCTCGCGTTTGCCGAGAACGGCACGACGGAACTTTATGGTGAGAGCCCGGCCCGACCCGTTTTTACGGCATCGGAAGACGGCGGCGGAGATCGGGTTTTCCGCTTCGCGCTGTCCGAGCTGCGCCTGCCGCCGGCCAGCGAACCGGTGGCGTTGACGGAGCTGCTTCCGAAACCCGCTGCCGCACCCGAAGGAACGGATCTCTCGCACTCCGCGGTTCCGTACGCGGCTTCGATGTCGGCGGCATGCCCGCATCTGGGCATGCGGCTGAATCTGCTTCCCGAAGCGCAGCGGCAGGGCAGTTCGCGGGCGCTGTTCGTGCCGACGTGGATCCTCGCCGGCGCGCTGATTGTGGTCGCCGTCGCGTTGCTGGTTTGGAACCGGATCGAAGACAAGCGCTACCTGCGGTCGCTGGAAGTACAGATTCAGCGCCTCACGCCTGTCGCCGCACATGCCGACGCGCTGCAGCGGCAGATCATCGACACGCGAAACCGCACCGCCCTGCTGGACGCATTCCGCGGCCGCACGCGGGAGGATCTGGACGCGCTCAACGATCTGACGCGCCTGATTGCGCCGCCCGGCTGGGTGCGCGATTTGCAGATGAACCGGAAGGAAGTGGTCATCCATGGCGAGACGGATCAGGCCTCGGGCTTGCTAAAGGTGCTGGACAGCTCGCCGCATTTCACCGGCTCGCAGTTCATCATGCCCATCGCGCGCGGCGGCGCGGGTGAGATCTTCGCGATTCGCAGCCAGCGGAAAGGGGTGGCGCCGTGACGCTTTCGGCGCGCGATCGCCGCGCCCTTGCATATCTGGCGCTGTCGCTCGTGCTGATGCTGATGTGGCGCTTCTGGAGCAACTCGCGCGACTCGGCCTCCGTGGCGGCGTCCGAGGAGACGGTCCCCATGGCCGAGCGCCATCTCGCGATTCTGCGCGAGAAGGCTGCGACCGTCCCCGGCCGCGAAAGCCTGCTGCATCAAGTGAGCGCCGAGCTCCTCCAGTGGGAGCGTGGTTTGCTCGGCGGCGACACGGCCGCGCAGGCGCAGGCGCAGTTGCTCGCCGTGGTGCAGCGGGTGGCGAAGAAGCAGAGCCCGGCAATCGAGATGGGCCAGGAGTCGTTCGCCGAGCCCCAGCCCTTTGGCGACGCGTATGGCGAAGTGAAGCTGTCGCTCTCCTTCGATTGCGGCATGGAGCAGGTGGTGAATTTCCTCGCCGAACTGACCTCGCAACCTGAGGCCGTGGCCAGCAATGAGCTGTCGATCAATGCGGCGAACGCGAAGCAGAAGACCGTGTCGGTGCGCATGACCGTATCGGGGCTGGTGCCGCGGCGGCTGGTTCCGGTGCAGAAAGGACTGGCGGCGTTTTGAGACGGAAGCTGTTGTTGTTGAACATCGCGCTGCTGGGGCTCGTGTCGCTGCTGGGATGGACCCTGCGAGAGCGGTGGCAGAATGCGAAGGCCCATGAGCGGACGGTGCTGTCGGCGAAGGTGCACCCGGCAGCTGCGCCGAGCCTCCCGCCTGCGCCCACGGTCGCGCCCGCACTTCCGGATAAATACGCCGACGTGGCCCAGAAGATGCTTTTCGCGAAGGACCGCAACCCGACCGTCATTCCTGATCCGAAGCCGCCGGTGCAGGAAAAGCCCGTGCCGCCGTTCCCGGTGGCGCATGGGGCCATGGTGTGGCCCGGCCTGCCCTCGGTGATCATCTTCAGCGAAAAGGGCAAAGCGGACCAGCGCTCGTACCACGAAGGCGAAAAAGTCGGCGAATTCCAAATCGACCAGATTGCCAGCGACCACGTCGTACTCGAATGGGACGGGAAGAAGTTCGACAAGAAGCTTTCGGACCTGGAGGACAACTCCGCGCCGGCGGCGGGAGCGGCGAAACCGCCGCAGCAGGTTGCGGACGCTCCACCGCCGCCTGTTCATGAGCAACCCGAGCCGGAGAGCGGTCCGGGCAGTCAGGTGTCGGAGAACTACCGCGCCTGCACCAGCAAGGACAAAAGTCCCGAGGGCACGGTCATGGACGGATATCAAAAGAAAATCATCAGGACTCCCATGGGCAATGGCTGCCAGTGGGAGCGGGTGCAGCAGTAAAAGAGCTATAAACGATGAGAAAAAACCGATTGAGGTTCGCCTGCGCTCCGATTCTTTTCGGCTGCGTTTTTTGGGGCGGCGCTTTGGTCTTCGCGCAGAATCAGCCTGCCGCTCCCGTGGTCTACGGCGGCCTAAGCCTGCACAACGCTTCTCTTACGGAAGTGGTGGACATGCTGGCGCGGCAGTTGAAGATTAACTACGTGATCGATCCCCAGGTCAAGGGCAGCGTCATTCTGAACACGTACGGCGAAACGCGCAATCTGGATACTCGCTCGCTGCTGGAAATGATCCTGCGATTGAACGGCGCCGGCATGGTGAAGGAGGGCGATATCTATCACATCGTTCCTCTGGCGCAGATTTCCCATCATCCGCTGCCGATCGAGCAAAAGGACGCGCACGCCATTGATCCGACCGAGGAAGAGATGCTGAACCTGGTCTTCCTCAAGTACGCCACGGCGGATGAACTGGTCACGGTGCTGAAGCCCTTCGCGGGCGAGTACGCCGACATCCTGTCGTATGCGCCCGCGAATCTGGTGTTCATCATGGACAGCGCCCGCAACATGAAGCGGTTGATGGAACTGGTCTCGCTGTTCGATAACGACACCCTGGCGCACCAGCGCGTGCGGCTGTTCGAAGTGCAGAACGGGCGGCCGTCGGACCTCGTAAAGGAACTGGACACGATTTTTAAATCGATTTCCTTAAGTGCGAAAAAGGCGCCGATTACCTTTCTGCCGATCGACCGCATCAGCACCATTATTGCCGTGGCGCCGAACCCGGGCGTTTTTGCGGAAGTGAAGCAGTGGATCGACAAGCTGGACATTCCGGTGAAGGTCACGCCGGGCAGCTCGAATAATTACGTTTATAGAGTTCGGTACGGCGATGCCGTCATGCTGTCGGCCGCCATCAAGGCGCTGTACAGCGGCCAGGATTTATCCGCCTTCATTGGAGCAGGAATGGGTGGCTTCGGGATGATGGGTGGTTACGGCGGTGGCGGCTTCGGCGGCGGCGCTTTTGGCCGATTTGGCGGTGGCGGCTACGGTGGTTACGGCGGTTACGGCGGAGGCTATGGTGGATATG
>DASRCB010000207.1:0-17996 GCA_035653295.1 Bryobacteraceae bacterium
GGGCGTTTTCGCGGGCGCGAGCGTCCCAATCCTGCTGCATTTTCTTGAGGATGGCGGGGTTCTCCATGACGACTGAGGGGCGAAAGAACCTCTATTGTAGCGTGCGCGGCGGGCTGGCCGTGGTATATTAAAATCGTTCCGCGCGTGGGCGAGTAGCTCAGCTGGGAGAGCACGGCGTTCGCAACGCCGGGGTCGTGGGTTCGAATCCCATCTCGTCCACCATTCCTGCGCCGGTCCGACTTACCCCGCACTGATGACCAACAGCTCAATCGCTGGGCGTCGCGTCCGTGCGCGCTTTGACGTATTTGTCATAGCACGCGAGATAACGCTGAAAGCGGTCCCGAATAAATGACGGGCGCGTGAATTCGTGGTACTCGCCCGGATAGACCACGAACTCTGTCGGCACACCGAGCACCCGCAGGGCTTCGTACATCTGCTCGCTGCCCACGATCGGTACGTTGAAGTCCTTGTCGCCGCCCATGAACAGTGTGGGGGTGTGAATGCGGTCGGCGTGGAAGAAGGGATAGGAGACCTTGATCCAGAGGTCCGGGTTCTTCCAAGGCGGGCTGATCTCGTTGTCGTACTGAAAGACGTACTCATCGGAGCCGTACATAGAGATCTGGTTGGCGCTGCCCGCGCCGGCGATGGCGGCCTTGAAGCGGCCGTCGCGCGCGATCGTGTAGTCGGTGAGGATGCCGCCGTAGCTCCAGCCGCCGATACCGAGACGGTCGGGATCGGCGATGCCCATGCCGACCACGTGATCGACGCCGGCGAGCAGGTCATCGACTTCTTTGTTGCCCCAGTCGGCGAAGATGGTTTCCGAGTAGGCGTGACCGCGGCCCGCGCTGCCGCGGTAATCGATGGAGATGACCACGTAACCGGCGGCTGCGAACAACTGATGATCGAAGCGGAAATCGTGTGCGTCCTGGCCGTTCGGGCCGCCGTGAATTCGCAGCAGCGTGGGGTATTTGCGGCCGCTCTGGAAATCCGGCGGTTTGGTGATGTAACCGTGGATCTCGGATCCATCTTTACTGTGAAAGCTGATATCCTTGACGGCGCCCAGCTGCAGCTCGGACATGAGCGCGTCGTTGTGACGGGTTAACCTCCGCAGTGCGCCGCCGTCGAGGGCGAACACTTCGGCGGGACGATCGTCGGTGCTCGCTGTTGCGGCGATATGGCCACCGCCGATCGATTGCGCCTCGACGACGAGATTGCCGCCGATCAGGCGCTCGGCGCGGCCTCCGGCGACGGGCACGCGCGCGGGATATTCATTGCGATCGTCGTGCACGAGCACGGTGATGGCGCGTCCGTCGGGAGAGAACAGAGGAGACGAGGCGCCGCGGTCAAGCTCAGCGGTGAGAACGCGCGGCTCACCGCCGGCCGCTGGTATGACGGCGAGACGGTCGGTATTGTAGGCCGTGTACTTTGGGTCGCTGCCGCGGAAATAGGCGATGGTTTTGCCGTCCGGGCTCCAGGCGAGTTTGCCGGTATCCGGGCCGGACCATGTCGTCACGCGCTGGAGCGGAGCGCCTGGACGCGCTTCGGCGACGAATACATCGGTATTCAGCGTGCGCTCCCAGTCGTTATCGCGGTTGCTGACGAAGGCGAGGCGCGAGCCGTCGGGGGACCACGCGGGATCGTCCTCCTCGAATTTGGTGTCCGTGGTCAGAGGCTTCACGGATTTCGTAGCGATGTCGTAAAGGAAGATGCGGCGCAGCGAGCCGCTCAGATAACCCTCTGTGTCCTCCTTGAAGTGATAGCGATTGATGACGATCGGCTTCGGCGGCTTCTCCTTCGCGCCTGGCTTGTCTTTGTCGTCATCTTCGTCGTTCGCATCCTTCTCGCTCATGACCAAAGCCAGCGTTTTCGCGTCCGGCGACCATTCATAGGAGGAGATGTGGCCGGTGACATTGGTGAGCTGAAAGGCCTCGCCGCCGCGCCGGTCGAGCGCCCATACCTGCTTGCCTTTGGCCGGGCCGGGGCGGGAGGAGAGGAACGTGATCCAGCGATTATCCGGGCTCCAGCGCGGTTTGCTGGCGGAGTGGTCGCCGGTGCTGTAGGTGAGGCGCAGATCCTGAGCGCCGTCCCAGCTCACCATCCAGATGTCGGTCATCTGCTTGTCGGCAGCTTTGTCGACGGTGCTGACGGTATAGGCGATCCATTGCCCGTCGGGCGAGACCCGCGGATCGTCAATTTCCTGAAGCCGATCGAGGTCGTCGAGGTTAACCGGCCGGCGCGCGGCAGCCGCGATTCCACAGGTCAGGAGCGCGACAAAAAGGGCGATCCTCAGCATAATCGGAATGAGTTTACCAATTAAGCGAGCAGGTCGAGACGGACGACCGTCTCGAGATGGGAAGTCTGCGGGAACAAGTCGATGAGCGTCATTTTGCTGATGGAGTAGCCACCCGCGAGGAGGGCCTTCAGATCCCGGGCCAGCGTGGTCGGATCGCAGGAGACAATCACAATGCGCGGCGCGCGGATGCGCAGCAGTTCGTTGACCGCCATTTTGCCGAGGCCGGCGCGCGGCGGATCGGCGACGATCAGATCAGGCGGGGCATCGACGATCAGCAGGTGTGCGTCGGCAGTTTCCTGCCGGACTTCGATGTTGGCCAGGCCGGCGGATTCAGCATTGGCCTTAAGATCGTGAAACGCGCTGCCCGCGATTTCAATGGCCGTGACATGCTCGAACGCGCGGGCCAGCGGCAGTGTGAACAGCCCGACTCCGGCGTACAGGTCGATTGCCGCGCGCCCGCCTTCGCCGTCGATCACGGCCGAAACAATATGATCAATAAGAAACCGATTTACCTGGAAGAAAGAGTTGCGGCTGACGCGAAGGCCCTCGTAGGAAATGGGCTCGCTGGTCCCCAGCTCATGCAGGAGGGCGCGGAAGTCCGCGGGCGCGCGATCGCGAAGATTGAACTGCAGCTCGGTTTCATTCGTGAAGAGCTCCAGGTCGGCGTCGAAGGGCCGAATGCGCGGTAATTCAGCCGAAAGGCGAGCGATGGCCTCGTTCAGTCGTGGTGAGGAGATCGGGCAGTGGTCGATGGGGCACAGGGTGTGCGAGCCGTGCTCATAATAACCGATGCGGCCGCCGCTGATGTGCAGCTGGGTGCGATTGCGATAGTGCCAGTGATCGGCAGAGATCGTCTCGATGGTGCGGCCGTATTCGATTTGGCCGATGCGCCGCAGGACCTCCTGCAGAATCGCGCTCTTTTGGGCCAGCTGATATTCGTATGGGGCGTGTTGATACTGGCAACCGCCGCAGCGGAAGAAGTACGGGCAGGGCGGCTCGACGCGCTCGGGCGCGGGGACGTCGACGTGTGTCAGACGGCCGCGCAACAGGTCGTTTTTGGAGCGAGTCAGCTCGGCCGTGACGCGCTCGCCGGGAAGGACGAAGGGCAGAAGCACCACCCGGCCGTTGTCGCGCGCCAGCCCGTCGCCGCCGTAGACCAGCTTCTCGATGGTGAGTTCCGTTCCCGCCACTCCTTCCATAGTAGGGGGCGGGTAGCGGGATGTAGCCGCTGCTATGCTGTAGGTGGCAGGGCCAGGTAGCCCGGCCAGGAGCGAACATGGACGACAATAAATTCTCGTACTTTTTTCTCGGACTGGGGCTGGGCGTCGCTGTAGGTCTGTTGTTTGCCCCCAAGAGCGGCCAGGAGACGCGGCAGCTGATTGCCTCCAAAGCGGGCGAGGGGAAAGACTATTTGAAGCGGCAGAGCTCGACCATTCGCGATACGGCGAATGACGTTGTCGAGCGCGGGCGCAGCGCTCTGGCGCGGCAGCGCGATCAGCTGAACCAGGCGGTGGAGGCGGGCAAGCAGGCCTATCGCGAAGCCGTCGGCGGCGCGCCGCAGGAAGAAGCCGGCGAGAACGCCTGATCGCCGTTCGCAACCGCCATGGATAACACGCTGCTCCTCGTGTTCACCGGCATTGCCGCCGCGGCGCTGGTGATTCAGGCTCTGATGCTGGTGATGATCGGTGTTGCGGTTCTGAAGATGCGCAACACCGTCATGGAGATGCTGCCCAAGGTGGAGGACCTGGTGGCGGCATCAAAAACAACCGTACTGCAGAGCCGCAAGCAGATTGCCGAGGTCACCGGAAAAGCCAATGAAATCCTCGACAGCACGAAGGTGCAGCTGGGCAAGATCGATGCCCTGATCACGGACGCAAGCGACCGGGCGCGCGTGCAGATGGATCGTGTCGAGCTGGTGCTGGACGAGACCATGGACCGCGCGCAGTCCGCCGTTTCGGCCGTGCATCGCGGCGTGACCCGGCCGTTAAAAGAGTTGCACGGGATCGCCGTTGGCATTCGGGCGACTTTCGCATATCTGCTGCGCGGAGGCCGGCCTAATGTCGACCAGGTGACCAGCGACGAAGAGATGTTTATCTGAAGATGTTCAGCGCCGTCCGGCGACCTGTTCACCGACCAGCGACTGGACCAGCTTCTCCAACTCGCCCACCCGCCTTGTGAGTTCGTCGATTTGCTGGCCTTCAGGGTCGGGCAGCCGTCCGTGTTCCAGATCTTCCGGCTCAGTCAGGGAGCGCACGATGCGTCCGGGCACGCCCACAACGGTCGAGTGATCGGGTACCGACCGGATCACAACGCTTCCTGCGCCAACCTTGACGTGCTCACCGACCACAATATTCCCGAGCACCTTCGCACCGGTGCCGATCACGACGTGGTTGCGGATGGTGGGGTGGCGCTTGCCCTTCTCCTTGCCCGTGCCTCCCAGGGTCACGTTCTGATAGAGCAGCACGTCGTCGCCAATTTCGGTGGTTTCGCCGATGACCACGCCCATTCCGTGATCGATGAAAAAGCGGCGGCCGATTCTAGCGCCGGGATGAATTTCGACTCCGGTGATGAAGCGGTTGGTTTGGGAGATAACTCGGGCCAGCAGCCGCCAGCCGCCCCGCCAAAACGAGTGCGCCAGCCTGTGCATCAGGACGGCGTGAAAGCCGGGATAACAGAGAATGATTTCCACAACGCTGCGCGCGGCCGGGTCGCGCTCAAAAATGGTGTGGATCTGCTCTCTTACGGCTCGGAACATTGCTCCCTCATTATCACGCGCAAGCGGCCACATCGGGGCGCGCGATAGTATCAGGTACCTTGGATTCATGGGCAGATTTGCGGGATTCGCGATTCTGGCTGTATTCCTTGGCGCGTGCTCTGGTTCTGGTACTAAACAGGCGTCGGCGGCCCCGGCGCCCAGGCCTCAACTCGTCCCCGCGTCAAATCAGAACCCTGTGGCAAAGTACCTGGAACTGGCCGGCTTCCGCCTCGACGAGAAAGGCCCCGGGAAGGTGCAAATCCAGTTTGCGGTGATCAATCACTCCGATGCCGACATCGGCGACCTCGGACTGCTGGTGAATCTCAAGGCAAAGGGCGCAGGGCCGAAGGACGCACCGCTGTTCACTTTTCCGGCCAGCGTCCCCGATCTGGGGCCCGAAGAAGTGAAGCAGGTGACCGTCACCGTACCGACCAAGATGCGCGTTTACGAGCTTCCCGACTGGCAGTTCATCACCGCCGATTTCACCGTCACCTCGCCGAAGTAATGACCGAGCGCCTGTACTACAACGACAGCCGCCTGCTGGAATTCGAGGCGCGCGTGATCGAGCGATCTGAAGATGGGCTGCGCGTCTGGCTTGACCGCACCGCATTTTATCCGACTTCGGGCGGGCAGCCGTTCGATACCGGTACCCTCGCCGGCGTGGCCGTGGTGGACGTAATCGATGAAGACGACCGGATCGTGCACGTGCTGGAACAGCCGATCAGGGGAGACACGGTGACCGGCCGGATAGACCGCGTGCGGCGCTTCGATCATATGCAGCAGCACACCGGCCAGCATCTGCTCTCCGCGGTCTTCGTTGAGATGCTGAATGCGCCAACGGTCAGCTTTCACCTCGGCGCGGACAGCTCTACGATCGACCTTGGAATTGCCGCGCTGTCCCCGGAGCAGGTGCGAGCCGTCGAACACCGCTGCAACGAAATCGTGCAGGAGAACCGGCCGGTTACCATTTCGTTCGAGCACGTTTCGGAAGCGAGGGACCTGCGCAAAGCGTCCGAGCGCGAGGGGGAGATTCGGATCATTGCCATCGCAGCGCTGGACCGGAGCGCCTGCGGCGGGACGCACGTGCGCTCGACGGGCGAGATCGGCCCGATGCTGATGCGCCGCCTGGAGAAGATTCGCGGGAACATTCGAGTCGAGTTCCTGTGTGGTTTCCGGGCGCTCGATCGCGCCCGCCGGGATTACGAGGCCCTCGCCGCGGCCGCCCGCGCGTTCTCCGCTCCGCTCGACGAGGTTCCCGAGCGGGTGGCAAGCCAGATATCGGCGCTGCAGGAGGCGGAAAAGGCCCGCGTCAAGCTCGCCGCCGCTGTGGCCCGCGACGAAGGGCGGCGGCTTTATGGCGACAGCGGCCCATTTGTGAGTCGCGAGGTCGCGGTCATCGACGACGAAGCTCGCGCGCTGGCGCAGGGATTTACCGCCGGGCCGAACGCTCGGTTTATGGTCACTGCGGCGAGTCCTCCGTCGATCCTGCTGGCTGTTTCCGCGGACTCGGGCCTCCACGCGGGCAACGAGTTGAAGGCGATCCTTACTCAGTTCGGCGGCAGAGGCGGAGGAAACGCCACCATCGCGCAGGGCAGCCTGCCGGATGCTGAAGCGCTGAAAAGCGCGGCAGCCGCTCTTTCGGAGAGAGTCGGCCGGTGATTCGCACGCGGTTAACCGAACTGCTGGAACTGTCCGTCCCGGTGATCCAGGCGCCGATGGCCGGCGGCGGGGATACGGTCGAACTCGTTGCCGCCGTATGCAACGCTGGCGCGCTTGGATCGGCAGGCGCCGCGTACCTGACCCCCGAACAGATCATCGAGCGGGGCCGGGCGATTCGTGCGCGAACATCCCGGCCGTTCGGGATCAACCTCTTCGCTCCGCAGCCGGCGCCCGAGCCCGACGACGACGCTATCAAGCGAGCTGTCGATGCCGTGCGGCCGTGGTTCGAGGAACTGGGACTCGCGCCGCCGACCCGCCCCACAGCGCCGGCATCGCGGTTCGAGGATCAGATGGCCGCATGTCTCGAAACGGGCGCGGCGGTATTCAGCTTCACCTTTGGGCCGTTGTCGCGCAGCGCAGTAGACGAGATCAAGCGGCACAACATGATCGTCATGGGAACGGCGACCACTGTGGCCGAGGCTCGCGCGCTCGCAGATGCTGGCGTCGATGCAGTAGTGGCGCAGGGGAGCGAAGCGGGGGGCCATCGGGGGACGTTCCTCGGCGACTTTGCGTCGGCAATGGTCGGCAGCATGGCGCTGATTCCGCAGATTGCCGATGCCGTGTCGGTTCCTGTGATCGCGTCAGGCGGCATCATGGACGGGCGCGGGGTCGCGGCCGCGATCCTGCTGGGAGCCTGCGGCGCACAAATCTGGAACAGCTTTCCTGACGTGCAACGAGGCAGGGATCGCGCCGGCTTACCAGGATGCGATCGTGTCGGCCCGGGAAGATGGCACGGCCATCACGCGCGCTTTCTCCGGACGGCCGGCGCGCGGGATCGCAAACCGGGTCCTGCGGCATTACGAGCAGACCGGTGACGCCATTCTGCCTTTCCCTCTGCAAAACGTCCTGACGCGACCGATGCGCACCGAGGCGATGCGGCAAAACCGCGCGGAGTACCTGTCGTTGTGGGCGGGGCAGGGCGTTCGCATGGCGCGCCGCTTGCCGGCATCGGAACTGGTGGCGTTGCTGAAGATCGAGCTGCAAACGGCGGTCAATGCTGTGGGGAAGTTGCGGTAGTCGGGCGTCCGCGGCCTGCGTGCGGGTCCGGGGGCTGCACGAGGCGGGCTGAGAGCCCGCCGCAGGGCGAGGCCCTGCCCCCCATCGAGCGAGCCGCGGTGCAAGCCAGAGGCTTGCACTACGGGGGTGGCTAGCGGGCCGCTACTGCCGGGCTGACCACGCGCCAGACCTCGGCAGCGACGCTCTCCGGGTCCGACGCGCCGTCGATGCGCCGCACCCGATCCGGCTCGCGGTTTGCCAATTCCTGATAACCTTCCCACACGCGGCGGTGAAAGTCGAGAGCCTCTTCTTCCATACGCGTTTCCCTGGAGCCTGGTGTTTCCAGGTCGCGGGTGTGCGCTCGCGCAAGACCCGTTTCGACGTCGATGTCGATGTACAGCGTGAGATCGGGTGTGAGACCTCTGGAAGCGACGGCGTCAACGGCCAGCACTGTCGCGAGTCCCAGCCCGCGCGCGATGCCCTGGTAAACAACGGTGGAATCGGTGAAGCGGTCGCAAAGGACGATGCGGCCCTGATCGAGCGCCGGCAGGATGTATTCTTCGACATTCTGCGCGCGCGCGGCGAACATGAGCAGCAGCTCGGCCGCCGCGCAGAGCTTGCGGTTCGCCGAATCGAGCAGAATGCGCCGGATCTGCACGCCGATGTCGGTGCCACCCGGCTCGGCGGTTTCCAGCACCTCGTGACCGGCGGCGCGCAGGCGCTCGGCCAGCAGCTTCAGCTGGGTGCTCTTGCCGCTCCCATCGATGCCTTCGAAGGTGATGAAGAGCCCGCGCCTGCGGCCGATGCCGTCCTGGAGACGCTCCGGCTGGGGAATGGTGATGTCGATGTCGGAGAGGGCGGGAAGGACCTCGACCTCAGTCGTAGACATAGTGCAGGACCTTCTTCAGGTCTTCCCAAGCCTCGCGTTTTGCGTTCTGATTGTAGGGGCGCAGCAGATACGACGGATGGTAGGTGACCATCACCGGGATGTCGCGCCACTTGTGCCAGTTGCCGCGCAGGCGCATGACGCCTTCCTTGGTGCCGAGCAGCGCTTTGGCCGCCGTGGAACCGAGGGCGCAGATCGCTTTCGGGCGAATGGCCATGAGCTGGCGAAACAGGAACTCGCCGCAGATTTCCATTTCGTCCGGCTGTGGCGTGCGGTTCTCGGGCGGGCGGCACTTGACGACGTTGCAGATGTAAACGTCGGGGCGCGTGAGCGGCAGGCCTTCCTTGCGGGCCGTGCCCTCGATCATCTGCGTGAGCAGCTGGCCGGCCCGGCCGACGAACGGCAAGCCCTGCTCGTCCTCGTCGGCCCCAGGGCCTTCCCCGACGAACACGAGCTTCGCCTTTTCGTTACCTGAACCGAAAACAAGTTGGTTCCTTCCCTGGTGAAGGCGGCAGCGCGTGCAGTCGCCTATATCGTGACGGATTTTCGCGAGGGTGTCATCGGCGGGATGCAGGCTGGGGAGGGGGGAAGGCGCCTTAGCAGGCTCGGGAATTGGACCTGGGGTGATTCCAGCCGCGCTTCGCGCGGGAGGCGGCGGAAGCGCCTGGTCGACGACGGAGGCGGGCTGGGAGCCCGCCGCCGGCTGAGAGCCTGCCCCCCATAACATTGTGATGCCGAGGTCGCGGTAAAAATCGAGGTATTGACGCAGCAGTTCCTGATCCATGTTCAGCTTGCCGCGTGGAGGGCGAGGCGTAGGCGCATTAGCTCATCGAAAATGCGGTCGGCGATTTCGCGCTTGGCGGCGCGCTCGACGGGAATGGTGGCGCCGGTGCGCGTAACCAGCACGACCTCGTTGTCCTCCGCTTCGAAGCCGGTCCCCTCATGGCCCACGAGATTGCCCACCACCATATCGCAGTTCTTGGTGACCAGCTTACGGCGGGCTTCTTCGACCAGGCGGTCGGTTTCGGCGGCGAAGCCGACCAGCAGGCGATCGCCCTTTCGACGGCCGACTTCGGCGAGAATGTCCGGCGTGGGATCGAGATCGAGCGAGAGGCGCGCGGCGGTCTTCTTGATCTTGTGCTGTGGCACGGAGGCGACGTGGTAGTCGGCGACGGCCGCGGCTTTGATGATGATGGTGGATTCGTTCAGATGGGCGATGACCGCGTCGTGCATCTCATGGGCGGTGTACACGCGCACTACTTCGATGCCTGGCGGATCGGGAAGCTGGACCGGCCCGGCGACCAGGACCACGCGCGCGCCGCGATTTCGCGCTGCTTCGGCCAGAGCGTATCCCATGCGACCGCTGGAGCGATTGGAGATGAAGCGAACCGGGTCGATGGGCTCCTGAGTGGGGCCGGCGGTGATCACGACCGTTTCGCCGTCGAGGTCGTGCCTGGCGGGAGAGAGTGCGCGAAGCACGGCATCGGCGATGCGGTCCGGTTCGGCAAGACGTCCCGGACCCACTACGCCGCAGGCCAGCAATCCCTCCTCCGCTTCGACAATGATGTGCCCACGACGGCGCAACGTCTCGATGTTGCCGCGCGTGGCCTCGTGCTGCAGCATGTTCGTGTTCATCGCAGGCGCGATTACCACCGGACCCGTGAAGGCAAGGTAGGTGGTGGTCAGAAAGTCGTCGGCGAGGCCGTGCGCGAATTTGGCGATCAGATCGGCAGTGGCGGGCGCCACCACAAGAACATCGTTGTCCTGGGCGACGGCGATATGCTCGACCGCGCTGGACAATGTTTCCTCTCCGCCGGCGCCCGCGAACAGACCGGTGATAACTTTCCGCCCGGTAAGAGCGGCGAAGGTCAATGGGGTCACGAACTGCTGCGCGGCGGAGGTCATCACGACGGTCACCTGGTATCCGCGCTCCATAAGCGCGCGGGCCAGTTCCGCCGACTTGTAGGCGGCGATGCCGCCGCCGACTCCGAGTACCGCGTTCATCCGCAGCGGCGTGCTATTCGACTTCGGCGGGTTCAGCTTCCTGCCGGTTGGGGTCGTCGTACTTCACCAGACCGCGGCGTACTTCCTCCATCGCCGTGACGGTCGGCTTTCTGGAGGTCGTTGGCAGCACCGTACGGGCGCCGTTCTGGAGCTGGCGAGCTCGCTTGGCGGCGACGATGATGAAGCGATAGGTGCTTCCCTCGCCATCGTCCGGAATCGTGTATGCGGCGTTGACGCGTTCAGGCATTGCTGGTGGTGTCTCCCTGTTCGAAACTCTCGAGTATGGGGCGGATTCGCGGCTCCATTTGTGTGCGCCTGGCTCGTTCCGCGCGAACGATGCATTTCAGCCGTTCCACGGACTCCTCCACGTCATCGTTGACTACGACGTAATCGTACAGGCGGTAATTTCGGATCTCGCCCGCTGCTCCCCGCAGCCGCCGCCGAATTACTTCCTCCGCATCTTCGCTCCGCGCACGAAGGCGCTCTTCGAGAACCTGGCGGGATGGGGGAAGGATAAAGACGGTAACAGCTTCCGGAAGCCGCTCTTTCAATTGTGCCGCACCCTGGACGTCGATGTCGAGTACGAGGTCGCGGCCGGATCCGACGGCCTCGTCCAGAAAACGGCGATGAGTGCCGTAGTAGTTGCCGAAAACAACTGCATGTTCGAGAAACTCTTTATTTTCCAAGCGCTTGGCGAACTCTTCCCGGCTGATGTAGAAATAGTCGTGGCCGGGCTTTTCGTGACCGCGGATGGGCCGTGTGGTGTAGGACACTGAGAAGGACAGGCCTTCGAGCTCCTTCAGCAGGCGGCCCACGAGGGTAGATTTGCCGGAGCCGGACGGTGCGGAGACGATGAAGACCGCGCTCATGCCACGAGTTCCCAGTTGACTACTTCCGGAGCGAGGGCCCGAGGGCGGCGCCGCGCGAGCAGTGCTGAAGGCAGAACGCGGGTCATTCGAGGTTGAGGGCCTGTTCGCGGATCTTCTCGACATCCGCTTTGGTCGCCAGGGCGAGGTCAGTGATGCGCAGGCCGAGATCGCCGATGCCGCTGGTCTTTGACAGGATGGTGTTGGTCTCGCGATTCATCTCCTGAAGAAGAAAGTCGAGCTTCTTGCCGATCTCGCCGCCCGCGTCGAGCAGCGCGCGAAGCTGTGCGGCGTGGATCTTCAGGCGAGCGATCTCCTCGCCGATATCGCTGCGGTCGGCGATAATCGCCGCCTCCTGCATCAGCCGCTGCGGATCCGGTGCGGCGCCGCGGAGCAGCTCGCGCAGGCGCTCCAGAAGCCGGTTCTCGATCAGCGGCAGCGCCTCCCCGCGCAGTTGCTCCAGTTCGGCGGCTCGTTTTTCAATGGCTCCGTTGTGCGCGCGCATGACGCCGACGAGCTCTGTTCCTTCACGGGCGCGAAACTCGTTCAGCGCCGCGAGCGTTTCGCGCAGCGTCGCGATCACGTCCGCTTCCTCCAGACCGCCCTCAGCCTGGCCGGTCAGCATTCCGGGAAGGCGCAGCGCGGCATTTGGATCCGGATTGACGGAATGCCCCACTTCGTTCGCCGCCTGATGAAATGCGGCCAGCCACGCCCGGAAGAGAGGCACGTTCAGCGCTCCTTCCTGCTGAGCGCGGGGGGTGAAGGCCGCTCGGATATCCAGGTGTCCGCGCACCACGGCGTCGCGAATCGCGGAGCGCATGGCGTTTTCGAAGGCGTCGAACTCAGGCGGCAGGTGGAAATGGAGGTCCAGGCCGCGGTGGTTGACGCTCTTGATGCTCAGGGAAATGTCCCCGTTGCGCGTGCTTTTCTGCGCACGGGCGTAGCCGGTCATGCTGCGGGTCATGGGTTGACCAGGGGGTCGGCCTCCAGGAATTGCAGTTCATGCAGGCGCTGATAGATGCCCCCGCGTCCGATCAACTCCTCGTGCGTTCCGATTTCAGAAATGCGTCCGCCATCGAGCACGACGATGCGGTCGGCGCGGCGGATGGTGGAGAGCCGGTGCGCGATTACGATGACGGTGCGCTTTTCCATCAGCCGCTGGAGCGCGCGCTGCACCAGCACCTCGGATTCGGTGTCCAGATGCGAGGTTGCTTCGTCAAGGATCAGGATTGGCGCGTTCTTCAGCAGCGCTCGCGCGATGGCCAGACGCTGGCGCTGGCCGCCGCTGAGTTTGTGCCCGCGCTCACCGATGATGGTGTCGTAGCCATCGGGCATTGCCAGGATAAACTCTTCGGCCAGCGCGTCGCGGGCGGCGGCGCGAATCTCTTCCGGTTTCGCATTCTTCTTCCCGTACGCGATATTGTTCGCGACCGTGTCGTTGAACAGGAACGTGTCCTGCGCGACGATGCTGATCCGGTCACGGAGTGACGTCAGCTGCACGTCCCGAATGTCACGGCCATCGATTCGAATCGCGCCGCCGGTGACGTCGTAGAAGCGCGGCACAAGGTTGGCGATGGTGGATTTGCCCGCTCCGCTCGGCCCGACGATGGCCACCACTTCGCCGGCTTTGACGGTGATCGTGATGTTCTCCAGCGCGAAGCCGTTGGGCGCGTTGGGGTAGCGGAAACAGACCTTCTCCAGCGCGACACCCTTGTGCAGACGCGGCAGCTTCACGGCGTTCGGCTTCTCCCGCACCTGCTGCTCGCCGTCCAGGTATTCGAATACCTTCTGTGATGCGCCGATCGCCTGCTGGAAGATGTTGTGGATCCCGGTGAGGCGCTTCACGGGTTCATACAACAGCAGCAGCGCCATGACGAAACTGGTGAACGCGCCCGTGTCCATCGCGCCGGCTTTGATCTGCAGACGCGCGTAATAGAGCAGGCCAACGATGGTGAGGGCGCCGAAGAACTCGATGAGCGGCGATGCGATGGCCTGCTGCGCGACATAACGAAGTGTGGTCAGCTTCAGGCGGCGGGCGGCGGTTCGAAAGCGGTTCGACTCGATCTCCTCGGCCCCAAACGACTTGACCACCTGCTGCCCACTTATGGTCTCCTGCAGGATTTGGTTCAGCTCCGCGGTGTCGTCCTGGGCGCGGCGGCTGGTGCGGCGAATGCGGCGGCCCAGCCGGCGGGTGGGCACCAGCACGAAGGGGAGTACCGTTAGGCTCACGATGGCCAGCTTCCAGTCGGTCTGGATGACGACGAACAACATGGCCATGGCCGTGAACATCTGGCGCAGGAAGTCGGCCAGCATGCTGGAAACCGCGAGCTGGATCTTGTCGATGTCGTTCATGATGGACGACATGAGACGGCCGGTGGCGTTCGATTCGAAAAAGACCGCGTCCTGATGCAGGACGCGGTCGAACGCCCGCTGCCGCAGATCGGTAACCGCGGAGAGGCCGACGTAATTGATCAGATAGTTGCCGGAGTAATCGCACAGCCCCTTGGCAAGGAATGCGCCAATGATACCGAACGCTACCAGGGTCCAGATATTGTGAATGCCGCTGGGAAAGATGTCCTGCAGGTAAATGGTGTGATGAATGACAGGGATGGTGTACAGGGCGACCGCCTTATCGGGCGTGTTCGGCTGAAGGACGCGATCGAAGATGGGGCCGATGAGCAGTACCGTGACCATCTGCGCAATGCCGACGCCGGCCATGAGGATGACCGACGCGATCAGGGCCGCGCTGTAAGGGCGCACGTACCGCAGCAGGCGCGAAACTTCGTTCATGCCTTTACCCGGAGCTGCTCGACGGCCTCGAGCGCGCGATTCACGTCTACGTGTGCGATGCCGCGCGCGTGATTGAGGAGCACGTGCTCCGTCTTCCACGGGCCCCATATGGCGGGATCGGAGTTGCCCCAGAAAACGAGCACCGGAAGGCCGAAAGCGGCGGCCATGTGCGCAGGCCCACTGTCGTTGCCGATGAACAGCGAGGCGCCGGCCAGCAGGGACTTCACTTCTTCCAGATCGCTGCCCTGTTGGACGCGCCAGGAGCGGAACGGAGACAGATCGTCTTCCGCGGCTCCGATGAAAACGGGCTCAATGTGCGGTGCGAGTGCGGCGGCAAGGGCCGCGAATTTTTCGACTGGCCACGCTTTGTCGGGGGCGGACGCGAAGGGGTGGATTACGACATAGTGTCCGGCGAGCGGCGAAGGAGCACCGGGGAAGAGGCGGGCGCGGGGGACTTCGGTCTGCGGGACGCCAAGCCAGAACATGGCCGATGCGAGATGTTCGGCGGTGTGGACCGTACGATGGACATCGAGGATGACCTGCGCCGCCGGGATCGCCGCGTTGTACAGCGCCTGGGCGGGGAAGTGGTCGAAGCCGGCGCGCAGCTTCGCTCCTGAACACAGGGTGAGCCACATGCTCCGCGTTCCGCCGTGGAAATTCAGGCAAAGATCCGGAGCCCAGCGGCGCAGGGCCGCGCGCGACGGCGGCAGGATTTCGTCGAGAGCAGGATTTCCGGTAAATACGGCGGCGAACCGCGGCTCGACGACAACCGCCACCCGCAGATCGGGGCGCGCCTCGCGCAGGAGGGCCAGAGCCGGCGTAGTCAGTACGCAGTCGCCAAGCGAGCGGAGCCGGATGACGGCCACGCGGGCGCCCCAGGGCAGCTGCGGCATGGTGCTCATCGGGGGCGGGCGCTAGTCTTCGATAGTCGCTTCATCGACCAGCATGACCGGGATGTCGTCGCGGATGGGATACACCCGATGGCACTGGACGCATTTGAGGCCGCTGCCATCGGCGCGAAGCTCGAGGTTGGCCTTGCACAGAGGGCAGACGAGGATATCCAGCAGATCCTTGCTGATGGCCATGATTTAACAACAGTTTATCAGCTGGCTGGATAAAAAAATCGCGGGGCGTCTGGCAGTGGCGCCCCGCAGGGAGTGTGTGCAGTCGAGCTTTGAAACGGGCGCTGGTTTAGAAATACCCCTGCGCGAGTTCGGGGTTGCACGCCAGCGCGCGCTTCCAGAACATCCGCGCTTCCTCCGTCTGGCCTTTGTCGTTCAGTGCGTGTCCCAGGTTCAGCAGGGCTTCGGCGAACTCCGGCTTCTCGGCGAGTGCTTCCTTGTACAGGCGAATGGCGTCATCCACCTGTCCGGACTTGTGCAGCAGCAGGCCAGTGTTGTAGAACAGCTCCGGCGAGCGCTCACCGTGTTCGATCAGCTTGGCCTGCATTTCGAGTGCGTCCGGGAAGTTCTCCCGCTCCACTGCGATTGCCGCCAAACCCCTGAGCGCTTCCACCGATTCCGGCTCGGATTCAAGCACGGTTTGGAAGGCCGTCGCGGCCTTGTCCAGCTCGCCGACATTCCAGCAGGCCAGGCCGTAGTTCATCTGCGCTTCCGGCCACGGGCTGCGCTTGTCGATACAGGCCTTGAAGGCCTCGGCGGCGGCAACGTAGTCCCCACGTTCCAGCCGCAGATAGCCCAGCCGGAAGCGAGCTTCGAGTACGTCGGGATCGCGCGTCAGCACCTTCTGGTACATCTCCTCGGCATCGGCGCGGGCGCCTTCCTGCTCGAGCACAGAGGCCAGGTTGTAGATGACCTCGCTCAGGTCGGGATTGAGCTGCAGGGCGTGTTCATAAGCGGCGCGCGCTTCCCGCGTCTCTCCCCGCTCCTGATAGGCTACGCCCAGGTTGACATAGGCCTGCACGGCCTCGGGCTGAAGCTTCACCGCCTGCACGTATGCCTGCGCTGCCTCTTCATGCCGTCCGGTTTTCTGCCGGGCGACGCCGAGATTGAACCAGTGCTCATACTGACCGGGCGCGAACTCCGTCAGCTTGCTGGTGAAGGTGGCCGCTGCTTCGAAGTCTTCGCGCGCGAACGCCGAGGCAGCGAGTCCTTCAATCGCCGGTGGCGAATTCGGCCGAATTTTCAGCAGCTGCTCCGCACACTCCTCGACGACGCCGAAATTGCGCCGCGCAGTCTCGAGGCCGATCAGATTGATCAGGCATTCCTCCGCCTGCGGCTTCTTCTCCAGAACCAATCGATAGAGGCGGGACGCCTCGTCGGCGTGACCGAGCATCTGTTCCGCAACAGCCTTGCCGAAAAGCGCGGTCTCGTGGCCGGGGTCTCTGGCCAGAACGGCATCGAATGCCTTGAGCGACTCGTCCGCCTGTTTCAGGTGCAGATGGCAGATACCGACCCCGACCTGAGCTTCGACGCGGTTCGGGTCCTTTTCGGCAGCTTTGCCGAACGCCTCGGCCGCTTCCTTCCAGTTGCCGGTCCGTTCCAGGCAGATGGCGAGGTTCAACGTCGCGGTGGGATGTTCCGGCTGGGTGGCCAGCAGCCGGCGATAGCTTTCCGCGGCTTCCGCAAAAAGGCCGAGCTCATACCGGATCAGGGCGTCCGCCGAAAACAGCTCCGGAGAGTTACTGCCGGAGGCCAGCGCGCCTTCAATTATCTCCAGTGCTTCTCGCCGGCGGCCTTCCAGGTGCAGCGAAACAGCCTGCGCCAGCGGAGGAGGCACGGGAGTTGCATCCGTGTGGCCCGGTCCATTCATCATCGTTTCACTCATTGATTCCAGCTCCGTTCGCTACCGTGACGTTATATGGCGCGATCAGCGCGCACAGCCGACCCAGCGTGTCGTCGTGATGCGTTATCTCCACCCAGCGAAGCCGTGCATCATCGCCGCGTTGGCAAAAGAAACCGACTCCGCCGCGCCTGAGGCGGGCATCAGACCAAAGATCGACCACCTGGTCCTGAACCATTAGGGTGAATTCATCGCCGTTGGCCAGGATTCGCCCGCGGAACATCGAATCCGGCCTGATGGTGAGCGGCAGCGGCTTCACAATGTGCTTGCCTTCACGGCCATCAATAACCGGGTAACGCACGATCTCGGTCTGGGGCATGGGTCCGGGCTTTACAACAGCCAGGCGCACGGCATAGTAGTTGTTGAGGTCGGCGGCGCGCACCACAACACCAAAGCCTCTGTTCCGGAGCTGTCCCAGAAACTCGACCTGATAATCCTTCAGGTGCAGCGAGGGGTCGTAGACGGCAAGCGATGCAGGGCGAATGAATCCCACCTGATCGTAGGTCCAGCCGCTAAGCGCGCGTCGTCCTCTCCAGGAGTCCAGACCGCTTCGAAAATCGTCGACCATGTTTATGGCCGCGCGATCGGCGATGTCCTGTTTTACGTGCGACCACGCGCTGTTGGCTGGCTGTTGTTCGGCTGCGTGCGCGGCCGGCTGCGTGACGCGCAGAATGGCAAACGCGATTCCGCCCAGAGCGGCTGCGATTGCCAGGGGGCGCCAGCGGAGACTGCCAGGCGCCCTGAAGCGCTTCTTCGGGGGGACCACGGGCGCGGCCGGTGCGGACGCTTCGGCGATTCTGGATATTGAATCGTCTATCGAAACGTGCAGGGTCCCGAGCAGCGGCTCGAAACCCACGCGAACCATGGACGGGCGCGGCAGCGGCG
>DASRCB010000208.1:0-20886 GCA_035653295.1 Bryobacteraceae bacterium
GCTCCTCTCCGGATCGGTACCGCAAGGGATAACGATGCGCATCCAATTAAACGACGAGGACAGCGTACAGGCAGTGAGCTGTAGTCCGGACATCGCGTTCCGGGTTGCGGCGAGTGCGTTGAATTGTGGTCCACCGGGCGCCACGTTTTGAAAAACAACGCGTCCGGTCAATCAGTGACGACGATAGAGCAGCCGGGTCCGGCCCGCGCCGCAAACGGCGCGGGCCCCGGGCCTGCCATTCAGTGGTTCGACCCACCTCTTTCAGGGATAGTTGCGCCTGACCTGCTCAGTCGTCAAGTATTGCTATACTAATAGCTTCCGAACCCCTTCGGTTATCCTCGTCAGGAGTCCTGCACCATGTTCGATCTGTTTCGCAGCCGGGATAAGGTTGTGCGCATTATGCTGGGAGGCCTGCTGGTGCTCGTCTGCGCCGGCATGCTCGTCTACCTCATCCCTGGCGCCACGCCGAATATGGGCGGCGGCGGCGATCAGGTCCTCGTGGAGTTCGGCAAGGATGCACTGACCACCACCGAAGTCGATCGCTACATCCAGAACACCATCCGCAATCAGCGCATCAGCTCCGATCTGCTTCCGGTCATGCTGCCCCAGCTTCTGGAGCAGATGATCAATGAGCGCGCCGTTGCGTACGAAGCGAAGCGCCTGGGTATCGAGGTCTCCGACGCCGAGCTGGCCAATACCCTCCAGTCCATCGGCAACGGGCAGTTCAACGACCGCAACTACTACCAGCAGTTCGTCCAGCAGCAGGGCATGAGCATCCCCGAGTTCGAAGACGAGCTCCGCCGCGACCAGCTCGTGATGAAGATGCGCAATATCGTCTACGAGAGCATCGTCGTCACTCCGGAACAGGCGAAAAGGGCCTACATCGAGCAGAACCAAAAGGCCAAAATCCAGTACATCGCCTTCGATCCGAACGAGTTCAAGTCGCAGATCAAGCCCTCTGACGCGGATCTTCAAAGCTGGTTCAAAGCCAACCAGGCCATGTTTACCGTGCCTGAAAAGCGCAATGTCGATTTCGTCGTCATCGACCAGGCGAAGGTGGCCGACACCATCGATGTCAGCGACGCCCAGCTCCATGCCTGGTACAACAGTCATCTCGACCAGTACCGCGTCCCCGAACGCGTGAACGCCCGCCACATCCTGTTCAAGACCACCGGCAAGTCGCCGGCCGAAGTGGCGCAGATCAAACAAAAGGCCGAGGACGTTTTAAAACAGCTTCGCGCCGGAGCCAATTTCGGCGACCTGGCGAAGAAGTACTCCGAAGACACAGCCTCCGCGCCTAAGGGCGGCGAGCTCGGCTGGTTCGGCCGCGGCCAGATGGTCGCCAATTTCGAGAAAGCGACCTTCGCCCTCAAACCCGGCCAGATCAGCGACCTGATTACCACCGAGTACGGTTTCCACATCATTCAGGTGGAACAGCACGAGCAGGCGCACCAGAAATCGTTCGACGAGGTGAAGAACGACATCGCCAGCGACTTGAAAAAGCAGACGGTGGTCGACAAGATGGAGCAGATCGCCGACTCGGTCGAGACCCAGCTCACGAAAGCGCCGCAGGACGCGCAGCAGATCGCAAACCAGAACCATGTCACCTTCACGCACGTGGACGACTTTGGCTCCGGCACGGCGGTTCCGGGCGTGGGCACCGATAATACCCTGGCCAACGCGGTCTCCGGCCTGAAAAAAGGCGAGGTCACGCAGCCCGTCCAGGTCGGGAACGACAAGCTGGTGATTGCCACCGTACGCGACGTCATTCCTTCGCACCCGGCCAACTTCGCCGACGTTCAGGACAAGGTCCGCACGCAGTACATCCAGCGCAAGGCCGCCGACATGGCCGCCGAAAAGGCGCGCCAGGCATACGCGATCGCGAGAGCCAATGGCGATATGGAAGCCGCGGCGAAGGCCACCGGCGGCACAGTGAAGCCGTCAGAGGAGTTCGGCCGCAACGGGGCCATCACCGGCGTCGGTTCCGCCGCATTGTTCGGCCCGGCCTTCACGCAGCCCACCGGCACGGTCTTCGGACCGGTAAGCTCCGGTCAGGTGATGGTGGTGGCCAAAGTGATTGCCGTCATTCCGCCTGACATGAACGCCTTCAACGCCCAGCGGGCCTCGCTCATCGATGAGTTGAAATCGACCCGCGCTCAGGACAGCTACAGCCTGTTCCAGGACAGCATCCTCAGCCGCCTCATGCAGGAAGGCAAGATCAAAGTGCACAAGGACGTGGTCGATCGTCTGATGGCCCGTTACCGCAGCTGATCGGGCCTGCATGCTGCATCAGGCAATTGAGTTTCTGCGGTCGCTGACGGACCCCGATAAACTCATCCACCTGCTCTCCACCGTCGTTACCGGCTGGTACAGTTACCTGCTGCTGGCCGGGATCGTGTTCTGCGAAACCGGTCTGCTGGTGGGTTTCGTGCTGCCCGGCGATTCATTGCTGTTCACCATTGGCGTGGTCTGCGGGGCCGGCCGCCTGGAAGTGGCAGCGATTATCGTCGTGCTGATCTGCGCCTGCATGGTGGGCGACTGGTCCGGCTACCTGCTCGGGCGCCGCGCCGGAACGGCCGTGTTCAACCGCCCCGATTCACGGTTCCTGAAACAGGAGCATTTGAAGCGCACGCAGGCGTTCTATGACAAGCACGGCGGCAAGACCATCGTCATGGCCAAGTTCGTGCCCATCATCCGCACCTTCGCGCCGTTCGTCGCCGGTGTCGCGCGCATGCCGTATTCGCGCTTCCTGCCGTTCGACGTCGTGGGAGGCGTGGGCTGGGTCACCACCATGACCCTGCTCGGCTATTTCCTCGGAGGCATTCCGCTCGTCCGCCGTCACTTCGAGAAGTTCGTGCTGCTGGTGATCTTCCTCTCGGTGCTGCCCATCCTCTATCACGCCGCGCGCGCCCGCTTCGAGCGCAAACCGGCGCCGGCCGCCGCGGACTGACCGGCCGTGAATCCTCTGCAGCGTTTCTCGACGCGAGCGGAGCAATACGCTGGATGCCGGCCGTCTTATCCGGTCGAAATCCTCGACCTGCTGGCGCGTGAATGCGGCCTGTCCGCGAACTCCGTCGTGGCCGATATCGGCTCCGGCACGGGTCTTTCATCGAAGCTGTTCCTCGACTTCGGCTGCGAAGTGTTCGGCGTCGAGCCGAACCCCGAAATGCGCCGCGCAGGCGAGGCATTTCTCTCGGCGTATCCGCGCTTTCACAGCATCGCCGGCCAGGCCGAGAGCACCAGCCTCCCGGATGCCAGTGTCGATCTGGTCGCCGCCGGTCAGGCCTTCCATTGGTTCGATCCTCCGCGCGCACGCCTCGAGTTCCGGCGCATTCTGCGCGGCGGCGGCTGGATCGTGCTGATCTGGAACGAGCGCCGGGTCACGGATGATCCATTTCTGGCCGGCTATGAGGACCTGCTGCACCGCCACGCTCCCGAATACGGCAAGGTGGACCACCGCCGCATCGGCCCCGCTGAACTGTCCAGCTTCTTCGGCGATACGAACTGGCGCGCCGCAACATTCGACAACGCGCAGTTGTTTGATCTCGAGGGCCTGCGCGGCCGCGTCCTGTCCTCGTCCTACACGCCGCCGCCCGGCGCCCCCGGACACGACGCCATGATGAGCGACCTCGCTGCGCTCTTCGAAGCCACCCAAAAGAACGGCCACATCACCTTCGCTTACGAAACAAGGGTTTATTGGGGCGCAGGCTCGTAGCCCGTTACAATTCCTTCTACAATGTCCAACTCGCGCCGGAAGTTCCTCAAGCGCGCCAGCGCATCGCTGACGGCTGCGGCAGCCATCGCCAACGCCGCCCCGCAGGACCTTCCGCCCGGCGCGCCGCCCGCTTTCGGAACGGCTCCGGGCGCCGGCCCGCAGGTTACGACGGCCACCTTCGTCGAAGCCGAAAAGCTGGTCCAGTTCGAACTGACTCCGGCGCAGCGTGAGATGGCGGCCGCAAGCTGGCGCAGCACCATGGCCCCACTGTACGAGCGCCGCACGGGTACCCGGAAGTACGCCCCCGCGCCGGATATCGCACCGGCGTCACGCTGGGATCCGGTATTGCCCGGGCTCTCGAACGGCCCGGCGCACGACCGCTTTGTCCGAAGTGACGGTCCAGTGGCGGCGCTTCCAGCCAATGATCGCGACATTGCTTACGCGCCACTCACGGTGCTGTCGCGCTGGATAGAAACACGCCAGATCTCGTCCGAACGGCTCACCAACATCTATCTCGATCGCCTGGAGCGCTTCAACCCGACGCTGCGGTGCGTGATCACATTGACGCGCGAGCACGCCCTCGCACAGGCGCGCCAGGCGGATCGCGAGATTGCCGCCGGGCGGTATCGCGGCCCGCTGCACGGGATCCCCTGGGGCGCGAAAGATCTCCTCGACACCGCAGGCATCCCCACAACCTATGGCGCGGAGCCATATCGCGATCGCGTGCCGAAACGTGACGCCGTGGTGGTGAGCGGCCTTGCCGACGCCGGCGCGGTGCTGGTAGCGAAACTCAGTCTCGGCGCGCTGGCGCTGAATGACATCTGGTTCGGCGGCCAGACCATGAATCCGTGGCTGCTGGAAGAGGGCGCCTCCGGGTCGAGCGCCGGTCCGGGCGCCGCCACGGCCGCGGGTCTGGTGGGGTTTTCCATTGGCAGCGAAACCGGCGGAAGCATCGTCAGCCCCTCCATGCGCTGCGGCGTTACCGGCCTGCGCCCGACCTACGGCCGCGTCGCGCGCACGGGCGCGATGACGCTGTGCTGGTCGCTCGATAAGCTCGGGCCTATGACGCGCGGCGTCGAAGACGCGCTGCTGGTGCTCAAAGCGATATCCGGACCCGACGCCGGCGATGTGGCCAGCTTGCCGGCCGCGCTGGATTTCGATTCGCGCGCGCCGGTCGCCGGGCTGCGCGTGGGCTATTTCCCGGCTTGGATGAAGGAGGCGCCGGCGACGGAGGTCGATCGCGCCGCGCTGGAAACGGTCCGCCGACTCGGCATGGTTCCCGTCGCGGTGAATGTGCCCGACTGGCCCTACGACTCGCTTCAGCTGATTCTGTTCGCCGAAGCGGCGGCGTCCTTCGAGGAACTCACGCTTTCCGGCGGCCTGAACCAGCTCCGGGCCCAGGTTGCGGACGCGTGGCCGAACCTCTTCCGCCAGAGCCGTTTTCTCTCGGCCGTCGATTTCGTTCAGACCGACCGTTTTCGCCGGGCAGTCGCTCAGGAGATGGCGCGGATTTTTTCCGAAGTCGACCTGCTGCTCGTCCCGTCGCTGCGTGATGAGATGCTGACCATAACCAACTTCACCGGGCACCCCTCGCTGACCTTCCGCGCCGGGTTTGTGGAGGTATCGGAGGCGCGCAGCGACTGGGCTCCGGACCCGGCGCATCCGCCTCCGAAATTCTCGCCGCCGCGCCGCGTCCCGCACGGCGTCACGCTCATCGGCCGGCTGTTCGAGGAAGGCACGCTGGGCCGGGCCGGCATGGCCATGGAGCGCGCGTTCAACGTGTCAGGCGAACGCCCTCCGGCATTCTGATTACGGGGGCGGATTGCTACGCCGGAGGCACGATGACCACGTTCGGGGCGGTACACGCCTTCACAGCCGGTACGAGACCATTCGGCTCGATTGCGATGCGGATGGGATAACAGGCGCACGGCTGCGGCGGAGACGTGAACTGAACGGTTACGAAGTCACCCGCGCTGATGGGCCGCACAAGGTGTGTTTTGGACTCGACAACTACGAGCCCATCGGAGCCCTGGAGGAGCTCGAAGTCGGCCTGTAGAGCGGGCGCGAGTGAGACCTTGAAGTCCGCCACCGCGTCCACGTGAATGCGCAGGCGCACGCTCTGGAGGGCAGCAAGATTCGACCAGCGCACAGGAACAGTGATGGGGGTCGAAGGCGCCGCTGATTGCAGCCGCGCCGGGGCGAGGAACGCGCAGCCACGCTGGATGGCGTGCTGCTCTAAGTCCCCGTCGAAGCGATCGAGGAGCGTGAGCATCGGCCTGCCCTCTCCTGGCCCTGGATCCCGGGCCGGCACAGTCGCGATGAGTTTCCAGGTTTCTTCGCGAATCCCGAGGATGTAGCGGTCCTCCGGCGGAAGTACGTCAACGGCGGGAGTACGCAGAAATCCGAAAATCGGCTCCGGATCGCCGGCGCTGGAAGCGCGATTGCGAAAGATTGCGGGCGCGGACCAAACCGGCGGAAATATGCCCTGAAACAGCCTTTCGCGGCCGCGCTTCACCGCCAGTTCGACGTTGCCGGCATCGTCCCTTTTGGTTTGGCCGAGGAGGCTTTCAAAGAAGGCTGACAGGAACTTTTCGGCGTCGGTGTTGGGAATCTTGTAGCGCATTCCGACCGCCAGTTGGACGCCGCTGTCGGTGCATACGAGAGCCTGCGCGAATCCATGTACGCCGCGCACCCAGCTCAGCGTATCGGCCGTTGTGGTTGCCGGGGCCGCCGGATCCGGCGCATCCGCCGCAGTCACACATCCGGCGAGCACGACAACCGGCACGGGATTCCCCTTAAGCGTCATGCGCATATCTTCGGCATTTTTTGGATCCGCAGATATACCCGTCGTATTTTCGAACTTTATGACCGTATCGTCGCCGACCTTTTCGCCGTGACCAAGGAATATGAACAGGTGATATTTCGATCCGGTGACGCGGGTACGAAAGTTTTCGAAGGTGGGATCGCCCACGGCGCCCGGCTCGCCGCGGCTCAGCAGGTCCACTTCCACCGCCGCCGGCCCGAGACCCGCGGCTCCCGCGGCAAGAATCGCGTTGCGGATCGCGGCCGCCGGGGGCACCGCTCCGCCGAGGAGCTTTGGATTGGACCGCACCAGCAGAACGCGGAAGGGGTAATCGGGGCTGATGGTCTGCGGCAGCGTGGGCTCGAACGGAAGCTGATGAACGATGGCGCGGACTTTCTCGTAATTAACGAGCGGCTGTTTCTGAAAGTGGCACAACTCCAGGGGAATTGATCTTAGTTTCGGAGCAATGTCGTTGTTTATTCGGAAAACGAATCGGACTTGCTCCTGGGCCTGAAGCGTTTTCAACACGTTGGCGCGAAAGCTGTCACGAACGTCGTTTTCAAACCAGCTGGTGATCTGCGCCGCCACATAACTGACGGTCTCTTTGGACGGCGCGCCGCGCTCCAGTTCCTCCAGTTTGGCCTGGTCCAGAACCAGCATGGGCCGCGGATAAGCCTCGTTCTGCACCAGGAACTGAACGGTTTCGCCACTGCCGGAAAGGACGAAGATCTCCACCGTGTAGGCGTTCATTCGCTGGCCTCTTCCGGAGTGACGTAAGGGGTCAGGTCCTGGCGGAGATCGTTGCGCTTGTCCTGGACCTTCTGCACCACCTGGGCGAACAAGTCGCCACCATGGTCGCCGTAAACGGCGGCCACGGCTTTGATTGCTCCGAGCCACTGGTCCGCGGCAGCGATCTGCGCCGCGGCCGCAGTGGGATCGACGCGCGGCGCCTGCTCCTCCTTCATGAATTGCCGGCGAAGGCGGTGCCGGAGGAAGACGGCGACGGGAAGCCCGGAAGGCCCGGCGGCGCTGGTCAGCGCGTTCTCCACCGACAGGCTGGAGGCTATGTTCTCGTAGAAAGCGGGCCAGAAGGTCTCCTCTTTCGCGATCGGGCCCAGGGGAGCGACGATGGTCGGCAGCGGCGCACCGGACATTCCCAGCGCGCAGTAGGATCGATAGGTGGATGGCAGCAGTCCCGTGACCCAGGTCTGGTCCTGCGGGATGTCAGTCGGCGAGATTCCGAGAACCGTCAGGCGCTTGCCCCGCAGCAAATCGCTCAACTGCACCACCGAACACAGCTCGCCTTCCAGATCGATCTCCAGCACCCGCACCAGCCATTTCCTCAAGCTGGCAGACAGGAGCGGCCGGAACAGGGAATAGACCCCGAGCCCGAACGCAGTTATCTTTGGCCTGCCGACAGCGCTTTGAGGAAGTGCCAGCATGCCTTCGTGCGCCAGGGAAACGGTAGCCCGCGCGACGAGGTGCACCATTTCGACGCCCTGCTCCACTGCTTTCTGGAGGTTTTCCCTCGGCGAGCTGCCCTCGACTTTCACCAGTTGCGGCCCGCTCACCTTTTCCAGCGCCGCGATCAACCTTGCGGGCGCGGTGGCCGGATCATATATGAGTGCGAGCCGCGGTTTTTCTTTCACCGGCACGCGGGGCAGCACGACCTCCGGCGGGGCGCCGCGCACGATGGCCACGCGATCGAGCGAAAAGATCCTCGCCGCGAGAGTCTCCCAGGGGAAGGCCGCAAGCTCGAGGTCGGCAGCGGCCCACCATACACGCACAGGCTTCGCGCATGCGCGAATGCCGGCGGCCAGCTGTGCAGCACAGGAGTCGTTCCATTTCAGGACGGCCTTGCAGGCTGCGTCGGATGGCGTCTGTCCGTGCCGCACTGACCGGCGCACTTCCGCGAACTTCATGCTGTCGAGGAGCACTTTGCCGACGCCGACCAGCGGCAGTCCACCGCGCGTGGAAAGCGGCCGCTCGTTCAACTGGTCCCAGTCGATCGGCTTTTCCGGCGCGAGGCCAGGGAGGGTGGAGTAGACGTAGAGGGCGAGGTGCTTGTCCACATCGGATGCATCGCCCCGGTTCTCACGCGTGCAAACGACGCACACCTCATCGAATCGGGGGCTGACGGCGCCCATACTTCCTCCGATCCTTACCGCCTCGCCGCGGGGTTGACCGGCGGCGGGGCCGAGCGTAACATTGTCTGATTATATGTCCCGGAGCGGGGTAGATAAATGATCGAGATCCCCCTGGAGCAGGCGCAGGACATCGCTCCTTTCATTCCGCGGTTGAAAGCGCTCGGATACCGAACGGTGAACCAGTTTCAGGCGGCCGTGCGCGCCGCCGACGCGGCTCTGTCCGGCTATCTCGGCTTCAGCGCCACGGAGTTGCTGAACTCCATCCCGAAGGAACTGCGGCCCGTCGAGTTCATGGGCGATGAAGAGCTACCCGCCCTGTCGTTCGGGGCCGTGCTGCACTCGCTGCCCGAGCCGGAGATGGCCTTTGCCATTTCGCCGCCGAATGCTGCCGCGCCAGCGTTGGTCAGTCTCATCGATCAAATGGAGCCCATCCGCGATCAGGCCACTCGCAGCACCTGTACCGCGTTTTCGTCCGTGGCGGCGGCCGAGCACAGCGCCCGCAAGGCAGGCGCTCCCGTACAGTTGTCCGAACAGTTCGTGTACGCGAAATGCAAGGAGATCGACGGCATTCCCGACAAGCCCGGAAGCTGGCTGCGCTACGCCTTCCGCGTGCTCGCGGAGACAGGTTGTTGCCTGGCGTCAACATGGCCGTACAACGCAGCCGACAAGCCGGGCGCCGAGGGACAGGGGCCGCCGCCCACCGCCGCGCTCGAGGAGGCCGCCCAGCACCGCTTCACTTCCGTGGAGCTTTCTCCAACTGCCGTGCTGGACATCAAGGGGCAGCTGGAGCAATCGAACTGCGTGGCGTTTTCGATACCCGTATTCGATTCATGGATCTACAGCCGTGAGGTATACCGGACCGGCGAAATCACTTTGCCAGTTCCCGGGGAAGCGATCGGCAATCTCGGCCACGCCATGTGCATGGTCGGGTACGAAGATTTGCCGGATCGCCCGGAACTCGGCTTTGGGCGATTTCTTCTCCGCAACAGCTGGGATTCTTATTGGGCGAAGGAGTCGATTGTGGGGAAGCCGGGATACGGGACGATTCCCTACGCTTACATTGCGCGCCACGGCAAGGAAGCTTATGCTGTTGTTTAGGAAGGCTCCGTGTGCGTCCGCAGTTTCTTGACGCTCTCCCCATCAGCGAATCCGATCGGGCAAAACTTCGGCATTTAGGCGCGTCTTCGCCTGCCGCGCTGCTCTCGATGCGCCAGGCCAATCCGGACGCATTCGACAAGTACGTGGGCGAGGAGCTGGTGAAGAAGGTTATCCCTTTGCTGCTGGAGACGCTCAGCGCGGAACAACTGCGGCAATTAGAGGAGCCGCTGCCATCGCGTCCCGGGCTGGGCGCGCGGATGGAGCCTCCGGTATCGAAGAACTGAGCTGCGCGCCGCAGTCTCGATCTGCTATCTTTTCCTACTGCGAGCCGTTGCTATGTTCTGTTCCGGATGTGGAAAGCCGATCGCCGCTGGAGCGCGCTTTTGCGATGGGTGTGGAACCGCCGTCGGGGGAGCACCGGCAGCGCCGCCGCCCGGCCAGGGACAGGCATCCGGGGCAGCCGCCGCGCCGGCGATCGCCCTCCGCGCGCAGGCGGCCGCGGGCAAGCTGCTCTCCGATCTCAAGTCGCTGAAATTTTCCGCCCTGTTCCCGGTGCGGCACTGGATGTCAGAGCGCCCGTGGGCGATGGGCTGGTTCCAGGCTCTGTGCTTCCTTGCTTTTTATCCCGTCGCGATCGGGCTGCTGTCGCGCACCAGCGGGGTGCAGGACCTTACGGAGGAGCTGAAGGGCTCCGCCTGGGCGCTGGGGCTGTATTTCGCGGCGATCTGGGGCGCCATCCTGTACCGCACCGTCAAGCCCGGCCGCATCGAGCCGAAAATCATTCTATCCACGTTCTTTTTTACTGCGCTGATTGGGATTACGCTGGTACCGGTAATTAAAAGCCTGCCGGGATTCTCGCAAATTTACGCGGCCAAAACTTCGGATGATGTGGAGCTGCAGCTATTCGGATACATTTTCGGCGTTGGCATCACGGAGGAATCAGTAAAGGCGCTTCCGCTGATCTTCTGGTATCTGGTGCAGAAGCGGCCGGGGACTCCGCGCGAGGTGGCCTTCGCCGGCGTTCTCAGCGGGCTGGCGTTCGGCGTGGCGGAAGCGGTCGGCTATTCCATTGTCTACGCCAACGCGCAGAACGAGGGCAGCATGACGCCCGGGACGTTCCTGATCGTGCAGTGCATGCGGCTCATCTCGCTGCCGCTGTTGCACGCGCTGTGGGCGGGGATCTCGGGGTACTTCATCGGCCTCGCGGCCCAGTTCCCGGCTCGGAAGGCGGCCCTGATCGTCGTAGGCATCGGGCTGGTGGCCCTGATTCACGGCTTTTACGATACGTTCTCAGAGACGTGGTTCGCGTTCGTTCTGTGTGTGCTGAGCCTGATGCTGTACATCATGTACATGCGTTCCGCGGAGAAAATCGCCGAAGCACTGGAGTAGCGCGGGGGCTGGTCGGGTATTGCCGGCCCGCAGGTTCTCCGCGCGGCTTGCGAACCCCCCTCAAAGTCCTCGGAACCAGTTCGTATCGCGGACAAATTCGCCGGTTTTTTCGAACGCGGACATGCTGGTGGAATCGATGGTCCAGAGCCGGGGATCGAGGATGGATACGTCGAAGAACTCCCGGGACAGCGTGGCGCCGAGGACCTTTTGAACCGGCCATAGTGGGATGGCGACGAGCTGCTTGACGATGTTGATTATGCGGCGCCGGATTCCCCTCGGCCCGGAGGTCCCGATCAGGCGGTAGTTGGGATAGGTCGCGATGTAATGAACGATCTTACTCACCGCGGGCATGTGTACGTCATCGATGATGACGATACCGCCCGGCTCCAGCATCATGTCGACGTAGTAGAAGTCGACCAGGGTCTGATCGGCGGTGTGCAGGCCGTCGATCAGGGCGAGGTCGAAGCGCTCGCCCTTCATGGCGAGGGCAGGCAACGCCATCCCGGATGGCTGGTCGATGAGATGAACGAAATCGAAGCCGGCGCGCTGTGCGTTTTCGACGCCGCGTTTCTTATATTCGGTGATCTGAAAAGGATCGATGGCGGTATGGCTGGGGTTCGGCTTCCCGGCAAGACCGGCGCAGATGGAAATGGTGGAAACGCCGTTGGCGCAGCCCACCTCGACCGTTTTGCGCACGTTGGGTCTGGCCGCGAGGTTTCGCAGGAACATGGCTTCCTCGCGGCTGAGAGCGGACTGAAGGAAGTCCTGGGACGCGCCGGAGAACAGGCTGTCGATGACTGCGTCGGCCCTCGAGAAGGGGTCGTTTGCGGAAGCGGTTTGCGGCAAGGTCGCTCCTGTCAGGCGGGCTCGGGCAGCAGCCGGCGAATAGTCTCGTCATGCGGGCGATAATCGCGAATACAGCGACACGTCATGAGGGACATAGTATCGCGGATTGTAAACGTCGGCGTAATCCGCTCCGAATTAAAAAGCCGTGGAGAGGCGCCGAAGCAGGGGTCCGAAGGCGCTCCGGACGCGTGGCTCGAGATCGAGCCGGGGTTCGCGGAGGCTGCGGAGGGACTCGCCCCCGGCGATGAGATCGTGGTCATCACGTGGCTTCACGAAGCCGACCGCACGGTGGTGAAGGTCCATCCTCGCGGAGACAAGAGCAACCCTTTGACCGGCGTGTTCGCGACCCGGTCGCCGGACCGTCCCAACCCGCTCGGGCTGCATCGCGTGCGGGTGCGCGAACGAACAGGCAATCGGCTGCTTATCGGGCCGATAGAAGCGATTGACGGCACACCGGTTGTGGACATCAAGCCGGTGCTGCCGGAGGTGGGGGACTTCTGAGATCAGAATGAATCAGGCCATCGCCGGGCTCCGTGAACGATGGCGAGTACCTCAACGGCGCCGCGTCTGAGCTTGTATGCGACGACGAACGGAGCGACAACCAGTTCTCTCGTGCCGGTGACGCGCCCTTGTCTGCCCATTTCAGGATGACGCGTAAGACTGTCTATCGCCGATGCAATCTGATCGACAACCGCCGGAGCCATGCCGGGCCTGTGTTCGCTGACGAATTCGTGCACCGACTCAAGATCGCGTATGGCGCGATCGGTCCAGCGTATGGTCATTTACGCCGCAGACGCTTCAGGACTTCCGCAACTTTCTTTTCGGATGCGAATTTGCCCGCATCGGCTTCCCGCAGGCCGGCGGTGATGTGTTCGACCTGCCAGCGATGCAGTTCCACGTAGTTGCCGAGAGCTTCATTGACGATGTAGCTCCGGTCGCGATCAACTGCCGCCGCGATTGCATCCAACTGGTCCCGCATACCGGGATCAACACGAACCGTCATCGTTTCTCGAGGCATGTATTGCATTGTAACACGTCGCGTTGCGATGGCTTACGGCGTTGCAGGCCGCTGACGTATGATGAAGGCGCCTGTGGTGGTCCAGCCAGCGACGCGAACAAAAGTCAACAATCGCGCGCCACGGAAGCGATCGGCCGCACATCGATAACGATATGATTGAACAGTAGGTTTATTCGCATTCGCCTCTGCCGGACCGCTTCGCTGCCGCGGCCTGTCGCGCGCGGAGCAACCGATCGAATCCAGACTTTATGCCCGAAAAGCAGTACGACCATCGACAAATCGAACTGAAGTGGTTCGAGCGCTGGAAGGACGACGCCAACCTCTATCGCGCCGAAGAGAACTCCGCGAAGCCGAAATTCTATGTGCTCGAAATGCTGCCGTATCCGAGCGGCACGCTGCACATCGGGCATCTCCGCAACTACTCGATAGGCGACGCGCTGGCCCGCTATAAGTGGATGCGCGGTTTCAACGTGCTGCACCCCATGGGCTGGGACGCGTTCGGGCTGCCGGCGGAAAACGCTGCCATCCGCAATAATCGGCATCCGCGGGAATGGACGCTGGAAAATATCGCGGCCATGAAGCGCCAGCACCGGCGCATGGGGTTCTCGTACGACTGGTCGCGCGAGGTCAACACCTGCGAGCCCGAGTACTACCGCTGGAACCAGTGGTTCTTCCTGCGCATGCTGGAGCGCGGGCTCGCATATCGCAGCAAGGCGCTGCTGAACTGGTGCCCGGAGTGCGGCACGGTGCTGGCCAACGAGCAGGTAGTGAACGGCTGCTGCTGGCGGCACGAGAGCACGCCCGTGGAACAGCGCGCGCTGGATCAGTGGTTCCTGCGCATCACCGATTACGCCGAGGAACTGCTGGATGACCTGAAGCGGCTGGAGGGCGGCTGGCCGGAGCGCGTGCTGACGATGCAGCGCAACTGGATTGGCCGCAGCGAAGGCGCCGAGGTCGATTTCGCGCTGGAAGGTTCGGCGCGCAGGGTCCGGGTATTCACGACGCGCATCGACACGATCTACGGCGCGACGGCCGTGATTCTGGCGCCGGAGCATCCCGCGGTCGCCGAACTGGTGGACGACACGACGCGCGCACGGGTAAAGGAAATGATCGACGCCCGCGCGCGCCAGGACCCCGGCGATCTCCGCAAAGAAGGCATCTTCACCGGCCATTACGCGGTGAACCCGTTCAACCAGGCGCGCGTGCCGGTGTGGGTGGCGAATTTCGTACTGACCGGCTATGGCACCGGCGCCATCATGGCCGTGCCCGCGCACGACGAGCGCGATTTCGAATTCTGCGAGACGTTCGGCATTCCCATCGTGCCGGTGATCCGGCCCGCCGACGGTGCGCTAGTAGATCCGGTGCGCGAACCGTTCACCGGCTACGGCATTCTGGAAAACTCGGGCGCATGGTCAGGCATGACCAGCGAAGAAGCACGTCCGGCCATGGCCGATTACGCGAAGGAGCACGGCTTCGGCCAGCGCGCCGTCACGTTCCGCATCAAGGACTGGGGCATCTCCCGGCAGCGCTACTGGGGGACGCCGATTCCGGTGATCCACTGCGAGCACGACGGGATCGTGCCCGTGCCCGAGGATCAGCTGCCGGTGGTTCTGCCGCTGAACGTGAACATCACCGGCAAGGGCCGGTCGCCGCTCGCCGACGTTCCGGAGTTCATCAACGTCACCTGTCCGAAATGCGGCCGTCCGGCGAAACGGGAGAGCGACACCATGGACACGTTCATCGACTCGTCCTGGTACTTCTATCGCTACTGCGATCCGCACGACGGCCGCGCGCCGTTCGATCGCGAGAGGATCGCCTACTGGTTCGAGATCGATCAGTATATCGGGGGCATCGAGCACGCCATCCTGCATCTGATCTACTCGCGTTTCTGGACGAAGATGATGCGTGATCTCGGCCTGATCACCAATGACGAGCCGGCGCGCAGGCTGTTCAACCAGGGCATGGTGATCAAAGACGGCGCGAAGATGTCGAAGTCGCGAGGGAACGTGGTCAGCCTCGACGAAATGGTGGAGCGCTATGGCGTCGACACGGGCCGGCTGTTCGAGCTGTTCGCGGCGCCCCCCGAGAAGGAGATGGACTGGACCGATGCGGGCGCGGAGGGCGCATACCGATTCCTCGGCCGCGTGTACCGCTTCATCACCCGCAACGCCGATCGCGTGCTGCCGCCGGGCCCCTGCGCCGGGGACGAGAAAGTGCGCCGCAAGCTGCACCAGACGGTCCGCCGCATCACCGAGGACTTCGAAACACGCTGGCACTTCAACACCTGCATCTCCGCGATCATGGAACTGGTCAACGAGCTCTACGCCAATGAAAACGAGATCTGCGGCGAGGTGATGCACGAAGCGATGGAGAAGCTCACGCTGCTGCTGGCGCCGTTCGCGCCGTATCTGGCGCAGGAGCTGTGGGAGGAGCTGGGCAACGGCGAACAACCGGTATTCCGGCAGCCGTGGCCGGCATTCGATGCGGAACTGGCGCGGGAGGAGCAGGCCGAGGTCGTCCTGCAGGTGAACGGGAAGGTGCGTTCGCGGCTCTCCACGCCGTTCGGCACGGACCGGCAGCAGCTGGAATCGCTGGCGCTCGCCGACGATAAGGTGCGGGCGTTCACCACCGGCAAGCAGGTGGTCAAAATCATCGTCGTGCCGGACAAACTGGTGAACGTTGTTGTGAAATAATTCGGTTTCCGGAGGTTCGCATGGAACTGAATCGCAGAGATGTTTTGAAGGCCGGCGCGGCCGCATTCACCACGGCCATCTTCACCGGACGCGTGCGCGGGGCCAACGACCGCATCGCGCTCGGCTACATCGGCATGGGCAAGATGGGGCGCGCCAACCTGGAAATTTCCATGAAGCAGCCCAATGTGGAACCGGTTGCGGTTTGCGACGTGTTCCAGCGCAACCTCGATTCGGCGCTGAAAACCACCGGCGGCAAGGCGACGGCGTTCAAGGATTTCCGCGAGCTGCTCGCGGCGCCTTCCATTGATGCGGTCATGATCGCCACGCCCGACCACTGGCACGCATACATGACCGTGGAAGCGTGCAAGGCCGGGAAGGACGTCTACGTGGAAAAGCCGGTGTGCGTCGCGCCGAACGAAGGTCTGGCCATGGTGGCGGCGGCGCGCAAGTACGAGCGGGTGGTGCAGGCGGGGACGATGCAGCGCTCGGCGAAGCATTTCAATCAGGCGGTGGACCTGATCAAGTCCGGCGCGCTGGGCAAGGTCACCTTCGTGCGCACATGGAACTACGCCAATGTGGATCCGAAGGGATGGGGCAACCCGCCCGACACCGATCCGCCAACGACACTCAACTGGGACCTGTGGCTTGGTCCGGCGCCCGAGCATCAGTTCAACGCTAACCGGTTCGGCGTCGATCCCGAAGATGTGTATTACTCCACATTCCGCTATTTCTGGGACTACGCCGGCGGCTGGATGACCGACTGGGGCGTGCACTGGCTGGACATCGTGCAAATGGCGTTCGACGAAGCCATGCCCACCACCATCAGCGCGATGGGCGGGAAGCTGGTGACGACCGATAATCTGGAGACCCCGGACACGCTGCAGGTCACGTATCAGTACCCAGGGTTCGTGGCCACGTACGAGCACCGCGAAGGCAACGATCAGAGCATGTTCGATAAGGACGGCGGCATCCTGTTCTGCGGCGAAGACGCGACCATGTTCCTCGATCGGGGCGGGTTCCAGGTGATCCCGGAGACGCGCTGGGACGTGCGCGATCGCAAGGTGCGCACACAGACCGAGGCCAAGGCCATGAAGGTGAAGATGTCGGACCACGGGAACGACACGCACTGGGCGAATTTCCTGGAGTGCATGAAGACGCGGAAGAAGCCGACGAGCGACATCGAGGTCTGCCGCCGGTCGACAACCACGTGCCTGATGGGGAACGTGGCGTTCCGGAGCGGGGTGCGGGTGGATTTCGACCCGCAGCAGACCACGGCGAAGCAGGCGGAGGCGGCGCCGTTCATGACACGGGAGTACCGGCGGCCCTGGAAGCTGGACGTGTAACGAGTAACAGTCCTGGCGGTCGAGCGTCCACAGGTTAGTGCGTACCCGCCTGTGGTGCCTCGCTGCCGCCAGTGTGTGGATGGGTTGCGCCCAGACCACCACCGCGCCAAACGAAGTTGCGATTCCCGGGGGGAAGGTCATCAATTATCAGCCGGTCACGGCGAAAGAGCGCCTTCAATGGTACGGCTGGACCACGTTCGGCCCCGCAGGCATCGGCGGTAATGTGGTGAGCGCGGGGTTCGGAACGGCGCTCGACCGGCCGAAGGAATACGGGACGCACTGGGAAGGGTTCGGCGACCGCGTCGGCATGGGCCTCAGCGGCAACGCGGTAAGCAACGCGATGGAGGCGAGCATCGGCAGCCTGTGGGGCGAGGACCCGCGCTACTTCCGGGCGCCGGATGAAACGTTCCGGCAGCGCGTGGTTCACGTCATTAAGTGGTCGTTCGTGGCCAGCAATCGCGATGGCCACGCCATGCCCGCGTGGTCGCGCTACATGGCGATCGGCGGGAGTAACTTCCTGTCCAACACCTGGCGCGAGCGCAGCGAGGCCGATACGTCGCACGCGGTGGTGCGGATCGGCTTCGGGTTTCTGGGGCACATGGCGAGCAACGCTTTCACGGAATTCTGGCCCGACATAAAGCAGCACGCTTTCCACCGCGGGCACTAAGAACCGACCAGCTTTGCCGTGTGTCAGCGCGGGGGCAGAAGGCTCCTGACCTCCTCGCCCAGGGTCATGAACTCGTCGTAATCGGAGGGCTTGCGGAAATACCGCGAGGCGCCGAGCGAGGCCATCATCTGCCGATCGCGCGCGGAATCGGAAGAGGTCACCACCAGCACGTCGAGGCCGGCGCAGCGCCGCGTGGCGCGCATGTATTCAAGCACCTCGCCGCCATGCCTTTTTGGGAGGTTGATATCGATCAGGATGAGGTCCGGGCAGGCCACGGCATCGCTGGCGTCAGCCTGTTCGAAGTACCGAATCGCGGCGTCTCCATCCTCGATGACGGTAAGGTCGGCATCGATGCCGGCGGTCTCGAGCGCCTCGCGAATGAGGAACACATCGGCGTCGTTATCCTCAATCACGAGAAGCCGCCAGCGGTTCCGGCGAAGCGCGTCAGGCCGGGATGGTGAAGAAGAAGTTCGATCCCCGACCGGGCTCGGACTCGACCCAGATGTGACCATGGTATCGCTCCACGATGCGTTGACAGATGGCCAGACCGATCCCGGTTCCGGAATACTGGTCGCCAGTGTGCAGCCGCTTGAAAATTCCAAAAATACGCTCCTTGTATTCAGGTTCGATGCCGATGCCGTTGTCGCTCACGCAGATGATCCACGCTCCGTCCTGCTGTCGCGCGCTGACGTGGACGGACGGGACGCGCTCCGGGCTTCGGTACTTAATCGCATTTCCGATGAGGTTCAGGAACACCTGCTGGAGATGGATGTGGTGAATACGAAGATGGGGCAGCGGGCCGGAGGTGACGCTGGCGCGGCTCTCGTCGATAGCCCCTTTCAGATTGGCGAGGCTCTCGGCGAGGGCCTGATCCGCGTCCGAGGTCTCTTCCGCGATGTCGAACCTGGTCACCTGGGTGTAAGCCAGCAGATCGCGGACCAGCATCTCCATGCGGGTCGCTCCGCCGCGCACATAGCCAAGAAATTCGAGAGCTTTCTCGTCCAGTTTCGGCCCATAGCGGCGGACCAGCAGATCGCTGTAAATCTTCACTCCGCGCAGCGGCTCCTGAAGATCGTGGCTGGCGGAGTAGGCAAACTGCTCCAGATCCTGGTTGGCGCGCCGCAACTCGTCCTGAACGCGCTTCTGGTCGTCGATATCGCTTGTGGCGCCGAACCACCTGACGATGTTGCCGGCCTCGTCGCGAACGGGGATGGCGCGGGCGTTGAACCAGCGCCAGCGGTTCTCGTTTCGATCGCGCAGGCGGCACTCGATGTTTAAGGGCTGACCGGCGGAAACTGCCGCTCGCCAGGCGCCGGCGGCCTTGTCGACATCCTCGGGATGCAGCGCAGGCTGCCAGCTTGCAGTATCGAAGGTGTTCCGGCTGCATCCGGTGAACTCGTACCATCGCTCGTTGTAATACTCGATGGTCCCGTCGGGGCGCGCGGTCCAGACCATTTGCGGCATGGAGTCGGCCAGCTGCCGAAATCGGGTTTCGCTCGCGCGGAGCGCCTGCTCGGCCTGGGTACGCTGCGAGATTTCCTGTTCGGCTTTGGCAAACAGACGCGCGTTGTCGATGGCCACGGCGGCGGTGCTGGCGATCGCGACGGCCACGCGCTCCGCGCGCTCGGTGAAGACTCCGATTTCCGAGTGCGCGAAGAACAGGCCGCCCAGGACCTCCCGGGACCTGCTCATCACCGGGACCGCGAGATAGCTGCGGCAGGGAAGGTGGCCTTCGGGCATGCCGTTGTGGGGAGGGTTCTTGCCGAAGTGGGGGTGCTGGTAAACATCATCACAGCGCACCACGGCCGTTCCGGCGAAGGTTGGAGCGAACAGGGGCGTATTTCGAGGAAGTCCGATCCTGTCGAACTCGGCTCGATCGGCGCCGGTCAGGGTGTAGAGCGTGTACGATTCACCTTCTTCGTTGACGAGGTTGTAGAAGAACGATCCATACTCGGCGCCGGTGAGCCGGGTGGCGGCGTCGGTCACGGTCTGAACGATTTTTTCGAGATCGAGCTCGCCGGCGAGCGCGCGGGAGACCTCGTGGAGGGTTTCCGCCTCTGCTCGCGCCTCGCGCTCGCGCTGGAGCAGTGCGGCGCGATCCAGTTCCGCGGTTTTACGAGCGGTGATGTCCTCATAGAACATGGACACCCCGCCGCCGGCCGCAGGGTACGCCTTCAGATGGAACCAGCGCCGCCACGGAGCGTAGTAATTCTCGAACTCCACCGCGACTCGCTGTTCCGCGACCGTCTGAAGCTCGCGATGAATGACGGTTCCGACGGTTTCCGGGAACAGCTCCCAGTGATTGCGTCCGAGCATGTCCTCACGGCGCATGCCGTTGAGGCGGACCGCCTCGCTGTTGACATCGGTGATGCGCCAGTCGCGGTCGAGAGCGACAAAAGCGTCGGTGATGCTCTCGAGCACCTGCACGACGCGGTCGCGCGCAGCCTCCGCCTCGCCCCGCAGGGCAGCCTCGCGCTCGGACGCGCGCCGCCGCGCGAGCGCCATTTTCACGTGAGCGCCGACACGCGCACGCAGCTCGCCGGCGGTGAAGGGTTTGACGAGGTAATCGTCGGCGCCGGCCTGGAGTCCTTCCACGCGCATGTCCTCGCCCGCACGCGCGGAGATGAAGATGACCGGCAGCGTGTGTGTGGCCGCGTCCTCACGGACAGCCTTCAGCAGCTCGAACCCGTCGAGGCCGGGCATCATGATGTCGGTCAGCAGCAGATCGGGAGGGTCCTCCCGGATGAGTTGCAGCGCGCGGTGGCTGTCGTCGGCGGTGAGGAGGTCGTAATCGTCGCCGAGAATATGGCGGACATGCTCGCGCATATCGGCGTTGTCGTCGGCCAGCAGAATGCGGCCTTTTCGCGCGCCGGTTGCCGGCGCAGGGGCCGGCCGCTCGTCGTCCGGAGGAAGCCAGGTCAGCGCTTCACCGGTGAACGCCTCGGCTCGAATGGCAGTGGCGTCCCGGGCCTCGGCCGTTTCCTGCACATGCTCGGCGGGCAGATGGTCCCTGCCGAAGGGGAGCGAAACCTCGAAGGTGGTCCCCTGGCCGACGCGGCTGGTAACGGCAATGTTGCCGCCATGCAAGCGTGCGAGCTCCTGGACGAGGGCGAGACCGATGCCAGTGCCTTCATAGGTGCGGCCGCGGGCGCCTTCGATGCGGTGGA
>DASRCB010000209.1:0-3273 GCA_035653295.1 Bryobacteraceae bacterium
GGGTGCGTTTTTCCGATCTGCCGGAAGACTCGCGGATGAAGTTGCAGGACTGGCTGGCATCGAATTCGAGCCACCCTTCTCACATGGCGCCGCGGGTCACGATTTTCGACCGCGACCGGGTGACGACGCGACGAATCGTCCCGCGTTCGCAGCGTCATGAACCGGTGGCCACGCTGACGCTTGTGGGCAGCGATGGAGAAGATCCGTCCGCGTCAACGACGGTGCAGTACGACTTTGACGATCGGAAGTTCGACGTCGGATCCGCCCTGGCGCTGATCGCAGAACGGGCGCAGTCCATCACGCGGGCGCAGGGTGCTGCGATCGGGCTGCTGGAGAATAACGGCATTGTGTGCAGGGCAAGCAGCGGGGATTGCGCGCCGCCGTTCGGGAGCAGCCTGGGAACGGAATCGCGCATTTCGAGCGAATGCATCCGGCTGCGCCGCACTCTTCATTGCGAGAACGCCGAAGTCGACGGGCGGGTGGATGCGGAGACCTGCCGTGGGTTGGGGCTGAGATCGTTCCTGGTAGCGCCGCTGCAATACGAAACGGATGTGCTGGGCATCCTGGGCGTGTTCTCTTCCCAGGCCTACGCATTTGACCACGGGGATAGCGCCGTGGTGGAGCGTATAGCGCAAACCATCGTGGAGACCCTGAGCGGGGCGAGGCGCAAGGGGAACTAGCCACGGCGATGGGCCAGTAAAGCTTTGGAAGTTCCGTCGGCGACAGGCGGATGTGCAAAGTTTTTCCTATCTACAGGCGAGGTCGCCCCCGGGTATTCTTCCTAGCATCGCTACAAGACTCTCGTTTTCTGTGATTTACACCACCGACAAGTTGGGCTGAAACAGGCCTTTTTGGAACGCAAGCTGCTCCCATTGCCTCAGAATTATCCCTGCATTTTCATGTTGCGCCAGCAGGTACACGATCCGTCCGCTATGAGGTTCAGGATGCATATGAGGCTCTCGATCGGCACACTTTTTCTTGTCGTACTGTCGCTCATCATGACGGGCTGCCTTAGCGGCAAAGGCTCGAGCTCCAGCGGAAACGGGAGCGGTGGGAGCGGGAGCGGCAACGGCGGGAATGGCAGCGGGAGCGCGAGCCTGCAAAGCGTTACGGTGCAGCCGGCGAGTCCAACCGTGGCGCCTGGCGACACGGAGCAGTTCAAAGCGATCGGCCATTACAGCGATAAGACCACGAAGGATCTGAGCAGTCAGGCGACATGGACGACCTCGGATGCGACCATCGCGACGGTGAATTCATCAGGGTTGGCCACCGCGGTAGCTTCGGGCTCGGCGACCATCACGGCCAGCGTCAGCGGTCAAGTCAGCACAGGCAAGTTAACCGTAGCGACGCTTTCGAATGTGGCGGTTGCCCCTAGCAATCCCAGCATCAACCCCAGCGGCACACAACAATTCACTGCGAAAGCGAATTACAGTAACGGCGAGGGGAAGGACGTAACCAGTCAGGCGACGTGGAGTTCGAGCGATATTACGATTGCGACCATCGACAGCGCTGGACTTGCAACCGCGACGGCAAAGCCGGGCAAGACGACCATCACCGCCACTTTCAAGGGCGACAATGGGAGCACGGTTCTGACAGTGATCGGGATCACGGGTGTAGTCGTCACCCCCATCGGACCCGCGATTGGCACCACTAGTACCCAGCAGTTCACGGCGACAGCGACCTACAACAACAACACGCAAAAAGATGTGACCACGCTGGCCACCTGGAGCTCGAGCGCGCCAGCCGTGGCGACCGTCAGCGACGTCAGCCCGACGAAAGGATTGGCGACGGCGGTTGCGGCGGGGCAGACAGAAATCTCAGCCACGTATCAAACCTTCACCGGAATGACGGCGCTCAATGTGAGCGGCGCCGGGTTCACGGACGCTGATCTGAAGGGCAACTACGCGGTTGCTCTGACCGGTGTGGATTCACGCGGGACGTGGTTCCTGGTGGGATCGTTGAACGCAGATGGCGCCGGAAAGATTGCAGGAATTATCGACACCAACACCAAGAGCGGAGTGCAGACGGCACAAACGGTGGTGGGCAGTTACAGTGTGTTCCCTGACGGACGTGCGGATGTCCACTTCGGAGGCAGCGTGTCCGGCGCGGGCAGTCACTCGTTGCGAGTGGTTCTAACCGGAACCGACCCAAGCCATGTGAATCCAGCTACGTCAGCGCAAGCCATCGAGTTCGATACTGCCACCCTTTCCGACGGCAAACTCGAATTGCAGAGCGGCGGGTTCAGCGCAAGCTCGTTTAGCGGTTCCTACGTTTTTGGAAACGGTGGATACGTGCCCACCGGTAACGGACCACTCGCGGCGATTGGATCGTTTACCTCGGACGGCGTGTCGAGCATCAGCGGACAGGAAGATGTGAATAACGACGGCACTACTAACAACGTTGCGGTCAGTGGGAGCTACACGGCACCGGATGCAAATACCGGCCGATTCACCGCTACGTTGAACGGTGCAGGGTTCGTTTTCTATCTCGTGTCGGCGAATAAGGCATACTTCATGTCCACCGACGCGCTCAGTCTCAGCCCAGTGTTGGGCGGGCAAGCCGAGACGCAATCAGCAACCCCGAATCTGGCAAATGCGAGCTACGTTTTCCTGCTGGACCACGACGGAACCTCGGGCCAGTTCAAGGCGGGAGGTATCGCGGGTCAGATCACGCTGAACGCGGGCAATGTGACTGGGGGCGAACAGGATGAGACCGGCCAACCCAACGCGCTGCCCGTTACCGGTGGAAACTATACGGCGAGCGGTGGCGGGCGTTACACGCTGTGCGAAAACATCACGAGCACGTGCGACCGGAATTTCGTTGTGTACGTTGTGTCGAACAGTCCAGTGCGGTTCTACATGCTGCGGACGGATACCAGCGCGACCGATGTGCAGATGGGGACCGGCGACCAGCAAAGTCAAACGACGGTGGGATCAGGCACATATGCGTTACACGCGGCGATACTCGACTCGCCGTCCGATGCGCAAGCGGATGGCGGATTGCTGTACATACCTGAAGGACTATGTGCGATTTGCGGGATCGGCGATCGCAACGCCGCGAGTCCCGCGCCGGCTACCGTCTCCAGTCTCACGTTGAGTGGCGGCACGTTCGGGCCAGTCCACGCGTCGGGACGCGGAACCTTCACCCTGTTGGATCCTTTGAGCAACTCGATCACCTACACCTTCTACGTGGTCACGGGAAATAAGCTGGTCGTGTTGGGCGAGAGCCCCAGCACGGATGGCGTCATGATCACGCAGTAACTGAGCCCTGAAG
>DASRCB010000210.1:0-5290 GCA_035653295.1 Bryobacteraceae bacterium
GCATCGCCGTCGATGGCGCCGGAGACGCGCTGATCACCGGCTTCACGCTGGCTGCGGATTTCCCCGTAGCGCATCCGCTCCAGCCTTTTTTGACCGGATTTCAGGACGCGTTCGTCAGTAAATTCGCGAGCGACGGGTCAAAACTGATCTATTCCACGTACCTCGGGGGCAGCAGCGACACTTCGGGCTATGCCATCGCCACGGATTCCGCCGGCAACGCGTACGTGACGGGGAATACGTCATCCATTGATTTTCCGCTCGTCAACCCGACTCAGTGTTATGCCGGCGGGAGCGACGCGTTCGCCTCTACGCTCAAGCCTGACGGATCGGCACTGTCGTTCTCCACGTTTCTGGGTGGGACCGGCGCCGACTGGGGGTACGGGATCGCGGCCGACAACGTCGGTAACGTCTACGTGGGCGGCGACACACTGTCAACCGACTTTCCGCTCATCAACCCTCAACAGCCGGCGTTCGGTGGCGGCACCAACACCGGGGATGGTTTTGTGGCGCGGATAACGCCGGCCGGCGCATCGGGCGCGGATGTTTCCGTGGTGAAGTGCGCCAGCGCCACGGCGGTGGACGCGGGCAGCCCGCTGACTTACACGCTGTACGGCATCAACAGTGGACCGCAGACCGCGACCGCAGTCACCATAACCGATACGCTTCCGCCCGGCGTCACCTTCAACTCCGCGACGCCGCAGCCGGCCTCGCAATCGGGAAATACGCTGACCTTCAATCTCGGTACGCTTGCCGGTCAGGCCAGCAGTCTGGTGACCATCAAGGTAACCCCGCAGTCGTCCGGGACGATCACGAACAGAGCCACTATAAGCGCCGGCCAGCCCGATCCGAACTCCGCGAACAACGCGTCCAGCGCGGTTACGACCGTGAATCCGGGCGGCTCGTGCGTGTTTCAGCTACAATCCGCGTCGGCTACGTTCTCGAGCGCGGGAGGCACAGGTTCTTTCAGCTTCACGGCATCGAACTCGTCGTGTTCGTGGAACGCGCAATCGAACGCGGGTTTTATCACCATTACATCGGCGTCCTCCGGCAGCGGGAGCGGAACAGTGACCTACTCCGTAGCGCCGAATAGCAGCGGCTCGCGTACCGGAACCATCACCGCGGCGGGCGCCACGTTCACGGTCAATCAGTGGAATCCGCCGGCGCTGACGATTTCCAAAACCCACTCCGGGAACTTCGCACAGGGGCAGGTGGGCGCGACGTACACGATCACGGTCGGCAACGCGGCGACCGCCGGACCAACAAGCAGCAAGGTGACCGTTGCGGAAGCGCCGCCCGCGGGAGAAACGGTTACGAAGTTGGCGGGCTCAGGATGGACGTGCGGGACGCTCTCGTGCAGCCGTTCGGATGTCCTGAACGGCGGCGTCTCCTGGCCGGCAATCACCGTCACGGTAAACATATCGGCGAGCGCCGCATCTTCGGTGACGAACAAGGCAACGGTTTCCGGTGGCGGCTCGGCTTCCGCAACCGCCTCCGACCCGACTACGATCGCCAATACCGCGGCGGCAGTGACGAACGTTACCTCCAGCGCCGCGAACGGCACGTACGGCGCAGGCGCGTCGATTCCGGTGAACATCACTTTCAGCAAGCCGGTGTCCGTTACCGGCACGCCTCAGCTCGCCCTAAATTCGGGAGGAACGGCGAACTACTCGTCGGGTTCGGGGACGGCCACGCTGACGTTCACATATGTAGTGGCAGCGGGTCAGAGCAGCTCGCGCCTGGATGAGGCTTCGGCAACAGCGCTCACCGTGAACGGCGGAACGATCGCGGATTCGTCGGGAACGGCGGCGAAGCTGACCGTCCCGGCGCCCGCGGCGTCCGGATCGCTGGGCGCGAACAAAGACATCGTGATCGACACCACGGCTCCGACAGCTCCGACCGTGGTCTCCTGGAGCGTGTTATTCGGATCGCAGAGCTACAACGTGGTGGGCTCCACGCGGCATCAGTTGCCATGGCAGATCACCGGGATTCAGGTGGTGTTCTCGAAACCGATCGCTTCGGGCGACGCGGCGAGTCTCGGGGGGATTACGGCGACGGGCTTCAGCGGTTTGGGAACAAACACGCTGAAATGGACGTTCCAGCCGATCGCGAACCTGGCGGTTACCACCACGCTGGCCGCTACCGGCGCCCATGCGCTGAAGGACGCGAGTGGGAACCCGTTGAACGGCGGCGCCGCGTACACCAGGAGCATCCGCGTGCTGTGGGGCGACGTGAATGATGACAGCGTCGTGAGCTCGGCTGACGTGGTGTTGGTGAATAACGCCCGGAGCTCGGCCTACAGCATTGTCGATGATATGAACGGCGATGGAGTGGTCGATGCGACCGACGTCTCCCTGGTGAGAGCGCAGATTGGAGCGACGCTGCCGTGATCAGAGATCTGCTCGCTCGCTGCGGAACTGCTGTATTACTGGCCGTCGTGGCCATCATGTCGCTGCACGCATCGGTAATCCTGACGTTCGAGCCGGTCACGGTAACGGCAGGCACTTCGAATGACGCGTTCGATATTACGCTGACGAACCGCGACGCGTCGGCAATCGTCATCGGCGGGTTCAGCTTCGGCCTGACGCCAGAGAACGCCGGCGTGGATTTCCTCGACGCCACCACGTCGACCGGCCTGCCTTACATCTTCGCCGGCGACTCGCTCTTTGGCCCCGACATTACCGTTTCCGTGAGCGGTCAAAGCATCGAGGTGTCCGATGTGTTCGATACCCCCGGGGGCGGCGTGACCATCCTGCCGGGCACTTCGGTCGGGCTCGGCCACGTGGTGTTCAATGCGGCCCCCGGTTCATCGACGGTGGTGACGCCCATCGACTTCGCTGCCTACCCGTTTACAAGCCTTTCCGACGCGATGGGCAACGATGTCGCGTTCACGGACGTGGGCGGGGCCGTGACCATCGTGCCGGCTGTCGTGGCAACACCGGAGCCGCCGGGGTTTGGCCTGTGCGGCGCGATCGTGCTGTTGCTGGTCGCGAGACGCCGACGCCGCTCCGGGATGCTCCGCGCCGATATGCCGGGTCGCGCTGAGCTGTTCGGGTAACCATTCAGACCGAACATTCGATCGTGCAATGATCGTACGTGCCTGATTCGTCCGGCCCGCGCTGGCCGCTCGCGTTGCCGGAACTGCGCATCCTCTTTTTATCCTCGGTCGGCGGCGCGCTGGAATTCTACGACTTCGTCGTTTTCGTCTTTTTCGCGGTGGCGATCGGCAGGCTCTTCTTTCCGCCCGACCTGCCCGACTGGGTACGGCAACTGCAGACGTTCGGCATCTTCGCCGCCGGCTACCTGGCGCGCCCACTGGGCGGTATTTTCATGGCGCATTTCGGCGACACGCGCGGGCGCAAGCGCGTTTTCACGTTCAGTATCCTGCTGATGGCCAACGCGACGCTCGTAATCGGCCTGCTCCCGACCTATAAATTGATCGGCACGGCTGCCCCGGTTCTGCTGCTGGTCATGCGCGTTGTCCAGGGCATGGCCATTGGCGGCCAGGTGCCGGGCGGATGGGTCTTCGTGGCCGAGCACGCTGGTCCGGGGCGAGTCGGCTTTGCCCTCGGGCTGCTCACCAGCGGTCTGACCGGCGGTATTCTGCTCGGTTCGCTGGTGGCGGCGGCAATCAACCTGGTCTTCAGCCAGGCGCAGATTCTGAGCGGCTGGTGGCGGCTGCCCTTCCTGATGGGAGGAATCTTCGGCTTCCTGGCGATGATGCTGCGCCGCTGGCTGGAGGAGACGCCGGTTTTCGAAGAGATCCGGCGGCGCGCCGCGACCTCACGCCAGATGCCCCTGCGCGTGGTGCTGAAGGGTCACATGCCGGCTTCCATCGCCGGAATGGTGACCACGTGGATGCTGACTGCCGCGATTGTCGTTCTGATTCTGATGACGCCGGCCCTGCTCCAGAAATCGTTTGGCCTGCCGGCGTCGCAGACGCAGCTCGCAAACCTGGCCGGGACCGTGGCGCTGGTCCTGGGCACGCTCGCGACGGGCGCAATGACCGACCGCTTCGGCCTTCGCGCGTCGGCGGCACTCGTGCTGCCGCTGTTGTGCGCTGGCGCCTACGCGCTGTATCTGACCGCCGACCGCGCTCCCGCGCTGCTGTTGCCCGCCTATGTGCTGGCCGGATTCGGCGCGGGTGGCGTTGCGCTGACCCCCGTGGCCCTGGTCCGTTCCTTCCCGCCCGCCGTGCGTTTCAGCGGAATTTCGTTCTCCTATAACATCGCCTACGCGCTGTTCGGAGGAGTGACCCCGCTGTTCGTCTCCTGGATCGCGCATCTGAACCGCATCAGCCCGGCGCATTACGTTGCCGCGGTTTGTGTGCTCGGATTTTTCGCCACGGTCTTCTCGCCGTCGGCTGAAGTTCAGCAACAGGTCCGCTCATCGTACAGCAATGCGTGACAGCGGCGCATGCACCTGTAGCAGCGCAGCGGCTTCAGACCGAGCAGGCTCAGCAGGTAATCGGTCACGCTTCTGCGGCGGGAGCGCCGAAGCGCGTGGGCGCCGCATTTGCGGCAGGGGTAACGGGATTCTCCGTAAATGATGGCGGCGAACATTTTCAACTCCTGAGGTCGCCGGCGGATCCGGTCCTCAATTCCAACAGCGATGTTCGCCGGGGTTTTCCCTCGTGCTCTTCCCGTCGCAGAGATCTGGCTAGTTATACAGCCCGAGCGGGACCGTGACGGTGATCGCTGGGCCGGTGTAGTTGCCGGCGATGTACGGCGAGAGCACGGTCCACGAGTATCCCGAAATCTGCACGACCAGACGGTAGTTGTCGGTGCCGGCATCCGGCGTGCTTACCTGAACGTTATCCGAGGTCAGATTGAACAGCGATGGAGTTCCCGCCGAGGGCGCCGCGGCCTGATAGTACAGCACCATGTTAGTAATGGAAGTGCTGTCGCCGGGGTTATTCACGGCGCCCCAGCGCGCGGCATACCGCGCTCGCTCTACCAGGGCCTGGTGGACAAATAAATACTGTCCCATGTCGAAGGCGCCCAGTAGAAGGACGCTGAGCCCGAGGAACACGATGGCGGTCTCGAGGATCACATTCCCACCACTGACGCGCCGGCGCCGCGATGATTGTTCCATCGGCTTCATGGTGCGTCGATCCCCTGGTAGGGATATGTGACCGACGGTTTGTTGGTAAGTGTGGTGCTGGCAAACACGGAGTTCAGGGCATATCCGCTGATCGATACCGTCATTGCGCCTGGCGCTCCGTTGACGAACGTAACCGTCAGATTGACATTGCTGGTGGCCAGCCCCGGCAGCAGCGGCGACGTTCCCGCGG
>DASRCB010000211.1:0-18020 GCA_035653295.1 Bryobacteraceae bacterium
GGCGATGATGTGGTGGTCTATTCGCGGCGTCTCAACGACGTGACCGCCGCGGTCCCCGAGGTCGTCGACGCCGTTCGCGCGATGCCGGCGAAGGAGCTCATCCTCGATGGTGAAGTGATCAGCCTTCAGGCTGACGGCCGCCCGCAGCCGTTTCAGGTGACCATGCGCCGCTTCGGCCGCAAGCTCGATGTGGAGCGCATGCGCGCCGATTTGCCGCTCCACGCCTTCTGGTTCGATCTCCTGTGGCTCGACGGTGCGCATCTGCTCGACGAGGCGCAGGTCCGGCGATTCGCGCGGCTGACCGAAGTGGCGCAGCGCGATTCCCTGATGCCGCACACCGTCGCTGCGAATGCTGGACGCGCGCAGGAGTTCCTGCACGAAGCGCTGAATCGCGGCCACGAAGGCGTGATGGCCAAAGCGCCGGCAGCTGCGTATGCAGCCGGCGCACGTGGACAGAGCTGGCTGAAGGTGAAGCAGGCCCGCACCCTCGATCTGGTGATCCTCGCAGCGGAATGGGGGCACGGCCGCCGACGCGGCTGGCTCAGCAATCTGCACCTCGGGGCGCGCGACACCGAAAACGGCGAATTCGCCATGCTGGGCAAGACCTTCAAGGGCCTGACGGACGAAATGCTGGAGTGGCAGACGAAGGAGCTGCAGGCGCTGGAGATCGCGCGCGACAGCTACACCGTCTACGTCGCGCCGAAGCTGGTGGTGGAGGTCGCCTTCAACGAGATCCAGGTGAGCCCGCGTTACGCCAGTGGGCTTGCCCTGCGGTTCGCGCGCGTAAAACGGTATCGTCCGGATAAGACGGCGGAGCAGTCCGACACCTTCCAAACTGTGCAGCGGATGGCCGGCATCTGAGCGGGCGTGCAGCGCGAGTGCAGACGGACCTCTATCGGATACCGTCCACCAGCATCAAATCGGCGCCGTACTGAGTGCTGGTGCTGAAGAAGATCGTCTTGCCGTCCGGGGACACGGTCAGCCCCAGGTCCAATCGGCCGACACTCGCCGCGACCATGCGGCTTTGCCCGCTGGTCGGATCGAGCAGCATCAGATCCACGTTCTGGTTGTCCGGATTGTTGCTGAGGAGATAGATCCCGTTCGGGTGCACCACGAACCCTCGCTCGCAGACCGACTCGGCCACCTGACGCTCGGGACCACCTTTCAGCGACCTCATGAAGAGCGGACCACATCCGACCCCGGTTTTCGTGTAATAGATGGACTGGCCGTCCATCGACTCGAACGCTACGTAACCGCCGTTGTCGGTCAGCTTCACGGCATCGCCGCCCGTGGCCGGAATGCGATCAATTTCATCGCGGCCGTCGCGATTCGAGGAAAAATAAACCCACCTGCCATCGTGGGAAAAGCTGGGCGCCTTGTCATCGGCAGGATGGCGGACCAGTGGCGTCGGCTTGCCGCCAGTGGCGTCGATAACGTCGATGTCCCAGAGGCCATCCGCGGCCTGCGTATCGTAAACGATGCGCTTCCCGTCGGGAGACCATCGGGCCGTCCCGGAAGCTCGGGAGGTTGTCAACTGAAACGCGTTCGACCCATCCACGTCCGCGATCCAGATCTCCTGGTGGCCGGAGCGCTCGGAGCTGAACGCTATTCTCTTCCCGTCGGGCGAAAACTGAGGACTGTCGTCTCGCCGAGTGGAGGAGAGTGCGCTTCGGGACGAAGCGCCGCCTTCCATTTTCCAAAGGTCGGCATCTCCGTAGAAATATGAGTAAGCCATTCGCGAACGGGATCGCGAAATCGTGACCGAATCTGAACCCGGTCCGGCAAAACTCAACAACTGGGGCTTGCCCGGATTGCGTACGGGAAGCCTCCACAATCGCAGTGACAGGGGGCCGACGTCAGCCTGGCTAAATACGATTGCCTGCCCATCGGGTGTCCAGGCGATCGAGCCAACATATCCAGAGCGTTCCGTGAGCTGGCGGGCCGGACCCGCCGGAGCAGCCTCCGCATCGACGTCCACCATCTGCACGCTGCAGGAACCAGGGCTCGCGCACCGGGCGAACGCCAGGCGGCGGCCATCCGGTGAGAATGCAGGCGCCCAGTCCGCGTCCGCTTCGTTGAGGGTGATCCGTCTGGCTGGTCCGCCCTGCTTTCCGACGACAAAGATGCCCGCCCGTCCGCTGCCTGTCGCGCCCCGGGCGAAGGCCAGGTATTTTCCATCGGGCGACCAGGACAGACGTCGGGCGGAAAGCGCGACGTACCGGTAGCCGACGAGGACGGTATCGGGATCCTCAAACAGCATTCGCTCGGCCCCACCGATCGGCGGAATTACGAAGATCCCTTGTCCCAGGCGGCAAAAGGCAATCTGGGTTCCATCGGGCGACCAGGCGGGATCGAAATCGGAGCCGGTGTCAGTCGTGAGCCGAACCGGCGACCCCGTTCCGACGATCTTGATGTAGATGTCATAGTTGTCCCGCGACGTCCCGTTCCAGGCGAACGCGACCTCACTACCGTCAGGGGAAAACGAAGGATGCATTTCGATTCCTTCGTAGGCGGTGAGCGGCACTGCTTCCAGCGGCGGAGCGGGAGCTTCGGCGGGACTCCGTAACAGCCAGGCAACGAGTCCTGCCGCGGCCACCACCAACCCCGCAGCGGCGAACCAAAGCCACCGCGACGGGACCCTGCGAGACTGGGGCGGCGGTGCGGGGCTCGGGGGCGGACCACCACTGCGTTTGGCGAGCCACTCGTCGATTTCCGCGGGTTCGGCGTAGACGCTGGCGCCCTTCTCGTGCATCAGCCGGTGTACCGGAAGTCCATCGCGTTCCCAGCGATGAGCGGTTCGCACATCGCGATCGATGTACTCCGCAATCTCTTTCCACGACTTCAGACGCACGTCAGGCCTGGGCCGCTGCCGGACCAGGTTGGACGCGCCATCGCCGAGCTGGCCCGGCGGACCCTTCGCGCCGCCGGTTTCGGGCATTGGCTTATCTTAGCCGCTTGCGGCGAGCGCTTCAAATCCGGCGTGACAAAGCCTGACATAGCGTGACATTCGCCGCCAAGCCGCTGAAGTCATTCAACTTCACGTTGCATGCCGAAAATCCCCCGGTAGACTCCCGACATGGCACTTCGGCAACGCGGCTGTGAGTCACCGGGGAAATGAAGATGACACTTACCGCTTGCCACCTGATATTAGGAGCGAGTTTCGCCAGCCTGGCATCCGGTCAGGACCCGGCCCACGCGGAGTCATCACGGTTCGTCGTCGGCCAGTGCAAACTGAACGTCGCGGCGGGAAAGGTCGGCGCCGCAGCCGAGTGCTCCCTGCGCGACAGCGGCGGCAACGCGGTGGAACCCCTGGTGCCCGCCGGCCAGATTCTCCGGATCAGTGATGTTTCGGGGTACTGCCTGACCGCGGCTGATGATCCGGCGGGTGGCATGGCCCTGGTTCATAGCTCTGGGTGGCTTGACGTGCCCCTGCGCGTGAAAGGAAACGGCCGGCCGAGTGTGAGGAAGGCTTCTGCCGGAAAAATGTCCGTTCCCGCCGGACCCGGCGTTCGAGCCTCCGTTGCCTTCCCGCGCAAAGTGAGCCGGAGCACGGTGTGTGTCGCCGCGTTCCACGGGTATTTTCAAAACGCGCCGCCTGGCGGGGACATCGGCTACGGCGTCGCAGACCGCATGCGGAAAGAGAAGTAAGTGACACACCATCCGAGTGCGGGTGACATTCAGCAACGCAAATGGAGGAGATTCACATGGGAATGAAAGGCTCGTACATCATCACCTCGGACGACCTGCGCGGTGGTGATTATCTCGTCTCACCGAACGGCTGCTTCTGCTGCATTCAGTGGCCGGACGGCAACCTCGGCGTCTACCACGGCTGCGGGCCGGATTTCCACAGCGATCCGCTGTGGGAGAGCGGATATCACGGATCCGGGTTCGTGGCCACGGTCATGCAACACGACGCCAACCTGTGCACCTACATCGCCAACGGCGTCCCGGTGTGGGACACGAAAACGACAGGAAAGGCCAGCGGAGCGGTTTACCTCGCCATCGAGGATACGGGAAACCTGGCGATCTATTCCGGCACTTATGCGAACCCGCAACAACAGTTGTGGCAGACGGGCGCAACCGACGGCGTGGTGGACGTCGCCTTTGTGGACCTCACCTATGACCTCAGTAAAGGATTAATTACCGAGGATGACGAGGACGGAGCAACGTGGGACGTCGCCGTACAAAACAAGACCAGCGTTCAGCAGACCAGCACCGTATCGGGCTCCACGACCACGACCGACACCTCTGGATGGAAAGATGCAGTCGAGGTTGGACTGGCGGCGAAGACCAGCATCACCGTCGGCATTCCCTTTGTCGACAACGGCAAGATCGAGATCAGCGCAAGCCTGAAGAACACCTACGAGAGCAATGGCTCCAGCACCCGAACCAACACCTGGAGCTGGAACGCGCCCATCGCGGTTCCGCCCAACAGCCAGGTGAATTGCCTGATCACGGTGAAGACGGCAACCATCGAAGTGCCCTTCGTAAAAACCGCGCGCATCACCTATGCATCGGGCCTGGTGCTGAACGGCGACATCAGCGGAACGTACACGGGGACGAACACAACCCGACTGCAGACAACTTTGAAGCAATCCGTAGCGCTGGCGGCTCGCCACGCGGCGCGGTAGACGAAAGGAGCAGATATGAACCAACCACAACCCCCACGGCAATGGTCGGATGCGGTCATTGGCGGCAAGACGTTCCACCTGATCGCGTTTTACTATCCCGGCTCGCTCACCGACTGGGATCGCTTCTATCGTTTCGAGGAGTTCGGCAATTTCTACATCTGCCCAGAGAAGCTCGAGCTGACGATCAAAAGCATCACCGCGAAGTTTCATACTGCCGAGGCGGCGTTTCAGGCCACCAAATGGTGGGATTACGACGACATTCGACAGAGATTTGAAGATGCTCCGAACGGAGACGCGGCGTTTCAGGAGAAGCGGCGCGCGGAGAAGGAGCACCACCCCGATCAGGACCCGGTCCATGGCTATGCCGGCCTCGGTCAGATCGGCGCCATGAAGGCTGTGCTCGAGCTGAAGTACGCTATCCCCGCGCTGCGGAGCGTCCTGCTCGAATCGGGCGATGCCTATTTGCTGGAGCACAATGCCACCACGGGCAGGGACTCCACATGGAGCGACAACTTCGATGGGACCGGGCGCAACCTGCTCGGGAAGACGCTCATGGAACTGCGGGCGTCGATTGGGGGCGAGGGCATCCCACAGGGCGCTGACGACGTGAGCGAATTTACGAAGCAGGTTCAGGGAATTCAGGTTCAGGGCAGGTCATAGGGGAAAAATGGATCGAAAACGGGTCGCTGCATTGCTTTTTTCTTTGCTCAGCGTGGCTGCCGTTATCGCGCAGCAGCGCGAGGCCGCGGTTCCCCCGCTGATCAACTTCGCCGGCGCCCTGAAGGACGCCGCCGGCAAGCCGCTGGCGGGCGCCCAGGCGCTTACGTTTGCGCTGTACAGCGATCCGGAGAGCCGCACCCCCCTGTGGCAGGAAACCCAAAACGTGCAGGCCGACGAACAGGGCCGCTACAGCGTCCACCTCGGCGCCGCAACCGCCAGCGGCATGCCACTGGACCTGTTCACCTCCGGCCAGTCCCTCTGGCTGGGGGTCCAACCGCAGACCACCGGCGCGCCGGAACAATCCCGCGTCCTTCTGGTTTCCGCCCCTTATGCCCTGAAGGCCGCCGACGCCGAAACTCTGGGCGGCAAACCCGCCTCGGCGTTCGTGACCCGCGAGATGACAACGGCCGCCGACGGCGAGAAACTGGCCGCCGCTGCAAACAACACGCGGGAGGCGATCAGCACGACATCAACCATCGGCGGCAGCGGCACGGCCGGTTACATTCCGATGTGGACCGACAGCGCCGATATCGGCAACTCGGTGCTGTTCCAGTCCGGCACGAAGGTCGGGGTGGGCACGATTGTCCCCTCGTATGATTTCGATTTGTTCCGGAGCCAGAACCAGGACACCGTGTTCGAGGTCCGTAATCCGAATACCGGAAGCGCGGCGCGCGCCAATCTGCGCATGTTGTCCGATCAGGCGCTGTTCTCGATTATTGCGGGCAGTGTCGCTAATGGCGGCGGGCTGTACTTCCAGGGCCAGGGAGACTCAATCATGGAATTCCAGCAGATTGCCAACTCCCCGATGGCTTTCCTGACGAATAATCTGGAACGTATGCGAGTGCTCGCCAACGGGAATGTGGGCATTGGAACCACCGCCCCGGCGGCGAAGCTGGAAGTAAACGGGACGACGAAGTTCGACGGGCTGATCACCTTCGCGCCGGGGCAGACGTTTCCCGGCGGCAGCAGCGGGGGCACGGTCTTCAGCGTGGGCAGCGGCCTCGGACTGACCGGCGGCCCCATCACCGGCAGCGGCACGCTGAGCATCGACACCAGCGTGGTCCCGCAACTGGGTGTTTCCAACACCTTCACCGCCAGCCAGACGATCAACGGCAATCTGAACCTGCCGACGAGTTCGGCGACCGCAGGCGGGGTATATATCAACGGCGAACCGTATTTTCACGCCACAGGGCCCGACGATACGAATCTATTCGTCGGTTCTGATTCCGGCAACTTCAGCGTGACGGGAAACCGCGACACAGGTCTGGGGCGTCATGCCCTGCTGGGCCTGACCGCCGGAACGAATAACACGGCCGTGGGAATGGCGGCCCTGGAACAGGCCCAGGGCGCCAGCCACAACACGGCTGTGGGCGACTCGGCGCTGTACGCCGCCGCCAGCGGAACCTTTAACACGGCAGTGGGCGACGGTGTATTCGAAAACCTGAACGGCGGCAACCAGAACGCCGCCATTGGGGCATTCACCGGCAAGACGATTGTGGCGGGAAACTACAACACCTTCCTTGGCGCGTACGCCGATGCGACCGGCGACTTCAGCAACGCAACGGCAATCGGATACAACGCCAAAGTGGGCGAAAGCGACTCTTTGATCCTGGGCGGATTCTACACCGACGCCAACAACATGACGCACACCACGTTAGTGGGGATTGGCACGTCCACCCCCAACCGGCCCCTCAGCATTAACGCATGCGCCCCGAACGCGGAGCTGGTCAGCTTCAACGACGCCAGCAGCAAGACGAAATACCACCTGAATATGCTCAACGGGGGACTGAACTTCGCCGAAACAACCGTGGCAGACGGACGAATTTACATTGCTCCGGGAGGCCATATCGGAATCGACACCATCAGCCCGGACGCATCCCACGCTCTGACCGTGAACGGGGATCTGAAAGTAACCGGCAAAATTGACGCCTCGACAAAGGACTTCCGCATCGACGATCCGCTGGATCCGGTTCACAAGGAACTATTTCACGCCTCCATCGAATCTTCGGAGATGTTGAACCTGTACACGGGCATGGCGCGGCTGGATGCGCACGGTCAGGCGGCGGTGGAACTGCCGAAGTGGTTCGAGGCCCTGAACGGGGATTTCCGGTACCAGCTGACAGCGATCGGCCGGCCGGCGCCGGGGCTGTACATCCGGGAAACGATCCATGACGGCCATTTCGTCATCAGCGGCGGCAAGCCGGGGATGCAGGTCTCCTGGCAGGTGACCGGTGTCCGGCACGATGAGTGGGCCCGGCAGCACCCTCTGACCGTGGAAGCGGAGAAGACGCCGGCGCCGTAGTCTCATTCCGGCGCCTCGTGCGGGCTAAAGCCCACACCACATGGCCGGCGGAAAGCCGGGGATGGAGGTGTCGTGGCTGGTGACCGGGGTGCGGCACGATGAGTGGGCGCGGCAGCACCCGATGACGGTGGAAGTGGAGAAGACGCCCGCGCCGTAGTCTCATTCCAGCGCCTCGTGCGGGCTAAAGCCCACACCACATGGCCGGCGGGAAGCCGGGGATGCGGGTTTCATGGCAGGTGACCGGGGTGCGGCACGATGAGTGGGCGGCAGCACCCGATGAGCGTGGAAGTGGAGAAGGCGGCGCCGCCGTAGTCTCGTTCCGGCACTTCGTGCGGGCTAAAGCCCACACCACATAGCCGGCGGAAGGCCGGGGATGGAGATGTCGTGGCTGGTGACCGGGGTGCAGCACGATGAGTGGGCGCGGCAGCACCCGATGACGGTGGAAGTGCAGGAAGGCGGCGGCGCCGTAGTCTCATTTTGGCGCTTCGTGCGGGCTAAAGCCCACACTACATAATTCAGAAACCCGGGAAGGGCAGCGGGTCACGCGCTGGCTCGTCGCCCTCGAATGACCCGCTCGTCGGTCAGATGTCGTAATACAGCGCGAATTCGTACGGATGCGGCCGCAGCCGGACGGCATCCGCTTCGTTCTTCCGCTTGTAGTCGATGTAGGTCTCGATCAGCTCTTCGGTGAACACGTCGCCCTTCAGCAGGAAGTTGTGATCCTCTTCCAGCGCGGTCAGGGCTTCTTCGAGCGACCCGGGCATGGATGGCACCGACTTCGCCTCTTCCGGCGACAGATCGTAGATGTCCTTGTCCAGAGGCTCGCCGGGATGGATTTTGTTCGCTACGCCGTCCAGACCGGCCATCATCATGGCCGCGAACGCCAGATACGGATTCGCCGACGGATCGGGCGGGCGGAACTCCACGCGCTTGGCCTTGGGACTGGCTGAGTACATCGGAATGCGGCAGGCAGCCGAACGATTGCGGCGCGAGTACGCCAGGTTCACCGGCGCTTCGTAGCCCGGCACCAGCCGCTTGTAGCTGTTGGTGGTCGGGGCAATGATGGCCGACAGCGCCCGCGCGTGCTTCAGCAGGCCGCCGATATAGTGCAGGGCCATCTCGCTCAGGCCCGCGTATCCATCGCCGCCGAACAGCGGGTTGCCGGCTTTCCACAGGCTCTGGTGGCAGTGCATGCCGCTGCCGTTATCGGCAAACAGCGGCTTGGGCATGAAGGTGACGGTCTTGCCGGCGCGATAGGCCACATTGCGAATGATGTACTTGTACAGCATCATGTTGTCGGCCGACTTCAGCAGGGTGTTGAAGCGCTGGTCGATCTCGCACTGGCCGCCGGTGGCGACTTCGTGGTGGTGGCACTCGATCTGCAGCCCGCACTGCGACATGGTGCGCACCATTTCCGTGCGCAGCCCCTGGTAGTGATCCGTCGGCGGCACCGGGAAATAGCCTTCCTTGTAGCGCGGACGATAGCCCAGGTTGTTCTCGGCGCGGCCTGAGTTCCAGCGGCCCTCTTCGGCGTCGATGAAGTAGAAACCGGAGTGCTGGTTCTGATCGTAGCGGACGTTATCGAAGATGAAGAACTCAGCTTCCGCGCCGAAGTAGGCGGTGTCGGCGACGCCGGTGTTCTGAAGGTACTTCTCCGCCTTTTTCGCGATCCAGCGTGGGTCGCGGTCGTAGTGCTGGCGGGTAATCGGATCCTGAACATCGCCGTACAGGACCAGGGTCTTCGCTTCGGCGAAGGGATCGATGAAGGCCGTGGTGGCGTCCGGGATCAGGAGCATGTCGCTCTCATTGATCGCAGCCCAGCCGCGGATGCTGGATCCGTCCATGCCGAACCCGTCCTCGAAGGAGCCCTCGTCCAGCTCGCTGATGGGGTAGGACACGTGGTGCTGCAGGCCGGGGATGTCGGTGAAGCGCAGGTCTAATTGTTCGACCTCGGCTTCTTCAACCAGCTTCATTACGTCTTTCGGAGTCTTGGTGGCGATCTTCTCGCGCGCTGCTTTCGGAGTCATTGACCCTCCATGGTGGATTACAGAAACGTGGTCAGCCCGCAGAACGCCGGGCACGCCGGCTCAGGCGCACGGCTGGGGGACGGCAAATTCAATCACGGGTTGGCTTCTGAACCAGCCTACCCAGGCGCGGCGGTGCGGCGGAAGTCAATTATTTCTATCAGTCCAATAAACGCCGGTGTGGGGCAGGGCGTTTCCTGCAACCTCTACAATAAACAGGGCATGCATTCGAGAGAGGTAAACGGCGTCTCGGTTGTGGAGTGTCCGGCGGCGGGACCGCCGCTCGAGACCGAGGCCGACGCGGTCGCACTGATCCAGGCAGCCGTCGAACGGGGCGCTCGCCAGGTGGTCATTCCCGCCACACGCCTGAGCGACGACTTCTTCCGCCTGAAGACAGGGAAAGCGGGCGCCATGCTGCAGAAGTTCGTCACCTATGGCGTTCGCGTGATCATTATCGGCGACATCGCCGCCCGGCTCAGCCAGAGCGAATCCCTCCGCGACTTCGTTACCGAGTCGAATCGCGGTGCTCACATCTGGTTTCTGCCCAACGAGGAAGCATTGCGCCAGCGCCTCGCCTCCTGAGCCGCGGCGGCGCTGGATTGCTGTGGTACGTTAACCTCACAGCACATGAGAATTGCGGGCCTTCTGTTGCTTCCGGCAGGATGGCTGATCGCGCTGGCGGCGATCGTTCTGCTCATTGCACCGGTCCCGCGGAACGGGTTCGTGCTGGCCGGCGTCGCTGTGCAACTGCTGGGTCTTGTTCTGGTCGTGCGGTCTCACATGCCGGTCCGCGGAGCACGCGAATGACCCCGGTGATGGTTGTTCCCGTTTTCATCATTCTGATTCCGTTCGCGGTCTCCGGACTGGCCCTGATCAACACCGGCCTGTGCCGGTCGCGCAGCGCGGCGCACATGATGCTGGCTGGGTTGTGCGTGTTCGCCACGGCTGCTCTCGCATATGTGGCCTGCGGTTTCGCGTGGCAGGGTCTCGCCGACAGGCCGGCTTATGCCTTCGCGATTGGAGGAAAGCCGTGGAACTGGATCGCCGCCGGGCCGTTCTTTTTGCGCGGACTGGCGATCGAGGACAGCCAGGCCTGGATGGCGGCGTGGCTGGGCATGTTCAGCGCCGGGTTTGCTGCCGTCATCCCGTTAGGCGCCGGCGCGGAACGCTGGCGGCTGTCGGCCTCGTGCATCTCTTCCGCGCTGCTGGCGGGGATCGTCTTCCCGCTATTCGCGCATTGGGCGTGGGGTGGCGGCTGGCTCGCGGGTCTCGGGGTGAATTACGCGCTGGGCCGGGGCTTCGTCGATTGTGGCGGCGCCGGCGTGATTCACGCTACAGGAGGTCTCGCGGCGCTGGCCATGGCCTGGATCCTCGGGCCGCGCCGGGGAAAGTACGGACATGAGGGCATGCCCGCCGCGATTCCCGGACACAGCGCTGTGCTGGTGCTGCTGGGCTGCGCGCTGGCGCTGGTCGGGTGGCTGGGCGTGAACATCGCGGGCTCGCTGCTGCTGGCCGGGGCGGAGATAATCCATGTGCCGCTGATCGCGATCAATACCAGCATCGCGGCCGCGGCGGGCGCACTCGCGGTTATCGGCGTGACTCGCGCCCGGTTCGGGAAGCCCGACGCCTCGCTGGCCGCCAACGGATGGGTAGCGGGACTGGTCGCCTGCAGCGCGGGATGCGCCTTCATGACTCCGATCGCCGCCATCCTGACCGGCGCGGTGGCCGGCTTCGTTACGCCTTTCGCGGTCGAACTCCTGGAGCTGCGTTTCGGTATCGACGACCCAGGCGGCTCGATATCGGTGCACGCCATTGGCGGGCTGTGGAGTGTTATGGCCGCGGGCTTGTTCGGCCACTTTGCGGCGCCGGACCAGTGGGTGGCGCAGCTCATCGGAGTCGCCACACTCCTCGGGTTCATGTTCCCGCTCCTGTACGCGCTGAACTGGCTCCTCGACCGGGTAATGCGGCAGCGCGCCGCGCCCGAAGCCGAGCGCCAGGGCATGGATCTGCACGAGCTCGGCGCAGGGGCGTATCCCGATTTCATGACGCATTTCGACGACATGATGCAAAGGTGACGAATTCGATGATGGCGAACCGCTCGATACCCCGCGCCACGGTGATACCCGTGCTGGCGTACGCAAACGTGCATGAGGCGGCGGCGTGGCTTTGCGAAGCCTTCGGGTTCAGCGTGCGCCTCCGCATCGGACATCATCGCGTGCAGCTGAATGTGGGCGACGGAGCGGTAATCGTCAGGGAAATGCGGCCCAATGAGGTGAATGCCGCGCTCGGCCTCGGATGCTCAGTTACCGTTCGCATCGATGATGCCGATGCGCACTGCGCCCGCGCTCGCGAGCACGGGGCCACCATCACGCACGATCCGGCGACGTATCCGTATGGCGAGCGGCAGTACAACGCGGTGGACTTCGCCGGGTACTCGTGGACCTTCTCGCAGTCCGTTGCCGACGTGCATCCTCAGGAGTGGGGCGGAACCGCGGAGCAGTTATAGCCGCCTGCGGATAACATCGATTCATGCCCATCCGTCAGGGTTTCATGCCTCGGCTCTCCTTCGCTCTCCTGCTTGCCTTCGCTCCTCTGGCCTGCGCGCAGGCTCCGGCGGACCGGCCCGTTCGCGTGGTCATCGCCGGGCTGGTGCACGGGCACGTGTCCGGTTTCCTGCACGCGCTGCAGGGCCGTTCGGAGATCGAGCTGGTCGGCGTCTATGACCCCGATCCGGTCCTTTACAACGGCTACGCCCGCGAGTTCCATCTCGCGCAGGGTCTTTTCGCCGCCGATCTGCCGGGCCTGCTGGACCGGGTGCATCCCGACGCGGTCGCCATCTTCAGCGCTACATCCGATCACGCGCCTATCGTCGAAACCTGCGCCGGGCGCCACGTTCCGGTGGTCATGATGGAGAAGCCGCTGGCCGTGAGCGTGCGCGACGCCCGGCGGATCCAGCGTGCCTCGCAGCAATCCGGCGCGCAGATCATCGTGAATTACGAGACCTCCTGGTATCCCAGCCACGCCGCCATCTGGCGCATGATCCACGAGCAGAACGAGGCCGGCCCGATTCGCCGCATGGTGGCCATGGATGGGCACCAGGGGCCGAAGGAGATCCACGTTCAGCCGGAGTTCTTCGCCTGGCTGACCAACCCGGCCCGCAATGGCGCCGGCGCTCTGTTCGATTTCGGCTGCTACGGCGCCAATCTGATGACCTGGCTCATGGACAACCACAAGCCGCTCTCGGTGCAGGCGCTGACCGAAACCATCAAGCCCGAAATCTACAACCCGGTGGATGACGACGCTACTGTCCTTGTGCAATACCCGCACGCGGTCGGCGTCATCGAAGCCTCGTGGAACTGGCCGTTCGACCGCAAGGACCTCGAGGTCTATGGGGCGCACGGGTACGCCATCGCGACTCATGGCGATAAGCTGACGGTCCGCATGAACGATGATAAAGAGCCGCACGCGGCCTCGCTGGAACCGCTGCCGGCCGATGCGCACGACTCGATTTCGTATCTTGCTTCGGTCGCGCGCGGGAAATTCAAGCCGTCGGGTCTCTCGGGTTTGGAGAATAACGTTATCGTCACAGAGATCCTCGACGCCGCGCGCGAATCGGCACGCACGGGCCGGCGCATCGACCTGCACTGAGGTTTTTGTAGTGCAAGCCCTGGGCTTGCACCTGGCGGGCTGTGAGCCCGCCGCAGGGCGAGGCCCTGCCCCCCCACAGGCAGCGCGTCTGCTTTGGCCAGCAGGCCTTCGAGGGGCCCGAGGATGACGCTTCCGATCCGGCCAGACCGCCGCCGATTGCCTGCCCCCCATGAATGCGTGCAAGCCCAGGGCTTGCACCACAATCAGGCGTGCGGGATCAGCCGTTCATTCGCGAGAAGACGGTCCGGAACGCCTCGCCCGTGCCCGCGCTGGCGTACAGGCCCCTGGCGTCGCCCACCGCAACCTCCTCTGCGTCGCCGGCCAATCCGGCCATTGCTTCCTCGATGAATTGTGCGAGCGGCATGGGCTGGGGACCGCGCGGATTGCGCCGGCCCTGCTGGAGGTTGGTGTCAACGTACGGCGGAATCAGCTCGATCACTCTGACAGTGGTGTCGCGAAGCTGCCGGCGCAGCGAAACCGTCAAGGAGTGCACCGCGGCTTTCGTCGCGCAGTAGACCGGAACGCGAGCCATGGGCACGAACGCCAGCCCGGAGGAGATGTTGACGATCGTCGCCTGCGGCTGCTCCCGCAGGTGCGGCAGAAATGCGGAGCAGATCCGAACCACGCCCAGCAGGTTGGCTTCGATCTCCTCCGTGGCAGCGGCTTCATCGATCCCGGTGTCGGCCGAAAAATCATGCGCGCGCTGGATGCCGGCGTTGTTGATTACGCAGTTCAGGGCAGGGAAGCGAGCCAGCACCTCATGGGCGCCGTCCCGAATGCTCTCGCCGCTGGTCACATCCATAACGACGAAGCTCATCCCAGGATGCGCCTCGCAGACCGTGCTCAGGGCCGCCTCGCGCCGGCCGCCGATAATCACGGTATTCCCGAGCCGGTGGAACGCCTCGGCGAGACCACGCCCGATGCCGCCCCCGCCGCCGGTGATGAAGACCGTGTTCAAAGAAGTGCGCAAGATCTAATTCGGCGGCAGCGGGGCGGCGCTGGACCCTTCGATGGAGGCCCACGCCTCCCTGACTTTGATGACCTTCGATCCCGCGAAGGTCACGAAAATCACCTTGCCCGGCGGCTCTCCGTAAATCCAGTCCTCAGTTTCCAGGCCGTCGGCCGTGGTTTCGCGGTCTTTTAGCCGCGGCTTCCCCAGAGCCAGGAGGACGCCGTCGCGGTCCATGCCCTTGATTGCGCGCTTGTCCTTGATGGCCTGCTGCTGCTCCGGCGGCAGGGTGTCGAGGTAGCTCTTCACCGCTGTGTTCTTGTCGAAGTTGAAGATGGGCGCGAGCATCTTTTTCAGGCCGTCGCTGTCGATGGGCGGCACGGGTTTGTGAAAATCGATGGCCAGGTAGGTCCCGGCAGTCGTGACGGTCTGGCCCTGCGAAATGGGCCGGGTCTGGTTCCCCATGCCGATCTGAATGTGGTCCTTCCAGCTGCCGTGGTGGATGCCGCCATTCAATTCCAGCACGATTTTGTCGCCTTCGAAGGTGATTTTCGTGATCTGCACCAGGTCGCCGACGCGCGCCGCCGGTCCTTCGTCCTTGCCCATTTCCTTCCACTTGTAGTAGTCGAACTGACCGGTGCTGTCGAAGGGCAGCGGCTTCTTGCTGCGGGGAAGGTTGACCTTTGTTTTGGCGTACTCGGCCATGAGCCCGCGCAGGATCTCGACCTTGTCGTCGTCGCTGAGGCGGGCTTCCTTACCGCCGGCCAGCAACGGCGCGCCGGCCGGCAGGAATAATACGATCGCCGCGCAGGCGCATAATGGCCGGGAAGCGAACTTCATGACTGCAACTCCTGATCGTGTGGACGAAGAAGGAAGGCTTCCTGTTGCCGAATGGGGGCCCGGTGCAGAAACCAGAAAAGCGCGGGTACAACCATGGTGGTCAGGACGCTTCCTTCCGGGCCGTATTGCGCACCACTCCACAGTGGACGCGCCATCCAGTGCAGTGTGTAGCCCGTTATGGCCATGGTAAACCCGCTGAGATTAGCCCCGAGCACGGGCAGCATCCAGTTCCATCCGAAATGCAGGCCGATGGGCAGCCACAGGTCTCCGCTGCGCAGAAACGAGTAGCCCAGCAGGACGCCCCACAGAAACGTGTTCACGATGCCCAGCATTGTCGTGTTGGGGTTATTCAGGTGGGCCAGCGCGAAGAGGATGGCGAACGGCAGGATAGTGGCAAAGGGCCCGATTTCGCGCACCAGCACCTGGAATGCGTAGCCGCGAAACAACAGTTCCTCGCCAATGGCGCCGAACAGCAGGATCGCGGTGACGAACAGCACGATGCGCCAGCGGCCGGGCTCGGCAGGCGAGGGCGCGAATTCGGCTTTGCGCAGCAGGATGGGCAGGATCACGACGATGATGGCGCTGCCGATTCCTCCGGCGACGCCAATTCCCAGGTTCCAGCGGGACGCATCAGTCCAGCCGAGGCCGATGTCCACCAGACGGCCGCGCTCGTAGATACGCACCGCGATGGCATTGGCGATGGCGGCGGCCGCGAAGGTGCCCATGGCGGCGGCAATGAAATACGCGCCGCTGACGGTCATGATCAGTGGCGGCACGAAAATCATGCAGACGACGGCGATGAAGGCGAAAACGCCGATCCGCAGGAGGAAACCGAAGCGCGAGCGTTTCGGCGGCTGGGCGGTGTGCGGGCGGGTAACGATGTAATCGGGCAGGCCCTGGCGGGGCGGCTCGTGCGGGTCCTGCGGTTCCCGCGGGTTCACCGGCTGAGGTCCGTGCCGGCGGCCGGCGCGGTTTTGTGCAGCGCCTGCGATTCCTGGAGCAGCTTCCGGCCTTCCTCCGTCCGCCCCTCAGCCACCAGCGTCTGTCCCAGAATGTAATGGGCGGTGGCGTTGCGGGGATCCAGCTGCAGCGACCGGCGCAGCATGTTCTCGGCGGCGGACAGCTGGTTCTGCTTCAGATACGTTCTGCCCAGCAGGATGTACGGGCCGCTGTAGGTCGGGTTGAGCCATACCGCCTTTTCCAGTTGTGGCGCGGCCAGGTCCCACTGCTCGCGCCGCGTGTAGGCGTCCCCCAGCTTGTAATAAGCCATGGCGAAGTTGGGGTTGAGGTCGATCTCCTGTTTCAACTCCGCGATGGCGTCGTCGAAACGCCCGTGGAACGTGGCGATCTCGCCGAGCATGTAGTGGGCCTCGGGGATTTTAGGGCTGAGCTCCAGCGCGCGGCGCAGTTCCTTGACTGCGTACTCCTCGAACTCCTGGCGAATCATCATCTGGCCGGCGAGCAGGTGAGCGGCGGCGGAATCGGGAGGCACATCGAACATATGCGCGAAGGCGACCACGGCCTTTTCCGGCGCGCGGGTCTGGACGTAGCAGTTGCCCAGCATGTAATCGAACTCCACGCTGCGCGTGCCGAAAGTACGCGCCTTCTCCAGCCATGGGATCGCGTCGGCGGGCCGGGAAGCGAGATACAGGCTCTGGGTCAGCATCAGCACTGTCTGGCGCCAGGGGTCGCTGCCCTCGATCTGCTCTTTGGCTGCGGCCAGCAATTCATCGGAAGCCTGCGGATAATGGTGGAGCCGGAAATCGAGGTCGCCTTTCAGCGCATTGATGCCGGGCGTTGCCGGGTCGAGCGCATCGAGCACCTTCTTCGCATCCTCCAGCTTGCCGGACTCGGCCAGCGCTTTGGCCTGCGCGATTCCCGCCGGCGGCTGGGCCGGAGCCGCCGCGCCCGCGCTCTGCGCCTGCATCCAGAAAGCCAGCAGAATCGCGCCAGAAATCATATTCACAAGTATAAGGAGGGGCGATTATCCGTTGTCCGCCTTCGCTCCGGTGGCGCGCGCCCGCAGCATTGCGATCTGGCCGGCGTGATGCGATTCATGCTCGCAGACATGGAACCACTTGCACAGATTGTTAGTGGGTCCCCACGGCCAGCTCTTGTCCACCTGCATGAGCCAGGCGTCGTCGCGCTTGCGGAACTCGGCGAGCGTCTTCTCGCGCGTGTCGTGCAGGATGCTCAGGTAGAAATCGAGCGGGTGATGCTGGATGGCGTCGCGCGCCGGCGCGCCCAGTTCCATCGCGATCGCGTACTGCTCGAAGGCCGGCGCCGTCTGGAGATCAGGCAGGCCGACATTGCCGAACGTGTTCAGCTGGTACAGCTTGTCGGTCGCGGCAAGATGCAGGAGCAGCGCCCCGATGCGGTTGGCTTTGTCATCGAGCAGAAAATCGAGCTGCTCGATCGACAGGCCCTTCACCGTGCTCAGCACCGCGCCGCGCATCCAGATCATCTGCGATACGAGCGTGCCGATCTGCGGCGAGTATCCGGCGCGCGGCCCGAGGACATTCTGTTCCGGTTCGGCCGCCGGCGCGTTCGGCTGGAATGTCAGCCCGGAAACAGCGGCGGCAGCGAGAAATCGCCGGCGGCTTCCGGCGGCAGGAAAGATGCATCCGGCAAGTCTCATGGGTGCAATCGTACATCCGAAAGAGCAGCCGCTACAATATTACGAAGCCTCGCCGTTGTCGCCAGTCATCAATCGCCGCCAGTTACTCCTCGCCGGCGCCGCCGCCCTCGCCCGTGCACGGACGCCTGAGCCATTCGGCGCCAGCTTCACCGATGTTGGCGAGAAAGCCGGCCTTATCCACCCCGTGGTCTACGGCGGTATCGAGACGAAGAAGTACATCCTCGAAACGAACGGCTGCGGCATCGCGTTTTTCGATTACGACAACGAT
>DASRCB010000212.1:0-10340 GCA_035653295.1 Bryobacteraceae bacterium
TGATGCCGGTGGCGCCCGGCAGTCCGCCATTGCGCGCCAGCAACGGCAGCAGCGATAATGCCACCGAGATGAACACGAGGTTCATCGAGACCTGCGCCATCCTCGCCGTCGCACCGTATCCGAACGCCCGGAATACCAGGCTCAGCAGGAACGGGTAGACAGGAGCGTGATGCGCGGTCGGGCCGGTGTCGATCTTGTACGGGTTAGCGAATTGGTTCTGCTCGGCAAGCGAGCGCGCGATCTTCTCCATCTCGGCGAAATCGAATTGCCGGTAGGACGCATCGTGCAGCATCGCGAACGCGGCAAAACGTACGCAAAGCGCGAGGAAGAAAATGATCAGCGGCCACCGCCAACTTCTCGGAATCACCACCGAAAACAGAATAGCCGCGCTGGGACTAACCGGCGATCTGTTTGGTACTACAACGGCCATAGCATCCGCTACGGCGATCCACCGACGGACTTCAGGCTAATGGCGGAAATCACTTCCGCCGATAGACGTAGCAGCCCATTGTGGGCATGGGCCAATATGCGCGCTGTCGCCGTCATCCCGACATACAACGAACGCGAAAATCTGAACGAACTGGTGCTGCAGATTCGACAGCAATGCCCCGGTCTGCACATTCTTATCGTTGACGACAACTCGCCCGATGGAACCGGCGTTCTGGCCGATGAACTTGCGGCGGCGCACCCCGGTGAAGTCGCCGTGCTGCACCGGGAGCGGAAGCAGGGTCTGGGCCGCGCGTATGTCGCCGGCTTTGAGTACGTTCTGGCACAGGAATACGACGTCATCCTGCAGATGGACGCCGACCTGTCCCACAGTCCTGCTTACCTGCCGAAGTTGCTGGACGGCATCCGCGACAACGATGTCGTGCTGGGGTCGCGCTACCTGCGCGGCGTGAACGTCGTCAACTGGGACCTCAAACGGCTGATCCTCAGCAAGTGCGCCACCCGTTACGTTCAGATCGTGACGGGCATGAACTTCACCGACCTTACCGGCGGTTTCAAATGCTGGCGCCGCGCCGCGCTGGAGAGCATTCAGCTGGACCGCGTGTTCGCCAACGGATATCTTTTCCAGATCGAAACCACATACCAGGCGCACCGCCGCGGGCTGCGCATCGCGGAGGTCCCCATCATCTTCTACGATCGGCAGGTGGGGCTCTCGAAGATTGACTTCAGCATCATCCGTGAAGCCCTGCTCGGCGTGGTGAAACTTCGGGTTCGGGCGATATTCGGAAGAGCTCCGAAGACGGCTTTGCCGCCCGCCGCGTCGCGTGTGCCGATCCCGTAGCCGAAAAGGCTATTTCACCTGAATAGATCGAATCCAGGCCACCAGATTCGAGATGCGCATCTGCACCTCGGCCGTGTCGCCCTGGCCAACATGCTCGAAAACACGCCCCCACACCGGCATCTCCGATGTGCCGTGCGAAGTTACCCGAACATCGCCGCGAATGGTTCCGTAGACGCGCGTTTCGGGGAACCTGCCGCCATTGCGCGCGCTCAGGGTGGTCAGATCGGCGGGACGTGCTTTCAGCGCGGCGGCCACCGGACCTCCACCCTTGGCGTCAGTTCCGTGGCAGGACGCGCAGTAAGTCACGAACATGTCGCGGCCCGACAGCGGCGAAGTTGCCCCCGTTGCCGGAAGCGCGCCAATGGCAACAGCCGCTGTGAGTAGCGCCGCACGGCCTGGACTCATCCTGATGCTCCCCGATGTGTGGATTCGCCCGGAGTATGACAGGTCCCAGGCGCCTCGTCAATAGCCGCGACGCGACACGGCGCACGCCAAACGGATGAAGGAATACTGGGCGAAGCGGAAACGAGAAGAGAAAAAGGGTTAAGAGCGGCGGCCGACCGCGGTCATGCGATAAGTCCAAGGCGCCTCAGATCATCTTCGGTCCAGTGTGCCTGTCCTTCAATGATGGCTTTGAGCGTTTCGGCGGGAATGTGTCCGACGATTTGTGGAACGTGACGGTGACGCGACGGCCATCGGCGTGCTGAAACCGCTCATGGCCGCCGCGGCCACCGCGCAAAAAAAGCCGTCTCTCGAATGAGTGCGGCCATAATCCCGCGCACGCTGATGCTATGAAGATTCGCGTAGTTTATCGCCATCGCCTCAGACGGTTATGGCGACACGTTCATCGGCGAAAACCTCGACATCCTCTTTCGGTCCGGTGGGGATCGAGATTCCGTCCTCGCGCAGTTCGTCTACGATCATTTGGACGACTTCATTGATGTGCTGCAAGGCTTCTTCGCGCGTGTTGCCCCAGGTGGCGGCGCCATACTGCGGCAGCGCCGGGCAATACGCATGCCACCGATCGGCATCGGGCTCGACAACGACTTTGAAGGTGTAGGTCTTCCTATGCATTACTACGTGTGTGGTTCAATTTCGTTTTCAGTGTAGGGTTCGGAGGCGGTTTCGTCAAGCTGCCACGTGGTTTTTGCCGCAACGCGAGTGTCGGAGGACGAACCGGGTCAGCGACTCATTGAAGCAAAAGCTGAACAACGTCGGCCGCGGTCCCGGGCGGCAATGCGCCTCCGCTCTGAATCGCTCCCGCCAGCGCCTTCACTGCTGCATCCCCGGGCGCCAGCGCGCTAGCCTGGGCAATCGCGCCGCGCGCCTCCTCCGTCCGCCCCGCATGCATCGCGGTATCGGCCAGAAGATAATATGCGGCAGCCGTTTTCGCCCCCAGCGCCATGCCCGTGTCGAGGCGCGACCGCGCCTCCGCGTACTGCCCATGGAGGTCGCGAACCATGGCGTCGGCAATCCACGCGTCGGGCCATTCGGGCCAGCGATCTTCCACGGTTTTCAGCAGCCGCTCCGCCTGGCCGGTTTCGCTCGAGAGCTCCCGCGCAATGGCCTCGAGCAGCAGGATGTCGGGATTGTCCGGCAGCACGGCAGCGCCGCGCGCCAGCAACTGCAGCGCTTCGCCGGCCCGCCGCTTGCGAATCAACAGCATCGCCGCGTGACGATAAAGATCCGACCGCTTCGGGCTGGCGGCCAGCGCCTTCCGAAGCATTGCGAACGCTTCCTCCGGCCGTTTTGCCGCATCCAGCATTTCGGCGCGCGCCAGGTAGTAATCGCCGCTGCGCTGCGCTTCGGGGATTCCATCCAGCTGCTCCAGACCGGCCTGCGCGCCGGACACATGGAACACGGCGATAGCCAGATCCAGCGCCGTGTCGGGCGAACCAGCCGGCGCGCTTTCCAGCAGTTCCTTCGCGGCCGCGTATTGTTCCGCGTTCAGAAGAGCGGCCGCAGCTTCGGCGATCAGCGCCGGCCCCGGTTTCAGCGCCGCGATCTGTCGCGCCACGGACGTGGCTTCGTCGAAGCTGCCATCGCCCAGCAGCAACTCGAGATACCGGACCTGAGCCTCGGCATTCCGCGGATTCGATCGCACCGTGCGCACCACGCCCGCCCGATAGCGCGCCATCTGTTCTTCCGGCGGGAGACTTAGAAAATCGACCAGCCCGGGCGGATGCGCCAGGGTGGATTTGTTCGGTCCGACCTCGCGAAAGCGCTGGAAGACCGCCTTCGCCTCTTCGCTCTGGCCCATGGTGGTCAGTGCGCGCGCCAGATGTAGCAGGATCGTGGAATCGCGCGGAGAGAGCTCGGCCGCGCGGCGCAACAGCGGAACCGCCTCGGCCGGCCTGTCCATGTCGGCGTAAGTCTGCCCCAGACGGTCCAGAATGACCGGGTTTTCGGGATCGCGGCGATGCGCAAACTCGAAATCCGGCAGCGCGGCCCTGAGATTTCCCTCCCGGAAGTAAAGGAATCCGCGGGCCACGTGGGCTGCCGTCAGATCGGGCTTCAGGGCGATCGCACGGTCGAGACTGGCGTGCGCCTGCGGGCCGTTGCTCGCGCTTTCCGCTACGCCAAGCTCGTAGTAACCCACGGCGTCACCGCGATGCTTTGCCACGTATTCTCGAAGCTCCGCGAGACCGCCCTTCATGTCGTTGCCAATCGCTGTCATCGCAAAGGCTCGCTCGCGCCGCGCGGCGTCATCGTTGGGAACCAGCTTGAGGTACTGGTCCCACGCTTTCACCGCATCGCCGAAATAGCCGACCTCCGCGGTGGTGCGCGCCAGCAGCCGCAGCACGTCCGCTCGCTCCGGCGCGATGCGGGCCGCATCCACCAGCAGCCGAAGCGCCGCGTCGTTGTCTTTCAGCCGAGCATTGACGGCCGCCAGATCGTAGAGGACATCCACGTTGTCGGGCCGCAGGCGATGCGCGGATTCGAGCACCTCCCGCGCGCGCTGGTCATGCCCGGCGTGCGATGCCGCCAGCCCGAGATTATCGAGGATTTCGAAATTCCCCGGCGCCGCCTCGAGCGCGCGCGAAAACTGCTCTTCGGCCTTCTCATATTGCCCGGCGGCGGCCAGCGCCATCCCGATCTGCTCATGATCGGCCCCCGGTTCGGCTTCAAGACGGGCGAGGATCGCTCCCCCTTCCTGATCCCGGTGCAGAGCGAAATCAGCCTGCATCAGCATCAGGCTGACCGCCGGATCCCGCTTCGCCTCCTGGGGCAACGCGTCCAGGCGCCGCAGTGCTTCGGCCGGAGATTTCTGCTCGAGCGCAATGCGCGCGAGTTGAACATTCGCGTTGGCGTGCCCCGGATCGATCGCCAGCACTTTCAGAAATACGGTTCGCGCTTCCTTCGGCCGGCCCGTCGCGATCAAATGGTTTCCGTAGTTGTTGAGAAGTCCGGGCGAGCGCGGATCGAGCGCCGTCGCGCGCCGGTACACGCTGTCCGCCTCCGTGAATTTCTTCTGCTGGTCGAGCACGATGCCAAGCACGTTGAGCGCGACCGCGTCATCGGGCGCGGCCTTCAGCCGGGCGCGAAGCGTCTGCTCAGCCACGGGCAGATCGCCACGCTGGAGCGCGGCAATGGCTGCGGACACGGACTCGTCCTGGGCAGCAAGGGCGAGCATGGAAACAAATGCGAGGAACAACAAACGCATGAAGGAGGGTGAAACACTATTGTAGACATGGCCCTGCTGGAGCAACATACTCTCGCCGAGTTGCCGGAGCTTGTGGCCCGCCTGGAACAGGCGTTCGCCGCGCTGCCGGAGTTCGCCGGCAGTGCCCCGGGTCTCGAGCGCATGCCGCGGGTGCTCGATGAGGTCGCCGGCCGCCTCGGCGATAACTTCCCGTACTTCCATCCTCTTTATGCCGGGCAGATGCTGAAGCCGCCGCATCCGGTAGCCCGCGCCGCCTACGCCCTCGCCACCTGGATCAATCCCAATAACCACGCCCTCGACGGCGGGCGCGCCAGCTCCGCCATGGAAAAGGAGGCGGTGGCTGCGATCGCGGGCATGATTGGCTGGAAGGAGCATCTCGGGCACCTGACTGGCGGCGGCACGATGGCCAATCTGGAGGCCCTGTGGGCCGCGGGCCGGCTCGCGCCGGGGAAAACGATCCTCGCCTCCGAGCAGGCCCATTACACCCACGAGCGCATCAGCGGCGTCCTACGGCTGCCGTTCGAAAAGGTCGCCGTGGACGCGCGCGGCCGAATGGATCTCGACGCGCTCGAAACCCGCGCAGGCGCGGGAGACGTGGGCTGCGTGGTGGCCACGCTCGGGACCACCGGCGCGGGGGCAATCGATCCGCTTCCTGGCATCCTGCAACTCCGCAATCGATTCGGATTTCGCGTGCACGTGGACAGCGCCTACGGCGGGTATTTCACTCTGGCCGACAACCTCGGCGCGGACGCTCGGGCGGCGTTCGACGCCATGGCCCAGGCGGATTCGGTGGTGATCGACCCTCACAAACACGGGCTACAGCCGTACGGCTGCGGCTGCGTGCTGTTCCGCGATCCGGCCGTGGGCGCCTTGTATCAACACGATTCGCCCTATACCTACTTCTCCTCGCGCGAGCTGCATCTGGGCGAAATCAGCCTGGAATGCTCGCGCGCCGGCGCGTCGGCCGTCGCCCTGTGGGCCACACAAAGGCTGCTTCCCCTGTTGCCCGGCGGTGAATTCGCGAACGGCTTGTCCGCCTGCCGCCGCGCCGCACTGGCATTCACGGAGATGCTGACCAAGGACGCGCGCTTTGTCGTGCCTTTTCCGCCGGAGCTGGATATCGTGGTTTGGGCGCCTCGCGCCGGGTCAGCCAGTGCTGCTTCGGCCCTGTCGCAGCGCATCTTCGATGAAGCCGCGCGCCGCCACTTGCACCTCGCGCTCATTCACCTGCCGGTGTCATTCTTCGCCTCGGCCTGGCCGGACCTGGTCGTTGACCGTCCGGACATTGTCTGCCTGCGCTCCGTGCTTATGAAGCCCGAGCATGAGCATTGGATCGACGAGATCTGGCGGCGTCTCAGCGATGCGACGCCGCAGTGAGAACGTCGGCAGGAGTAGCGGAGCAGATTTTCACGCGCCGGCGATGGCCGGGCGCTACATGAAATAATCTTTGACCTTATCCAGGAGGCCCTTTTCCTGCGGCTCGTTCTCCTGCGGGAGGAGTTCGTTTAACTGCTCCAGCAGTTTTCGCTGTTCCCGCGTGAGCCGGGTGGGCGTGGTCACGTCCACATGCACGATGAGGTCCCCGCGCCCGTGGCCCTGCAGTCGCGGAGCGCCCATGCCGCGCAGACGCACCCGCGAGCCGCTCTGCGTCCCCTCGGGAATCTTCACCGTTTGCAGCCCGTCGAAGGTCAGCAGCGAAACCTCGGTCCCCAGCGCCGCCTGGGCGAAATTGATCGGCACCGTGCAGTGCAGATCGTCCTGCTCGCGCTCGAACACCGGATGATCCTTCACGCGAATGAACACGTAAAGGTCACCTTCCGGTCCTCCGTTCGCGCCCGGCTGGCCTTCCCCACTCAGCCGCAGCCGTGTGCCCGTGTCCACACCCGGCGGGATGTTCACCTTGAGCCTGCGTTCGGCGCGGACATAGCCTTCGCCGCGGCACTGGGTGCAGGGACGGCGAATGATCTGGCCCCGGCCATTGCACTGCGAACACGTCCGCCGAATGGAGAGGAAGCTCTGCTGATAGATGACCTCGCCGCGGCCATGGCAGATGGGGCAGGTCACGATGCCGTCGTGCCGCTCCGCGCCCGTTCCGCCGCATTTGTGGCAGTGCTCCATCCGAGGCACCTGAATGTCGGAGGTCAGCCCATGCATGGCCTCCTCGAGGCCGATCTCCAGGTCGTAGCGCAGATCCTCGCCTCGCTGCGCACGGTTCCGCTGCTGGCGGCGCCCGCCGCCGAACACATCCCCGAAACCGAAAATGTCTCCGAGAATGTCGCCGAAATCGGCGAAGGTGGAGGGATCGAATCCCTGCGCGCCGTTCTGCACGCCGCGATGGCCGAATCGGTCATAAGCCGCGCGCTTTTGCGGATCGCTGAGCACGCTGTAGGCTTCCGCCGCTTCCTTGAACTTCTCTTCCGCTTCCGCGTTGTCCGGATTGCGGTCGGGATGATACTGCAGGGCCAGCTTCCGGTAGGCGCTCTTCAGCGTCTGATCGTCAACCGAGCGCTCCACTCCGAGAACTTCGTAATAATCCCGTCTGGTCACGTTCATTTCGCTCTGACCGCCACCTTTACCATGGCCGGCCGCAGCAGTTTCCCACGAAAGTAATAACCGCGCTGGTATTCATCCAGCACTTTCTGGTCCTCGTGCTCCTGCGTCTCCTCGCGATCCACCGCATGATGCAGGTTGGGATCGAACATCTGGCCGACCGCCTCGATGGGCTCCAGCCCCAGCTTTTTCAAGGCTTCGGAGAGCCGATTGTAAATCAGCTCCATGCCGCGCACATACTCTTTATCGGCGGATTCCACTTTTAATGCACGCTCGAAGTCGTCAATGATGGGCAACAGAGAGCGCACCGTGTCTGTACTCGCGTATTCGAGAATGTCGGCCCGCTCACGCTCGGCGCGGCGCCGGAAATTCTCGAACTCCGCCTGACGCCGCAGCAGGCGGTCCTGCAGATCCTGGCTCTCCGCGATCAGCCTGTCGCGCTCGGCGGCCAGCGCCTCCATCGTCGCCACGCCGTCCCCGGACGCGGTTTCATCGGCCATTTTCGTTTCCTCCATGCCTCCGACAAAATCTCCCATGTAGATACCTTTAGTTTACGATTGCGTCGTGGATTCGCCCTGCGCCGCCGAGCCGGCCTTCAGCCCCGATCGTCGAGGCTCTGAAATGCCTGCCCGAGATGCAGCACCGCGGACATCGCCTTCTCGTAGTTCATACGCAGCGGGCCGAGAACGGCGATTTTCGCCGCCAGGCCGCCGGGAAGCCCCACGCTGATTCCGATGAGCGACAGCTCGCGCATGCTGGGGTAGACGTCGCCCAGCCCGATCTGCACGGCGACTTCGCCTTCGCGTTGTTCGAGAAAGCGCTCCAGCATTTGCAGCAGGCGCTTCTTCTCCTCCAGCGTGCGGAACAGCTCGCGCAGCTTCTCCCGCGTCAGATGCAGGTCCAGCCCCACGAGGTTGCTTGCGCCTTCCAGGTGGATCTCCGGGGAAAGCTCGAAGTCGAGCAGGCCCCGGGCGTGCAGCAGGGTCAGCTTCCGCAGCACCGAGTCGTACACCGCGCTCTCGTGCGCCAGCCGCCGGCTCAACTCGGCGTGGACGTCCAGCAACGCCCAGCCACTGAAGTTCTGATTGATGTAGTTGCGGATGGATTCCAGCTCGCCGTCGCCAACCGGCTCGTCGAGCGCGACAACGCGATTGCGCACCATCCGGTCCCGGGTCACAACCACCATCAGCACCCGCCGGTCCGCCAGGCGGATGAGCTCTACCTGATCCAGCACCTGGCTCAGCGTCGGAATCGCTGCCGCGATCCCAATGCCGCGCGTCATCTCCGTGAGGATGTGCGACGAGCGCTCCACACGACCTTCGACCGTTTCCACCTGGCTCAGTTCTTCACGCAACCGCTGCAGTTCCGCCGCCAGCACGCGCGCCTTCGACAGCGACTGCACGTAACTGCGGAAGGCCTGCTCGGTCGGGATCCGGCCCGCTGATGTGTGCGGCTGCGTCAGGAATCCGTCCTCAAAAAGGTCGGCCATGACGTTGCGCACCGAGGCCGGACTGAGGCGCGACCCGAGGCGCCGCGAGATGGTGCGCGAAGCCACCGGTTCGCCGGTCTCGATGTAGGCCTGCACGATACTGTGCAAAATGTCCAGATGCCGTGGTGTGTGGGATAGTTGTCGGCTCACGCCCAAACCCCCAGAGTACGCCTTTGTTACTCATTCTAAAGCGTTTGCCCAGCCGGAGTCAAGCGCTTCTGGCAGCACGCCCTCGGGAGTGCTAATCAGGCCGCGAGTTGCCCTGGCTCTCCGGCGCCAGCGGCGATACAATGGCTCTTCTTTCAGAAGAACATTGCGGCCACCATGCGAACCCTCTTCCGCGCTTACGCCTGTCTTTTTGAAATCGCAGTCTCTCTCGTTCTAATTGCGCTCGCGGTGCTGGCTTACACCGGCGATGTCGCGAATTTCCGCCTCCCCATCCTGCCGCTGGAAGGCGCGGCGCTGGCCCGTGCGACTCTCGCCCTCGGAATCGTGGGTCTCGTTATGCTGGGGCTGCCGATTACCGGAGTGTTTCGGCCCGCGCTCCCGATCTGGTCCCTGATCGTGTTTGTTCTGCTCTTCCGCGGCTGGTTTGCCTCGGCCTATACCTTCGCCAACTCCTCTGGTTTCTCAATCGCCGTGTGGATTACCGCCGGCGCCCTGCTCGCCTTCATCCTCAGTTTCGCCATATTCCGCCGCGCCACGAAGAAAATCTGATCGGGCGTTCGCACTCCGCTCATCGGCCCGCAACACGATGCAGTTGAGGCGCGCGTTTCCGCGCACCACCGCCCTCCGTTGAAAACAGCCACAGTCCGCTGGTAAGCTCTCGCGGTCCGGTGATCGATCCGACGCGGACCGATGTCGTGATCCGAAATTTGTTCCGGTACCGTACTTGATTCAGTACCATTTCCGCTCTGTAGATACATAAACTCCATCGGGTGGGCCATCGCTGAGAAGTTGTGGCCCCAAAAACACCCAAACACCGCTAGCATTCTGTCACACGGCATTTCCAGCCAGGAGGCAACGTGTAAAGCCTGCTGAAAAGGCCTCGCATCCTGAGCCGGACAGAGCGCTGTACGGCTCCTGCTCCCAACCATTCGTGTGCCGCGCCTCGCGGCGATTTACAAATCAACCCGTGAAAAGGAGAAAAACCATGAAGAGCTTCATGAAAGCCGCGGCGATTGCCGCATTGTTCACTCTGCTGACCAGCAATCTCGCTGCTCAGAGCCCGATTCCTCCCACCTGCCCCCCGGGCGGCTGCGGCAGCGGCGGCCATCTGCTGCTCATCCCGATCCCTGTCGATCAGCAGAGCCCCATTCCGCCAACTTGCCCGCCCGACGGTTGCAAGA
>DASRCB010000213.1:0-12549 GCA_035653295.1 Bryobacteraceae bacterium
CAAACGAATATTAAGCGGCTGCTGGCGTACAGCTCCATCGCGCACGCCGGATACATTCTGGTCGCCATAGCCGCGCACAGCCGGATCGGGATCCAGGCCGTGATGTTCTACACGGCGGCGTACGCATTCATGAATGTGGGCGCGTTCGCGATGGTGACGTATTTCTCGCGACAGGGCGAGCGCTACGTCAACGTGGACGATTTCGCTGGTTTAGGGTGGCGGCAGCCGGCCGCGTCAGCGCTGTTCTCATTGTTCATCCTGTCGCTGATCGGTGTGCCCCTTACCGCCGGGTTCTTCGGCAAGTTCTACATCTTCAAAGCGGCGCTCGATTCCGGGCTCGTATGGCTGGCGGTGTTCGGCCTTCTGACCAGCGCAGTGGGCGCGTATTACTATCTGCGGATTCTGGTGGTCATGTACATGAAAGATCCGCAGCAGCCGGCCAACACGGCGCCGCCGATCAGTGCGGGCATGCAGGCCGCGCTGTGGGCGTCGGCGATTGGAACGCTCGTACTGGGAATCTTTCCCTCGGTGCTGCTGGACTTCCTGCGGGTGTCGAGCACGCTGGCGCGGTAGCCATGATCGGGGCTGCGGCCATCAGGTGGAGCAGGCGTTAGGCCTGCACGTTAATGCAGCCCAACCCCGTTGAGCGGCTGCACACAGATCGCACTTCGCGCGACTGGAAGGCGCGTCTGCGCCGCCTGCTCGAGCCTCCGCTTCCTCTGATTCACAATCCGCGCGAGCCGAGCGACTATCCTCTGGGCCGCTGGAACCTTTACATCGGCGGAAGCGGGTGCAGCGTTCCCGGATACATTAATGTCGATCTGTTCGCGCTGCCCGGCGTGGACGTCGCAGCGAACGCTGAACAGCTTCCTTTCCGCGCCGGAGTCTTTCAGCGTGTCGATTGCGATGCGGTTCTCGAGCACGTCGTCGATCCCGCGCGTGTGATGTCGGAGATGGCGCGCGTGACGGCCCGAGGCGGGTACGTGCATCTGGTCACGCCCTTTTGCCACCCGTTCCATGAATACCCGCGCGATTTCCGCCGCTTTACCCTGGATGGGCTGAAGCAGCTTGCGGCCGGGGACTTCAGGGTGGTCGCGGAAGGCTGGCGGACGGGTCCGACCGCGACGGTGCTGCTGTTCGTCATCGAATACGTCAAACTCTGGTTTCCGTGGAAGCCGTGGCGCGTTCTCGCGCACGGCGTACTGGGCTGGCTGCTGTTCCCGTTTCGATATCTGGATTTGCTGTTCCTGCGCTCGCCGGACGCCGGCCGGCTCGGCAACCACTGCTACGTGTGGTTGCGCAAGTCGTAGATATCCACGAGAAAGCCGCTGCCGTTCGCAGTCAGGCGCACGTCGGTGAAATCGCGGATTACGCAATCGCAGCCAAGTTCTTCGCGTGTCACCGTCGTGAGCAGCCCCACCGCGTGCATTCCGGCGCGGCGCGCGGCCTCGACGCCTGGGCCGGTGTCTTCGAACGCGATACATTGTTCTGGCGGCGTGCCAAGCATTTCCGCGGCTTTCAGGAACCCTTCGGGATCGGGCTTGCCTCGGTGGACCTGTTCCACTGTCACCATGACATCCGGAATCGGCAGGCCGGCTGCTTTCAGGCGGACCTCGGCCAATTCGCGCGGGGCCGAAGTCACCACTGCCCAGGGCCGTCCGACGCATGCAAGTACGGCGGCATGCGCGCCTCGAACCGCAACAATCCCGGACCTGTCCGCCACCTCCGAACGCAGCATGTCCGCGGCATCGGCGCTGTGATCCGCGCCCGGGCGAAAGTGCTCCATGGTAGCCAGCGTCGGACGCCCATGCGAGAACCTCAGGATTTCCGTGAGCGGAATGCCGTACTGGCGGCCCCAGTGCTCCCAGCAGCGCTCGACCACGGCGGTGGAGTCCACAAGCGTGCCGTCCATATCGAAAATCACCGCTGAGCAGGTGAGCCGCACGTTTCCACGATAGCGTCAGAAGCCGGCCAGAATGGCGATCAGGCCGGCGGGCATCAAGACGCCTGCGAACAGAGCGGTCCAGATGACGGCGTGGCTTCGGCTGCATTTGAATGCCATGTACATGCCCAGCCGTGTGGTGAAGATTAGTCCGCAGCCATCGCCGGTGCAGCTGGGAACCTGTTTGAGCCATGCGGAGTTGCGGGTTCTTGCGGGTGCTGTCGTGCGTTCGGAACCGGGCGCAGTGATCACGTATAAATTAACGACTGGCCCTGTGTGATCGCTTTGTGAGCCGTTTGTTAAGACGTCATTGCCCCGGTATCCACGCCATCCCGTCCGGACCTCGGCCGGTCGCGATTCGGCCGGTGATGTTGAACGTCTTCAGATCGATGACCGCAACGTTGTTGTCGGGGCTAACCGCTACGTAGGCGACTGAGCCGTCCGGAGGGATGAGAATCCCGGCGCAGCCGCGCCCCAGATTGAGGCGGTGCACCTCCGCTCGCGAAGCGGCATCGACGGCGACCAGATCGCCCGTGCCGAGATCCGAAATGAGCACGGTCTTTCCGTCGGGGGTGAATTTAAGCCGGTTCGAACGTTTGGTATGGACATCGAGGGATCCCGTGACCTTCTTCGAGGCCAGATCGATGATCGAGACACTTCCGTCGGCGGAATTTGCTGCCCATAGTTCTTTCCCGTCAGGGGAGACGTCGAACCCCTCGGGCCCTTTGCCGACGGGGATCGCCGTTTGCCGCCAGCCCGAAGCATCAGCCTTCGGGTCCCGCTCGAACACGCTGATGCTGTCGGAGCTGATATTCGCGGCAAAAATGGTGCGGGCATCGGGCGTGACAACGAGCATGTGCGTGCGGTTCTGACCCGTTCCCAGAATCCACTCGATCTTCTGCCGTCCTGGATCGTAGCAGCCGATGACTTTGCTGCCTTCAGCCGTGAAGTACACTTTCGCCTTGTCCACTGCCAGCCCGTGCGGGGCCAGCATGGGGCTCAGATCCAGCGGGGTGAGGGCGCGCCGGGCGGCGACGTCGACGATGGAGAGAGTGTGGTGGGGGTGTGAAAAGGCGCCGTAGTTGGAGATAAAGGCAAGATTGCCACTGACGGCGACCTCGTGAGGATCTTCACCGGCCGGCGCTCGTCCGAGCACGGCCCGGGTCGCCGGGTCGACGACAGCCAGGGCGCGGTCATCCTTTTCGAGGACCAGGAGCATGGGGGATGTATTCTGGCCGGCAGCCAGCGCACCGGCCAGCAGCGTCAGGAATGAGACGAGGCGGGTTGAACGCATCTCAGGCTGACGTTACCACGGCCGTGTTGCTGACCGTCACGCACGCCTGCGGCGCGTGTTGCGGTATACTTCGTAGTCGATTGTCGAAAACGAACTCGGAGTATGAACGTGACCGCGATCTCTACTCTGGCCTGATACGGCTGCACATCCTGCACCACGCCGCCGAGGAGCCGATCTTCGGCCTCGGCATGGCCGAGGAGCTCGCGCGGCATGGGTATCGCATCAGCCCGGGCACGCTCTATCCGTTGCTGCATTCCCTCGAGAGCAAGGGCTACCTGCGATCGTTCGAGAAGCGCAACGGCAAGTCGCTGCGGCGGGTGTACTGCGCTACGCCGCAGGGCAGGAAGGCGCTCTCGAAGGCTCGCGAACGCGTACGCGAGCTCTTTGGGGAGCTGATCGGATGAAGGCAGCCGTTCTGGTGCTCGGGGCCGCGATGGCGTACGCACAGACGCCGCTCACGCTCCAACAGGCCGTGGAAACCGCAGTCCGCGACTATCCGTCGGTGCGAGTCTCGCGCGAGCAGATCGATGCGGCTGCGGCGGCCATTCGACTCGCCCGCACGGCGTACCTGCCGCGCGTCGACGCCCTGGCGCAGGTCAACCGCGCTACCCGAAATAACCTGCTCGGCCTGCTGCTTCCCAACAGTGTTATTCCCTCAATCTCCGGCCCGGTGCTGGGCACGAACAATATCCATACGGCGTGGGGCAGCGCAGTGGGCGTGCTGGTCACGTGGGAGCCGTTCGATTTCGGTCTGCGGCAAGCGAGTGTGTCGATCGCTAAAGCCGCGGAGGCACACTCGGAGGCTGAGCTGCAGCGGACGCGTTTCGAGGTAGCTTCTCAGGCCGCGGACGCGTATCTCACGGTGGTCGCCGCGCAGGAGACGGTCCGTGCGGCGCAGGCGGGAGTGGATCGGGCCGAGACCGTGCTGCGCACAATTAACGCGCAGGTGAACGCGGAACTTCGCCCCGGCGCGGATGCGGCGCGCGCACGGGCGGAGGTGGCAGCCGCGCGAACGCAGCTCATTCAGGCGCAGGAGGCGGTGGAGGTGGCGGGCGCCACTCTGTCGCAGTTCGTCGGTAAGGACGCGGCCGTGATCAGCGCCCCGAAGCTTGGCTCGTTGCCGCCGGCGCAAACGCCCGGGCCTGTGAACCTGGCAGCCAATCCCATCGCCGTCGAACAGAGCGCCGCCGTCGCGCAGGAGCGGGCGCGGCTGCGGGCCCTGGAACGTACTTACTTCCCGCATTTCTATGTGCAGGGCGCAGCCTACGCGCGTGGCACGGGCGCGGAGACGAACGGTGGCCTGCTGGGCGGTGCGAACGGGCTTGCGCCCAACGTACAGAACTACGCCGCCGGGCTGACGGTGACGTTCCCGGTATTCGATCTGCCCTCCATTCACGCGCGGGAGATGCAGCAGTCGGCCACAATCCGAGCGGAGGAAGCTCGCGCGCAGCAGATCGCGGTGGAGCTCCGAGCGCGCTGGAACTCCGCTGTGGCCACCCTGCGGGGCGCGCGCAATGTGGCGGCGAACACGCCCGTGCAGGTGTCGGCGGCCCGCGCCGCGGTGGAGCAATCGACGGCCCGGTATCAGGCCGGACTCACGGTCATCGATGATGTGGCTGAAGCGCAGCGCCTGGTCACGCAGGCCGAGATCGACGATGCCCTGGCTCGCCTGGGAGTGTGGCGCGCGCTGCTGGGGGTCGCAGTCGCTGCCGGAGATATCACGCCCTTTATCGCGGAGGCAGGCGAGTGAGGTTGGTTCTCGGCGCGCTGAGCCGGCCCATCACCGTGGTGGTCGCCATCATCGCCGTTGCTCTCTGTTCCATCCTCGCGGTCGAGCGGATGCCGATCGACATCTTTCCGCAGGTGGGCGAGCCGGCCATCTACGTCGCCCAGCCGTACGGCGGGATGGACCCGGCGCAGATGGAGGGATTCATCACGTATTACTACGAGTATCATTTCCTCTACATCACCGGCATCGATCACGTGGAGAGCAAGAGCATTCAGGGCGCAGCCCTGATGAAGCTCGTTTTTCACGAGGGAACGGATATGGCCACCGCCATGGCGCAGACAGTGGGGTACGTGAACCGCGCGCGCTCGTTCATGCCGCCGGGGACGGTTGAGCCCTTCATTACGCGCTTCGACGCCGGAAGCGTGGCGGTCGGCCAACTCGTGTTCAGCAGCCGCACGCGCACGCTCGGCGAGATGCAGGACCTCGCGCTGAACCGCGTTCGACCGCTGTTCGCGACTCTGCCCGGCGTGTCCGCGCCTCCCCCATTCGGCGGCAGCCAGAGGACCATCGTCATCACCCTCGATCCCGACAAGCTGCGGCAATACCAGATCTCGCCGGCGCAGGCGATCGGAGCGGTGAGCAGGTCCACACTGGTTATGCCGTCGGGCAACATGTGGACCGGCACGCTGGAGCGCATCGCGCGCACGAATGCCACCCTCGGCGGCAATCTGGCGGAGCTCCTGAGCACGCCCATTCGGCCCGTGTCGGGCACGACGGTCTACCTGCGCGACATCGGCACAATCGAGAACGGTACGGACCTGGTCACCGCCTATGCGCATGTGAACGGCCGGCGCACCGTCTTCATCCCTGTGACCAAGCGCGCTGACGCGTCTACCCTCGCGGTGATCGATCGTGTCAAAGCGGCAATTCCCGAGTTTAAGAAGGTGATTCCCGGCGACATCGATGTGAGCCTCCAGTTCGATCAGTCGCCGTATGTAAGCAATTCGCTCCGTGGGCTGATCATCGAAGGTCTCCTCGGCGCGGTTCTGACCGGGCTGATGGTGCTGCTGTTCCTCCGCGACTGGCGCAGCGCGCTGATCGTGGTGACGAATATCCCGTTCGCGCTGCTGGCGGCGGTCGTCCTGCTATGGGCCACGAAGCAGACGCTGAACATTATGACTCTGGGCGGGCTGGCGCTCGCCGTTGGCGTTCTAGTCGATGAGGCAACGGTAGAGATCGAAAACATACACACGCGCATGCTGCCTGGGGTTACCCGCGCCCGCGCGGTAGTGGAAGCATGCAGCCGGACGGCGCTGGCGCGCCTGCTGTCGATGTTCTGCATTCTGGCGGTGTTCGTGCCCTCGTTTTTCATGGTGGGCGTGGGCCGGCAGCTCTTCGTTCCGCTGTCTCTGGCGGTGGGCTTCGCCATGATTGCGTCGTATCTGCTCTCCAGCAGCCTGGTGCCGGTGTTTTCGACGTGGCTCATGAAGGAGGCGCATCAGGGCGAGGAGCGGAGGTTGCACGAGTTGTACGAGCGCTATCTGAACGCCGTGCTGCGTTTGCGGTGGCCGCTTGTGGCCGCGTATCTCGTCGTTTCGTTCGGGCTCCTATGGCTGATGATGCCGCGTCTGGGGACGGAAATCTTCCCCGACGTCAATCCGTCCATGTACCGCCTTCGGCTGCGCGCGCCGGCGGGAACCCGCGTCGAAGAAACAGAGCGGATTCTGTTGCATGCGCTCGATATTATCAATCGCGACGCCGGCGCTGGTAACGTCGCCATCACCAGCGACTTCATGGGCCTCCAGCCCTCCAGCTACCCCGTGAACCTGATCCATCTGTTCACGGCCGGTCCGCAGGAGGCAGTGATCCAAATCGGGCTGAAGCCGGACGCGCCTCGCGGCGAATGGCTTCGGGAGAAGCTGCGCGCGAGCTTCCAGCGTGAGCTGCCCGGAACGCAGGTGTCCTTCGAAGCAGGGGACATCGTGAGCCAGGTCATGAGTTTCGGCTCTCCTACGCCCATCGATGTCGGCGTGCAGGGGATCAATCTGGCCGATGACGCAGGGTATGCGCAGAAGGTGCGGGCGCAACTGGCGCGCCTCGGTTTTCTGCGTGATCTTCAGTACGCACAGGAGCTGAAGTATCCGACCCTGGACATCAATATCAACCGCGATCGAGCCGGCCAGTTCGGTCTGACGATGGCCGACGTGGTGAATTCCGTGGTTCCGGCGACCTCTTCGTCACGCTTCACGTCCCCGAACTACTGGCGAGATCCGGCCTCGGGCAACGCATTCCAGATCCAGGTACAACTGCCGCAGCACCGGTTGCAGAGTGTGGCGGCAATCGGCGACCTGCCTGTGATGATCGACGGCTCGCATCCGGAGTTGGGCGATGTTGCCGCGATGAGCCCTGGGACGATGCCGGGGCTCATCGAGCGCTATAACGGCCAGCGCGTGGTCAGTCTCACCGCGAACCTGCATGACATCACACTGGGGCAGGCGACGCGGCAGATCGAGAGCGCGGTGGCCGCGGCGGGCGCGGCGCCGAAGGGCGTGGCCGTGCGCATGCGCGGCGAGATTCCCGCGCTGGAGCAGACCATCTCCGGGCTGCGCATCGGCCTGCTGCTCGCCGTGCTTGTGATTTTCCTTCTGCTGGCGGCGAATTTTCAGTCCCTGCGCCTGGCGCTGGCGGTGATTCTGACCATTCCGGCCGTGCTGTGCGGGGTCGTTCTCATGCTGCTTATCACCGGGACGACGCTGAATATTGAATCCTTCATGGGGGCAATCATGGCCATTGGCATTGCTGTGGCGAACTCCATTCTGCTGGTGACCTTCGCCGAGCACGGGCGCCGGGAAGGGCGCGATCCGTTCGATGCGGCGCGTGAAGGAGCGGCCAGCCGTCTGCGCGCGATCCTCATGACCGCGGCGGCCATGATCTGCGGCATGATTCCCATGGCCATTGGCTTCGGCGAAGGTGGTACGCAATCCGCGCCTCTGGGCCGAGCGGTGATCGGCGGTTTGATCGTCTCCACCTTCACCACGCTCACGGTGCTGCCCTCGATCTACGCCATTGTCCAGCGGCGCGCGTCGGCGACGTCGCCGTCGCTGAACCCAATGGACCCGGCAAGCAGGTATTACGATGCGACATAGTCTTGTCTGGCTGTTACTGGCGGCTTCCGTCGTGGGACAGGATGTCGCGCCGGTGGTGGCGCGCCAGGTCTCGCGAACGGTGGAATTGCCCGGCGAGTTCCTGCCGTTCCTCAGCGTAGAGCTGCATGCGAAAGTTGCGGGGTATGTCGAGCGCGTGCTGGTGGACCGCGGCTCGGTGGTCAGGAAGGGCGAGTTACTTGTCGAACTCACCGCGCCGGAGATGGCCGCGCGGCTCGCTGAGGCGCAATCGCGGGTACAGGCGGCGGAGGCAGACCGGCTTCAGGCCGTGGCGCAGGTGGGCGCGGCGCAGAGCACGTACGATCGATTGAAGAAAGCGGCGGCAACGCCCGGGGCCGTGTCGGGAAACGAGCTGATCCAGGCAGAGAAGCAGCTGGAAGCGGCGCAGGCGCTCGTGCGCGCGCGTGACGAAGCCGTCGGCGCGGCGCGGGGAGTCGTGCGCGCCGAACAGGATCTACAGGGCTACCTCAGGATCGCCGCGCCGTTCGATGGCGTGGTGACCGACCGGTTGGTCCATCCGGGCGCGCTGGTCGGACCGGGGCCGGATCCCGTGCTGCTGGTCATCCAGCAGGTCTCGCGTCTGCGCCTTGTCGTGCCTGTGCCGGAGGAGGATCTCGGCGGGATAACAAAAGGCATGGCGGTTTCGTTCCATGTGCCGGCAGATGCCGACCGCGTTTTCACGGGCACAGTCGCGCGCGTCGCGCATGCGCTGGATCAGAAGACGCGGACGATGCCCGTAGAGCTGGATGTCTTCAATCGCGACGGATTGCTCTCGCCGGGGATGTATCCAAAGGTAAGCTGGCCGGTGCGGCAGACTCGTCCGGCCCTTCTCGTGCCGAAAACCGCGGTGGTGACCACGACCGAGCGGGTCTTCGTCATTCGGGATCGAGACGGCAAAGCGGAATGGGTGGATGTGCGGCGTGGGCCGGCCGAGGGGGATCTGGTGGAGGTGGATGGGAACCTCTCGCCCGGGGATCGGGTCGTTCGCCGCGCAACGGACGAGATCCACGATGGCGCCAGGCTACGGCCGCGCTGACCGAAAGGCCGTCCTACTCCCAGCGCAAAGACCCAACAGGGTCCACCGCGGAAGCCCGCCGAGCGGGCAGCCACGAAGCGACCAGCCCAACAGCGAGCAGTACACCGCAAACTCCCGCGAACGTTAAAGGATCGGCCGGCTTCACGCCGTACAGCAGCGAGCTTATAAGCCGCGTCAGCGCTAGCGCGGCGGCAGCGCCGGCCACGACGCCGGGGATCATAAGAACGATTCCGTCTCGGATGATGTTCCTCACGAGTTGCCCCGAATCGGCCCCCAGCGCCATGCGGATGCCGATTTCGCGCGTCCGCTGCGTGACCGAATACGCCAGCACGCCGTACAGGCCGACGCTCGCCAGCACGAGCGCGATGCCAGCGAAAATGCTCAGCAGCACCGATTCGAGCCGCGGCCGCGCGACGGATTCGGCCAACACATCGTCCATGGTTTCGATGTGTGAGACGGCCTGATCGGGATCCACGTTGTGGATGATTTTCTCGACCGCGCGTGCGACGCCCGTCGGCGGAAGCGCCGTGCGAACCACCAGCGCGCCGAAGTACATCGGGGTTTGCTCATTGTCGAGAAAGATGGTCGGGTGCGGCTCGACCGCAAGGTCGGTCTGCCGCGCGTCGGCGACCACGCCGATAATGATCCCGTGCGTGACGTTCCAGCACAGGTTGAGGCGCTTGCCGATGGGATTCTCGTTGCCGAATTCTCGCCGCACGAAGGCGCGGTTCACGATTATCCCAGGTTCGGTAGCGACGGTGTCGTGCGCATTGAAGTCGCGGCCGGCCAAGAACGGAATTCCCATGGTGGTGAAGTATTGTGGGCTGATGATGAGGTAGTCGGAGGAGGGCTGCAACCCGGGCGCGGGTTCCGGCCGGTCGGCGCGGGTGTAGCAGGAGCCGGACACGATCCCCGTCATGGGCAGAAAGTGCGCAGAACTTGCCGCCTCGACTCCGGGCAGCGTACGGACCCGATCGAGAATCTGCTGGAGATACCGCGCCCTGCGGCCATTGTCCTCATACTGCGGCCCGGCGAAAAACATACGCATGGTCAGGATGTGGTCGGTGCGAAAGCCGCGCTCTACACCGATCTCGTTCATGAAGCTGCGGGCCAGCAGGCCGGCGCCGATCAGCAACACCAGCGACAGTGCGACCTCAATGGCCACCAGCAGCCGCCGCGTTCGCAAACCGCCGCGGCCGGTGGCGCGCACTCCCTGCCTGAGCGCATCGTCGGGGTCGGTCCGCGAGAAGGTCAGGGCCGGCGCGAGGCCGAACAGAAACGTTGTGAGCAGGCACAGCAGCGCGCTGAACGCGAGCACCCTCAAATCGAGGTGGACTCCATCGATACGCGGCAGAGAGAGCGCGGTGGCGGAGGCAACAATGGCGCGAAGGCCGGTGAACGCCAGGACGACGCCCAATGCGCCGCCGGCGATAGATAACAGGAAGCTCTCGGCCAGGAGTTGTCCCGCGATCCGGCTCCGGCTGGCCCCGAGCGCCGCGCGCACGGCGATCTCGCGCTGCCGCTGCGTCCCGCGCATGAGCAGCAGATTGGCGACGTTGGCGGTGGCGATGAGCAGGACAAAGGTGACGGCGCCGAACAGCAGCAGCAGGGCCTTGCGGACGTCGCCCGTGGTTTGCTCGTAGAGCGACACCACCCCGGCGCCCCAGCCGCGATTGCTGAAGGGCCGCTCGCGCGCGATCTGGCGGGCAACCCCGGAAAGGTCGCTTTCGGCCTGGGCTATGGTCACGCCCCGTTTGAGCTTCGCGATGACGTTCAAATAACGGCCATCCAGGCTTTTGGACTTGCGATCGATCTGCACCGGAGTCCACAGCTCGCCGTGGAGGTACGGCAGATCGAAGCCCTCCGGCATGACGCCGATAACCGTGTATGGCTCGTCCATCAGCCGGATGGTGCGGCCCAGAATGCCGCGATCGGCGCCGAACTGCTGCCGCCATAACGCGTAGCTCAGGACCACGACTTTGGGCCCGTCCGGGACGTCTTCCTTGTCCGTGAACGTGCGGCCCATGAAGGGCGGCGTGCCGAGAATGCGGAAGAACGCGGCGGATACGTCCAGGCCGGTCACTTCGCGCGGCTCGCCGGCGCCGCTGAGCCCCTTCGGAAACCAGGCGATGGCCGCCATGTCTTCAAAACTGTGGGTCCGGTCGCGCCAGTCGAGAAAGTTGATCGGGCTGGCCGGGTTCTGGTTGTCCAGCGAGTTCTTCGAAGCTGTGGTGAGGCTCTTCGGCGGGTGCTCCCACAGCACCACGACGCGGTTCGCATCGGGGATGGGCAGCGGCTTGAGCAGCACGGCGTCGATGATGCTGAAGATCGCTGTATTCGCGCCGATGCCCAGCGCCAGCGTAACGGCCGCGACGATCGTGAACATCGGATTGTGGCGCAGCGCACGTACGCCAATGCGCAGATCACGCAACGCGTTCTCGACCGGCATGAAGCTCCACACCTCGCGGCTGTCCTCGAGCATGCGAACGGGGTTGCCGAACTGCCGGCGCGCGGCGGAGAGCGCCTCGTCGCGGTTCATGCCCTGCTCCACCAGCTCGTCGGCGCGCTCGGCGACGTACGCTTCGACCTCGCCGGCCAGCTCTCGCTCAAGGCTGCGGCGGCGAAACAGCCGGCCGAGACGGCTCATGACTGGGCCGGCCCCAGCACCCGGGTAATGCCCGCCAGCATGCGTTCGAAGCTGGACAGCTCGCGCTGCAGCTGTTTGCGCCCGGCAGCAGTGATGCGGTACACGCGAACCTTTCGGTTTCGCGCCGAGATGCCCCACTCGGCTTCCACCCAGCCCTGCTTCAAAAGCCGCTGGAGCGCCGGGTAAAGCGTGCCTTCCTCGATCTGCAGCAGCTCGTCGGAGGTCTGCCGGATGTGCTGCGCCAGCGCATACCCGTGCAGGGGCCCACGGCGCAGCACCTGCAGCACCATCACTTCCAGCGCGCCTGGAAAGAGGTCCCGTTTGTCGTCATTGGCCATATAGCTCTATGCCTCGTGTGTCAAGGCATAGCATGAACGAATGAGCGGACGAAGTCAAGCCTGCTGTTCCGGCTACTTTTTCCTGCGACGTTTGGGCTCGGGCTCGACCAGGCCGAACTGCAGTTTCCTCTCGAGCGAATCGACTCGGTCCAGCCGCACGCGGACGCGGTCGCCGATGGAGAACTCGCGGCGGGTGCGCTGTCCGATCAGCTTGCGCACGTTCTCGCGATACGTGTAGCGGTCGCCGGGCAGGCTATCGACGGGAACGAGCCCCTCGATGAACAGGTCCTGAAGCTCCACCCAGAACCCGTACTTGGCGGTGCTGATGATGAGCGCATCGAACTCCTCTCCGACGCGGTCTTCCATGAACTTCGCCTTTTTCCACTCCACGAGTTCGCG
>DASRCB010000214.1:0-2941 GCA_035653295.1 Bryobacteraceae bacterium
GAGCCGCCCCATAGGCCGAACCTTCCTGCGTGTCCAGCGTCACTACGCGCTTATTGAAAACATCAGCCAGCATCTGCCGCCAGAACGGGCTTTGCGCCCCGCCGCCCGAAGCGCGCACCGAACTCAGCGGGACACCCATACCCTCGATAATGTCGAGACAGTCTTTCTGACTGTACGAAACGCCCTCCAGCAGCGCCCGGATCAGATCCGCGCGCGTGTGCTTCGCCGTAATGCCAATCCAGCCGCCGCGCGCGGTGGCGTCGAGATGCGGCGTGCGCTCGCCCATCAGGTAGGGCAGCCAGAACAGGCCCTGCGATCCCGCCGGCGCGGTTGCTGCCTCTCGGGTCAGTGCGTCGTAACTGGCGCCCGGAGCAAACTGGTTCCGGAACCATTGAAAGCTCAGTCCGGCGCCCTGCGTCACTCCCATGACGTGCCACGCGCCGGCCACGGCGTGGCAAAACGTGTGGACGCGCCCCGCCGGGTCATAGTGCGGCTCCTTCATGTGCGCGAACACCACGCCTGACGTGCCCAGCGTGCACGAGACAATTCCGGACTCCACGATCCCGTTGCCTACCGCGCTGGCGGCCTGATCACCGCCTCCACCCACTACCGGCGTGCCTTCCGCAAGCCCGGTCGCCTCGGCCGCTGAACGCGAAACCGCGCCCGTCACCTCGTGCGATTCGTACACCTTCGGCAAGAGGGAGCGATCCAGCCCGAGCGCGTCAACCAGTTCCCAGGACCAGCGCCGGCGCACCACATCGAACAGCGCGGTTCCGGAGGCGTCCGAGACTTCGCTGGCGTACTCGCTGGTGAGCTGGAAGCGAAGATAATCCTTCGGAAGCAGCACCTTCCGAACGCGATCGTAGAGGGCCGGCTCGTTATCGCGCACCCACAGCAGTTTGGGGAGCGTGAAGCCGGTGAGCACCGGGTTGGCAATACAGCGCAGCACGGTTTCAGAGCCGACCTTCGAGTTAATGGCGTCCACCTGTGCCTGGCTGCGCTGGTCGCACCAGATCAGCGCCGGACGAATGACGCGATTGGCGTCATCCAGCAGCGTGAGGCCATGCATCTGGCCCGACAGTCCGATGGCGCGCACGTCACTGCCCTGCGCTCCGGCCTCGGCCAGAGCCCCGCGCACGGCGATTCGAGCGGCTTCCCACCAGTTCTCGGGCCTCTGCTCGGCCCACAGCGGCCGCTGCATGGTCATCTCCTCGTGCGCAGCCGTGAATGCCGCTCTCACATGGCCCTGCTCATTCACCAGCAGCGCGCGCGTGCCGCCGGTGCCGACGTCGATCCCCATCCAGTACATAGATTTCAGCAGCTTACATCAGGTTCTTCTGGCTCAGGAAGGGCAGATAAGCCGCCCCGAACAGCCCGGCTTCGTTGCCCAGAACAGCCTTCTCGATACGCGTCCTTGCGTGCCGGAATGTGAACGAGCGCCGCTTCACCTCGTCCATCATCGTCGGGGCGAACAGGTCCCACGCCGGTAGCGGACCACCGCTGAGCAGATACAGCGGAAAATTGAAAATGTTGACCAGATTGGCCAGCGCAATCCCCAGATACGAGCCCATCAGCTCGAAGATGCGCCGCGCCCGATCGTCGCCACCTACGGCCAGCTTGTAAACCTCTTCGGATGTCAGGTCGGACCCCAGCATCACCCGCGCCATGCTCGCGATGGCCGTCGCTGAAGCGTGCTTTTCGAGGCACCCCTGATTGCCACAGCCGCACGGATTTCCGTTCGGGACCACAGTTGTATGCCCCACCTCTCCCGCCATTCCTGCGCACCCATGGAGGATGCGGCCGTCGGAAACGATCCCGCCGCCAATGCCCGTTCCCAGGGTGAGCAGCACCAGGTCCTGTACGTCATGACCCGCGCCACGCCACTTCTCTCCGAGCGCTGCGGCGTTTGCATCGTTCTCGAGGATGACCTGCGTTCCCAGCCGGCGCTCAATGTCGTCGCGCAGCGCGTAACCCTCGAACTCCGGCAAGTTATTGGAGCCGACAATGATTCCCTTGTCGATCTGAATAAACCCCGCTACTGACAGGCCGATGCCCGCCAGGCGATTGTCCTTCCCCAGTTCCTCCCGCAGTTTCGCGATGCCGTTCACCATGTCTTCGATCACCACCTCGCGGCCTTCGCGGAGCTGAGCGCGGCCCGAGATGCGGGACAATACTTCACCATCCCTGGTGATCGCGGCTGCACGAAGATTGGTCCCGCCGAGATCGACGCCGATGGAGTAGTCGGGCATGAAAACGGATGATAGCAAAGCTCCGGAGACGCTTCGCCCCTTTGTTTTCAGCAGTCATGGGGGCTGAGTACCAAAATGCCTCGACCTCTTTACAACGGCGAACATTTTATGCAGAATTGTTCTTATTCGCGAGAGCCCCATCCCGCGGAATGAAGCAAGTCTATTGTTTTACCGGGTTTGCGCCTGAAACGGCGCTCTGCCGCAGAGCGTCCAGTTACAGAGGGGTTAAGTACCGCGCCTCGCCCGTCGATAAAGCGGGCAGGACGGTGGAGCGTTTATGGATATCATCGGCGACCGGCGGTTCGTTGAAGTGCCCGGATCGAGCACCTTCGAGCTTCCGCCTCTTCTGGTCCACACATCGCCTCAGGTGAAACGCCTGGACAAGGTCATGAATGTGGCGAACGAAATCGTGGAGTCTGAGGAGTTGATCTCAGATCCGCTGGCCAGCGAAGAGGAGGTGCAGCGCCGCCGCATGGACCTTGCCGTTAACCTCGTCGATCAGTATTTCTCCGTGGTCAAACAATGGGAGTGGGGCCACAGCATCCTGGAGTGGATTCGTCAGTGCGAGATGACCTTCGAATCCTGGCCCGCTCTGCGGAACGTGCTGCGCAACGACGTGTGGCCGCACGCTGGCCGCACCAGCTTCGTCCGCCTGCTTGCCGATAAGGCCGTGGCGCCTTCCCCGGGCGTGC
>DASRCB010000215.1:0-4986 GCA_035653295.1 Bryobacteraceae bacterium
GCAGACTGCGCATCGCGGTCGACGATGTGGTACGGTTTCTTCACGGCGGTGGTGTCCTTTCGAAGGTTGGTTTTGGCGAATCGATTCTAACGAACCGACTCCCACCGCCGCTCAACCTTCAACTAAGCTGGGGACACCCTCTAGCCGATCGAGGGTAGGAGACAACCTGGACATTCACCACATCCCAGGCAGAGCTGCAGGTCGGACAATGGCGATGTATGATGCTCGCAGCGGTCCGGCTATCGCGCTTCCGAAATCCGAACACTACAAAATCTCACATTGTGAGTAACGCCGAGCATGTCAGCTCAAGTATCCGCAGTACCCCGGCACTCTAAAAGACAAGGGATATCACCAGATCAGCCACCCCACAGCTGCTGAGGCTGGGCAGCGCACTTTCGAGAATTAGCAGCCAGTAGACAAAGTGCTGATGATAAAGGTACGCCCCGGGGCACAAGGCCACGAAGGCACTGACCACCACCATCGATACAACCCAAAAGCCACTGGTAACGCTTTCGTAGGTCCCTGTTCCATCAGGTACGGAGTATCGACGACGATCGCTACTCGCGGTCCTGAGATGATCGCCTCGACGGTAGCTCGAGTGCCGCCTGGTTTCTGTTCGGATACGTTGAACAAGAGCTGCAGGCCCAATTATGGAATTAACGGTGCCTCGCACCTGCTGAAAGGGGTCACGCGCGACCTCTTCAGCTCTCATCGGTACGCCTCGCGTCGATTGCGCACTCTCAGCACGCCCACGATATCGCCGGCGCGGTGAAAGCGGACCCGATAATCACCGACACGCAGACGGAACTCAGGCGGGTCAATGGCGTGTAGTCGTTTAACGTTGCCGGCCCCCGTTGCCGCGAAGCGTTCGACCGCGTTCTTCACGCGGCGCGCATTGCTCTTGTCGAGCGCCGCCATATCGTCGAGCGCCTCGGCGCTCCACTCGATCTCCACTAATCGAGTCCCAGCCGGCGCATCGCTTCGGCGTGCGCGATACCCCGGCCGTTCCGCTTCAACGACTCGCGAGCCTCGGCAACCTCTCGCTCTTCGTCCTCGCTGATCTCCTCGTCTTCGAGCGGCGCGTTGGCCAGCGCGACGGCAACGGGATCGACGATCGTCTCCAGGAAGTGAACCAGACCGGAGAGCTGCGTTTCCGGCAGACGGTCGATCAACTCGTGCGCAATCTGGCGGGTATCGCTCATCGGGAGTTCCCTCCGGACTCTGTCGCGGAAAACCGCCGCTCGGCAACCTTGACGATCTTGCTTTCAATCACCGAGCTGACCCTGAGCGCGACGGCGGGTTCGCGGATGGCCGGGGACCGCTTCTCCACCAGCGTTCCATCCACGCCTGCCCAAAGATACTGCATCTGCGAGTATCAGCATAGCAGTAACCCCCAGCGGTTCAATGCCTCGCTACCCCTGCGCAAGCATAGTACTCGCCTGCCTCGTTCTTCCGCAACTCTCTTCCGTCGACGACATCGCCGCCACGCTGGAACGCCAGACGCAGGAGTTGCTGCGCGCCATCGTTGGACGCTACGCCCTCAGTCCAGCCATGACCTGCGACATCTCCATCAGGGATGGACACCTCGAGGGGCAGGAGACCGGCCATGCTCCGGAACGGCTGTTGGCGGAGGCTCCGGCCGTGCTCTTCGTCCCCCGGCAACCCGCGCTATCGCAAACTGCTGCAGCGCGGACCCGACGGCCACATAACCGGGTTCGCGGAACGGCGCGAAGCCTGGGACCTGGTCTGGGCGCGGCTGCCGTGACCGCGCCGGCCATGCCTCGCTACCCCTTCTTCTCCCGCACGAGCTCCAGAAACGCCCGCGCCGCGTGACTCAGGGCCCGGCGCGCCGGATACACCAGGCGGATATTCCGCTCCACTTCCAGTTCGGGCACCTTCACTTCGCACAACGCGCCCGCGGACACGTCCTGCTCCACGCACATGCGCGGCAGAAACGCCACTCCCTCATTGCGCTGCACCATCAGCCGAATGGTCTCCACCGTGGGCATCTCCACATCCATGTTCAGAGGGACCTTGTGCCGCTGGAATTCACGCAGCACCACGCTGCGATACGGAGACAGCACATTGTGCGCGATGAACGTCTCCATCCCCAGTTCGGCAATGGACACGGTCCGCTGGCCGGCAAAACGGTGCTGCGGCGAAACCACGAAGCTCAGATGGTCCGTGAAAATAACGATGGACTCCAGCCGCTCGTCTTCGGGGTCGTAGCTGATCACGCCCATTTCAAGGTCGCCGTCGATCAGCTGCGCCGGGATGCGGCTCGACAGGCTCCGGCGCACCTGCACCTTTACCCGCGGATAAAGGCGCCGGTACTGCTCGATCTGGTTCAACAGGTAAAGCGTGGTGGATTCGTTCGCGCCCACGATCAGCCGGCCCGCGGAATGGTCGCGCAACTCGGCCAGCGCGTTCTCCATCTCGCTTTCGAGGTTCTCGAAGCGGCGCGCGTATTCCAGCACGATGCGGCCGGCATCGGTAACGATCAGGTCCTTGCCGGAGCGGTCGATCAGCTTCTCGCCCAGGTCCGTCTCGAGCTTGGCCACCGCGAGCGATACCGCCGGCTGGGTGCGCAGCAGCTTCTCGGCCGCCCGCGAGAAGCTCTTCTCGTTCACCACCGTCAGCAGGACCTTTAGTGGGTAGAGTTCCATAAGCGCTGCTTATTCCATTATTGTAACTCATACAGAGCCGCACCATTATAAATTTGCTAAATCCAGCCGGGACTCGGATAATGGTTTTGCAGGAACGTCCCCGCCTAACCGGGCCCGGAGGAACTTCATTGGCCGATCGCGTTTACATCTTTGACACTACGCTGCGGGACGGCGAACAGTCGCCCGGATGCAGCATGACCGTACCCGAGAAGCTGTGCATGGCGCAGAAGCTGGTGGAGCTTGGCGTCGATATCCTCGAGGCCGGCTTTCCCATAGCTTCTCAGGGCGACTTTGAAGCCGTGGAGGCCGTAAGCCGCGAGTTCCCGTGGGTACAGGTCGCCGCGCTCGGCCGGGCCTGCACCGGCGACGTCCAGCGTGCCGCCGCATCGCTGAAGCACGCCCGCCGGCCGCGCATCCACACCTTCATCGCCACCAGCGACATCCATCTGAAGTACAAGCTGAAAAAGACCCGCGAGCAGGTGCTTAACGAGGCCTGCGCCGCGGTGGAGCTCGCGCGCCAATTCACCGATGACGTGGAGTTTTCGGCTGAAGACGCCACGCGCACCGATCTCGATTACCTCGAAAAGATCTCGCGCGCCGTGGTGGAAGCGGGCGCGCGGACCGTCAACCTGCCGGACACCGTCGGCTACACCGTTCCCGAAGACTATTCCGAGATCATCGGGCGCATCGCGCGCGCCCTCGGGGACAGCGCCGTCGTGAGCGTGCACTGCCACGACGACCTGGGCCTCGCCGTCGCCAATTCGCTGGCCGCGGTCAAGGCCGGCGCGCGGCAGATCGAGTGTACGGTCAACGGCATCGGCGAGCGCGCGGGCAACGCCTCGCTGGAAGAAGTGGTCATGGTCATGAAGACCCGGCCGGACCGGTATCCCTTCGAGACCGGCATCGTCACCGAGCAGTTGTATCCGGCGAGCCAGGCTCTTTCACAAATCATCACCTTCGGGCCCCAGCCTAACAAGGCCATCGTCGGCGAGAACGCTTTTGCGCACGAGGCCGGCATCCATCAGGACGGGTACCTGAAGGAGAAGTCCACTTACGAGATCATCGACCCGAAGAGCGTGGGCGTGCCGGAAGGCCGGCTGGTGCTCGGAAAGCACAGCGGCCGGCATGCGCTGGCGCAGCGCGCGGCCGATCTCGGCTTCAGGCTGGAGCGGGCCGAGCTGGACGAGCTGTACCGCCGCTTTATCGAGGTCGCGGACCACGGCAACAAGAAGGGTGTTCGCAACGAGGAGATCGTGTACCTCATTCATGAGGTCCTGAATTTGCCGGCGACCCACGCCGCGGCGAATGATTAGTCACCTGCGGGCCAAAGGTCGCTCCACAAAACTGCCTGAATGAAGCTGAATATTCTCATCCTGCCCGGCGACGGCATCGGGACGGAAGTCACTCGCGAAGCCGTGAAGGTGTTGCAGGCCGTTGGCGCGAAATACGGCCACCAGCTACAGCTCAGCGAAGGTCTGCTCGGCGGCATCGCCATCCATCAGTGCGGGTCGCCTCTGCCGCAGGAGACCATCGACCTCGCATTAAAGGCCGACGCCACGCTGATGGGCGCCGTCGGTCTGCCGGAGTTCGATAACGCCCCGCCCGAGAAGCGTCCCGAGCGCGGGCTCCTCGGGATTCGCAAAGTGCTCGGGGTGTTCGCCAACCTCAGGCCCGTGCGCACCTGGGCCTCGCTGCTCGATTCCTCGCCGCTGAAGAACGAGATTATCGAGGGCACGGACATGATCATCGTCCGCGAGCTCACCGGCGGCATCTATTACGGCACGCCTCGCGGAATCTCCGGCGAAGGCGCGGAGGCGCGCGGCGTCAACACCATGACCTACACCCGCGCGGAGATCGAGCGCGTAGCCCGTGTCGCGTTCTACCTGGCGCGCAATCGGCGGCGGAAGGTGACCAGCGTCGACAAGTCGAACGTGCTCGAAACATCGCAGCTGTGGCGCAAAACCATGAACGAGCTCGCGCCCGAGTATCCGGATGTCGAGCTGGATCACATATTGGTGGACAACTGCGCCATGCAGCTGGTTTTGAATCCGCGCCGCTTCGATGTCCTGCTGACCGAGAATATGTTCGGCGACATTCTGAGCGATGAAGGCGCGGTGCTGGCTGGATCCATCGGCATGCTGCCCTCCGCGTCACTGGGCGAAAAGCGGCCTTCCGGCGCATGGGTCGGCCTCTACGAGCCGGTTCATGGTTCTGCGCCGGACATCGCCGGCCAGGACAAGGCCAATCCGCTGGCCGCCATCGGGTCGGTCGCCGCGATGCTCGAGTACAGCTTCGGTCTGAAGGAAGAAGCCGCGGCCGT
>DASRCB010000216.1:0-2924 GCA_035653295.1 Bryobacteraceae bacterium
GCGTCGAGCAGGAAAAAACAGGCCAGAACGTAGCAGGAGAAGATGAGGGCCGCTTCGGAAATGAGCAGGCCAAGGACACTGGCGGGGATGAATACGCGGAAGAGCCGGACCATGCTACCGAATCAAATGCCTCGGGACACTGACGGGCTCCGGTTCCAAAGGCAAGTCTACTATACCTGTATCGGTTGATTCGCCCGGCGGGGAGAGGACATAAAGGCGGGTTCCGGGCTCCGGGTTCCGGGTTCCGCGCGTTGCTTGTACATTTGCCGCTGGTCGTTGCCTTCGCCCCATGCGAATCTGTGGGACTCCCCACCAGTTGTCAATGGTTGACGTGACGGCGGGTACCCGGCTGCCGAATGTGGTCGGTCGGCAGAGAGTCGGACGGGCGAGCGGAGGGTGTCGGCGCCGGCGAGTCATGGCGCCGTCATGCGGGGACCTGCTGTTGGATGAGCCGCTTTGCTGGATCGTACAGCGACTGCTTGCGCAACAGAGTGCACAGCAGTTCGAGCAGCCGATCGGCGACTCCGCGCAGGGCGCGAGCGTGGCTGTTGCCGCACTGGCGCAGACGGTGGTAAATGCGGCGGGCTCGCTCATCTTTCTGCATATGGACATTGGCGGCGTGAAACAGCGCGCAGCGCAGACGATTGTCGCAGGCCCTGCGCATGGACACCAGACGCGTCTTGCCGCTTTGTTTTGTGACCGGGGCCACGCCGGCCAACGCCCGTAATGAGCGATAATCCTTTTCAGCCAGAGGCGTAAAGGCCTCCGCCAGCACCGCAGCCGCGCTGACTCGCCCGACTCCCGGCAAGGAACGGAGAATCGCCAGGCTGCGGTGCTCCGCGAAATTTTCATCCGCGGTGAGCTCCTCAATCAGCTGCTCCACCCGCTGACTGAGGTCCAGTCGCTGCTGGCGCAACAGCTGCAGTCGGGGCAGCAGCGTCAGAACCTGTTCCGCCAACGCTTCGGCCACGCCCGGCGCTAACGGAAGCGGCTCACGGAGAGCCAGGTGGACCTGCTCCGCCGTCAAGCGACGAATGTGATGGCGACGCAGGAGGGAGGCGATGGTCTCCGGTCGAAAACGCGCGGCCCGTGTGGGCAGAGCCTGACAGCGACGCAGCAGATCCCACAGCCAGGGTTCGTCCGCGCTGGAGGACAATTGCAGCACGGCGGGGAAATAGCGCTGCAGGTAATTCCACAGCTGATTGCATGCCCGCCGCAGATCCTGCTGCAGGGACTGCTCGCCCCGAGACAGCTCGCGGACGCGGACGATGCGCGGATCATCGGCGCGCAGCCGTCGAAAATGCTCGCCATCGGTGCGCAGCGACTGCGCCAGCACCAGAGCGTCCCGACGATCGTCTTTGGCGCCAGCCACGGAAAAGCGATCGCGAAAGCGATCGAGTTGTTTGGGATTAATAGAGAATACGGCATAGCCGCGCTCCAGCAGCGCATCGATGAGCGCGCCCCGCGGCGCCTCCACCGCCACCGCGACTTCCGGCGGCGCAACCACGCTGGTCAGCTGTGCCAGCCAGTGAAGAAACTCAGTGACCGCCGCGCCGCCATGGTCCACGGCGCGCCGGCCCGCGTTGCCGCCCTGCTCATTGATGACTTCTATGTGATGTTGCTCGCTTCCCAGATCGATGCCCACGAAGAAAGAAAACGACTCCGACACGCTAATCCTCCTGTACTGGTGTTAACTCGACTGGCGATGGCACTTGTCGGCCCTGTACTGGCGCTCGTAAGACGGCGCGGACTCCCCACTGGACCTGTCCACCGACCGAGCCGGCCGGGTGCAGTCCCACACAGGCGTTCCATGACGCAGGCAGGCGGCGGCACTCCGGTCGACTGGTCGAGTTCTCTGCCGACCAACCACATTCGGCAGCCTCTTCAGAGCGTACAGGGCAGGCTGAACGCTGCTGCGGCCTCGCGGCCGCGTGCCGATTGCAGTCCTACTGGCCGTTTTCGAGATCGCGCAGACGGCCTTCGTGGTTTACGGCGATGTCCGTAAGCCGCTCCATGATGGCGGTGGTTCGACTCTCGAAATCGCGATGCAGCGACACCAGAAGTTCCACACTCTGGGTGAGAGCATCAACCCTGTCCACGAGCTTTTCCATCCGCTCGTCGATATCCATGGTTTTATTGTCGCTCAGACGCGCGATTTCCGTTGATGCACGCTATTTAGCTGCAGACGGCGTACGGATTGTGCGGCAGCCTCGCAGGCTACGGCGGCGACTCTGGCCGTCTAGTCAGTGCACGTTAAACGGTCGCCAGGCGGGCTGAGAGCCCGCTGCAGGCTGCGAGCCGGGCTGCGAGCCTGCCCCGCAAGCATTGCCGAGCAGCATCATCGCTCCAGCTCGAACACCACATGCTCGAAGCCGTAATGCTGAATGCTGCCTACTGCGGTCATCCCCAGCCTGCGCGCCACCGCCAGCGACGGCTCGTTCTCCGGCCGAATGAGCGTCCACGCCACCGGCTGCTGCAGCACGTTCCAGATGAACTCGCAGCTGGCGCGGGCGGCTTCGGTGGCGTAGCCCATGCGCCAGAAGGGGCGGTGGATCATGTAGCCCAGCGCCGGGCGCGGCTCGCCGGTCCAGTCGAGCATCAGCACGCCGGCCTGCCCGACCGGCTCGCCGGTATCGCGCCGCAAGGCCAGCCAGTAGCCGCAGCCATCGCGCGCATAGCGCTGCCGCTGGCGGTCGATCCATTCCCGCGACTCCTCGCGGGTCAGCGGCGCGGGCCAGTAGCGCATCACCTCCGCATCGGCCAGCATTCCGGCGAGGAAATCCAGATCGTCCGGCCCCATCTCGCGCAGCAGCAGCCGGGCGGTGACAATCGGCTCCATGGGGATTCGAGCATAGCATCGCATGGGAAAATGAAGGCTACCGCATGACAGGCAACGAGATTCGCCAGAAATTCCTCGACTACTT
>DASRCB010000217.1:0-15981 GCA_035653295.1 Bryobacteraceae bacterium
ACCCGGCGACGGCCGCAACTGATTCAGATCGTCTTCAATACGAGCAGTCTCTCGATCGCAAGCGCCGACACGCGGATGGCCTGGCATTCCCCCTTCCTGCGGTCCAGGAACACCGATACCGCGGTCATGCTGCTGGTTGCCGCGGTGGTGTTCTTCACCATGAATACGCTGCCGATCGCGACGGTGATTTCACTCACCGAAGGTAAATCCCTGCGGCGCGTGTGGAAAGATTGTTACTTCTGGTCGCTGCCGTACTACCTTTTCGGCGCGGCTGTTGCCGGCGGAACGGCCATCGCCACGCACCGCTACGGCTGGCAGGCGGCGCTGCTGGTGATTCCGCTTGTTTATCTGATCTATAAGTCATACAACCTTTACGTCGGGCGTACCGAGGCGGAGAAGAAACACGCCCAGGAGATGGCGCAGCTGCACCTGCGGACCATCGAAGCGCTGGCGCTGGCGATTGAAGCCAAGGACCACACCACGCACGATCATCTGCAGCGGGTTCAGGTTTACGCTATCGAGATTGGGCGGGATCTGGGTCTGGACGAATCGCAGATCGAGGCGCTGCGCGCGGCGGCGCTGCTGCATGACATCGGCAAGCTGGCGGTTCCCGAGCACATCATTTCGAAGCCGGGGCGGCTCACGCGCGAAGAATTCGACAAGATGAAAATCCATCCCGTGGTTGGGGCGGAAATTCTGGAGCGTGTGAAGTTCCCTTATCCGGTGACCCCGATCGTGCGCGCGCATCACGAGAAGTGGAACGGCTCCGGTTACCCGGATGGTCTGAAGGGTGAGGAAATTCCGATCGGGGCGCGGATCCTGGCGACGGTGGATTGTCTGGATGCGCTTGCTTCCGACCGGCAGTATCGGCGCGCCCTGCCGCTCGACGAAGCGATGCAGCGCGTGGCGGCCGAATCGGGGATCAGCTTCGATCCGAAGGTGGTGGAGATCCTGCAGCGGCGGTACAAGGAGCTGGAGCGCATGGCGGTGCGCGAAGGCGCCGCGTCCTCCAAGCTGTCGACCAACGTGAAGGTGGAACGCGGGCTGGAGCCGGCGGCCGGATTCGAACAGGTCCGCAAACCGGGTCAGGCGTCCACCACGGCGGAGAAGCGCGTTGACTTCCTGGCCTCCATCGCGGCGGCTCGGTCGGAGGTACAAAACCTGTTCGAGCTGACGAAGGATCTGGGGAACTCACTCAGCCTGAACGAGACCATGTCGCTGCTGTCGATCCGATTGAAGCGCATGATCCCATACGACGCGATGGCGATTTATGTCCAGAGGGAGAACCTGCTGCGGCCGGCTTACGTCACCGGCGAGAACTCGCGGCTGTTTTCGTCGCTGGAGATCCCCTTCGGCCAGGGCCTTTCGGGCTGGGTGGCGGAGAACAAGAAACCGATCATCAACGGGAACCCGTCCGTAGAGCCGGGATACCTGAATGACCCGGTTAAGTTCACGACCATGCGGTCGGCGCTTGCCGTGCCGCTGATCGGGGTCGGCAACATGACCGCGGTGCTGACGCTCTATCATGTGGAGCGCGACGCGTTCACGCGCGACCATCTGCGGATCCTGATGGCGATCGCGCCCAAGGTGGCGTTGTCGGTGGAGAACGCGTTGAAGTACCAGCAGGCGGAGAGTTCGGCTGCGACGGACTACATGACCGGTCTTCCGAACGCGCGCTCGCTCTTCTTCCATCTCGACGCCGAAATCTCGCGGTGCCGCCGCCAGAATACGCCCGTGGCGGTGCTGGTGTGTGACATGAATGGTTTCAAGCAAATCAACGACCGCTTCGGACATCTGACCGGCAACCGGCTGCTGCGGCGCGTGGCCACAAGCCTGAAGGAATGTTGCCGCGAGTACGACTACGTTGCTCGCATGGGCGGTGACGAATTCGTGCTGGTCTTCCCGGGCCTGAAGATGGAGACGCTGCAACAGACCATCCAGCGCCTTAGCCAGGCGACTTGCGAGGCCGGGAAAGAGATCACGAATCACGAGATCGTGTCTCTCAGCATCGGGCATGCTATGTACCCGGAAGACGGAACGGATGCCGAGCAACTACTGAGCGAAGCGGACAAGCGGATGTACGCCGCCAAACAAGAGCACAAACAGCAGGCCATGGACAGGCGCGGGTACGACTTCGATACGCAGGCGCTGGCGACGCGCTGGTAGGCCGGGCGGCGGGGTGAAGAGCGGCAACCGCGCTGCCGATAAGCAATGTGTGTGGCTGCGTTTCCTGTCGGCCCAGATTCTGCGCGCGGTTCTGATCACGCTCATCGCCGGGCTGTTCGGAGCAGTGCTGGTGCGCTTCAGCCCCGGATTCGACAGTGACGAGCGGGATCTCGACATGCGCCTGAGTGCGGCCACCCATCGCGCCGACGCGCGCGCTCGCGCCGCCGAGCACGATGTCCTTGCGTTCTATGTTTCGTGGCTCGGCGCGGCGGCGCATGGCGAGTTCGGGCAATCGCGGTCGATGAACCGCCCCGTTCGTGAACTGCTTGCCGAACGATTGCCGGTTACGGCGCGGCTGATGGCCGCTGGCGGGCTGCTCGGTCTTATGGCAGGACTTCTGGGCGCCGGCATAGCCGTGGGCCGCCGCTCGCGAATCGCAGAGAACATCCTCGGTCCCGGAAGCGGGCTGCTGTTATCGGCGCCTCCCGCCGTTACGGCGTTGCTGCTGCTTTGGCTCGATTACGATCCGGCGCTGGCCATCGCCATTGCCGTTTGCCCGTACGTATTTCGGTACGCGTTCGGCTTGTTGCGGGAATCGGCGTCGGCCCTGCACGTCACGGGCGGTCGAGCGCGCGGTGTGGGCGAGGTGCGGCTCTTCTTCAGCCATATTCTTCTGCCCGTGGCGCCGCAGCTCGCGTCCGTGGCAACCATTAGCGCGGCGGTCGCCTTCGGGGCGGCGATTCCGGTGGAGGTCATCTGTGATCGCGCGGGTGTGGGTCAGTTGGCATGGCAGGCGGCCCTTGGCCGCGACATGCCGGTTCTGGTGGCGGTAACTCTGTTGATCACGCTCATGATCGTCGCCGTGAATGCGTTTTCCGAGGTGGTGCTGGTTATGTGCTCGCGGGAGCCCCGGACATGAACCGCTGGATTCGCCGCACGGCTCTGGTTCTGCTTGCCTTGCTGGCCATCGCGGCGGTCGTATCCCTGTGGCTGCCCGGTTCGGCCGCCGTGCAGTACCGGGACGCCATTGACGCGGTTCCTTCGGCGCGTTTTCCGCTGGGTACGGACGAGCTGGGGCGCGATCGTCTTGCGCAATTGCTGTGCGGCATCCGCATATCCTTCCTGCTGGCGCCCGCCGCGGCTCTTTTTTCGACACTGATTGCGGCGCTGATTGGGGGAACGGCGGGCTGGTGCGGCGGGCGGATCGAGTGGCTGTTCATGGTTGTGGCGGATGTCTTTGTGTCGCTGCCCTGGTTGTTCCTGCTGATTACGGTGCGCGCCATTCTTCCGCTCGACGTGAGCGCGGCGGTATCGATCGTGGTTACGTTCCTGCTGCTGGGGATCCTGGGCTGGGCGGCGCCGGCGCGAGTGGTCCGGGCGCGCGCGCGAGCCATCCGGCAGTCGGAATACGTGCTGTACGCACGTGCGTGCGGGGCGGGAAGAGCCCGATTATTCGTGCGCCAGCTGATTCCGGACCTGCGCTCCATTCTCGCGGCGCAGTTCTGGATCTGCCTGCCGGTGTACGTCATCAGCGAGGCGAATCTCGGGCTGCTGGGGCTTGGGGTCACCGACCCGCTGGTTTCCCTCGGCGGTATGGTGCGCGCGCTGCAGAGCCAGACGGCGTTTTTTGCGCGGCCGTGGATCCTTGCGCCCGCCGCGGTGCTGGTGCTTGCGCCGGCCTGCCTGCACTTCGCACGCCTCGGGGAGGACAGGGCATCATGATTCAACGATCGGCAATCTGCGCCGCGTCACTGCTGCTGCTGGCCTTCACCAGCGGTCCGCCGGACACGGAACTGCGCCTCTGCCTGCGCTCGGAGCCACGCACATTCGATCCACTGCTGGTGGAAGACGAGAGCTCGGAAACCATTCGTTACCTGACGAGCGGCGTGCTGGTGAGGCTGAACCGTGCGACGCAGCAGGTCGAGCCGGAACTGGCGACGTCGTGGAAGATCCTCGATGGCGGGCGGCGCATCGATTTCCAGCTCCGGCCGGGCGTGCGATTTTCCGATGGATCTCCTTTCACCGCCGTGGATGTCGCCTACACGATACGCCGGGTCATCGATCCGAACGTACATGCGTCCATTGGCGACGGATTCCGGACCGGCGACGGCAGCGTTCGCACGGTGGTGCGTTCGCCGGAGTCGATCAGTGTCATCTTTCCCGCGCCGTTCGCGCTGCTGCCGACGATTTTCGACCAACTGGCGATTGTGCCGGCCAACGCGCCGGCCGGCGAGAAGGCTGTGCTCGGGCCATTCATGGTAGCGGATTACAAAGCCGGAAACTACGTGTTGTTGCGGCGAAATCCCAATTACTGGAGACGCGACGAGGCCGGACATCCACTGCCCTACATCGGGTCGGTGCGCCTGCTGATACAGCAGAATCGGGATCTCGAGCTGATGCGATTCCGCCGCGGCGAAATCGACATGATTTCGAAGCTCGATCCGGAACTGTTCGATCGGATTGCTCCGGAGAGCCACGGCCGGGCGCGCGACGCCGGTCCGGGACTGGACAGTGTCGTGTTCTGGTTTAACCAGTCGCAGGCGGCCCCAATTCCGGAGTGGAAGAAGAGGTGGTATACGTCCGCGGCATTCCGCCGGGCGGTGTCGATGGGCATCAACCGGGCCGATTTGTGCCGGCTGGTGTGGAGGGGCCATGCGGTGCCGGCGGCTGGGCCTGTCTCCCCCGCTAACCGCGCCTGGGTGAATGGCGCAATCAAGCCGGATGCATATTCTCCCGCGGCGGCGACCGCCTCCCTGGAGCGGGACGGGTTCCACCTGAAGGGCGGAACACTGTACGACCGCGACGGGCACGCGGTGGAGATCTCGCTGATCAGCAATGCCGGCAACCCGCTGCACGAGCGCGCCATGGCGATGATTCGCCAGGACCTGGCGAAGATCGGCATCCGCGTCACCATCGTGGTCCTCGATTTTCCTTCGGTAATCGAGAGAATCACGCGCACCTTCGATTACGAAGCGTGTCTGCTGCCGATGCTTCCTGAACTGGACCCGCAAACGCAGCAGAACATGTGGCTCAGCGCAGGTGAAAACCATCCGTGGAATCCGGCCGAGAAATCGCCGGCGACGGCATGGGAGGCGGAGGTGGACCGGCTCATGAGAGCACAGGCCGCGGATACAAACCAACAGAAACGAAAGGCGGCATTCGACCGTGTTCAACAGATCCTCGCCGAACAGCAGCCGATGATCTGCCTGGTGCATCCTGACGTGCTGCTGGTAACGGGGCCGCGCGTGCGCAATGCCGCTCCGGCCATCATCCGGCCGCAGCTGCTTTGGAACGCCGATCGCCTGCAAGTCGCGCCATGAATCCGCTGCTGGACCTTCACATCACTGTCAGCTATCCGGGCCGCCCGGAGGTGCTAAGCGACGTGCGTCTGGAGGTTGGGGCCGGCGAGATCGTCGGGCTTGCGGGTGAGAGCGGCTCGGGGAAGAGCACGATCGCACTGGCTGTTCTGCGGCTGCTGGACTGGAAGCGCGCCACCGTATGTGGGCGCATCCTGTTCGACGGCCGCGATCTGCTGCGGCTCGGGGAGCGCGAAATGCGCTACGTTCGCGGGCGGGAGATCGCGCTGGCGCCGCAGAGCCCTCTGGCTTCGCTGAATCCGGCGCTGCGCATCGGGGCGCAACTCCGTGAGGCGTGGAGAGCACACCAGCGCAGCGGGGACTGGAAGGGCCGAGCGCGGGAGTTGTTCGAGCGGGTTCGTCTTCCCTCCGATGACGAGTTTCTTCGCCGCTGGCCGCGGCAGTTGAGCGTCGGTCAGGCGCAGCGCGTGCTGATCGCGATGGCCGTGCTGCATGGCCCGCGCCTGCTGATCGCCGACGAACCGACCAGCGCGCTGGACGCCATCACTCACGCAGAAACGCTGGAACTGTTCCGCTCGCTGGCTCGCGAGCTGAACATGGCCCTTCTGTTCATTTCGCACGATCTTCTCGCGACCGGGTCTTTGTGCGACCGCATCGCGGTGCTTTCAAAGGGCCGAATCGTGGAGTGCGGCGCCACGGCTGAGATCTTCCGCGCTCCACAGCACGCCTATACTCGCGCTCTGCTGGCGGCCATCCCGCGACTGCCCGCGCTGGAAACGGAGCGATCCGTACAGGCGCTCGCCGAAGTGCTGTCGTAGCGATATCATCGCAGCATGACGAGGGTGATACCCGTGCTGGCGCTGATCTGCGTCAGCGCAGGCGCACAGGACAGCGCGCATGCGCCGAAGAGTACTGTCCGGGCGACCGGCGAGGCGACGGTCACCGCCGTCCCGGACCAGGCGCGAATCAGCATCGGCGTAGTGAACCAGGCAGCGACGGCGGACAAGGCCGCAGCGGCCAACGCGCAGCAGTCGGATGCCGTGATTAAACAATTACGCGGCCTGCTCGGTTCGAACGCAGAGATCAAGACCATCAACTATTCGATCAGCCCGGACTACAACTTCAATGGCGGCCGCCAGAAGATCACCGGCTATACGGCGAATAACACGGTCCGCGTTCGGATCGACGATCTGAAGGATGTGGGACGCGTTATCGATGCCGTGGCGGAGAACGGTGCGAACACAATCAGCGGGATCCAGTTCACGCTCAGGGATGAACGCGCTGTCCGCATCGAAGCACTGCGGCGGGCGGCGGCGCAGGCGAAAGCCAACGCCGAAGCCATCGCCTCCGCCATGGGACTCCGCGTGGTTGGCGTGATTTCGGCGGAAGCGGGCGAACCCAGCATGCCCCATCCGGTTTTCGCCATGGCTGCGATGCGGGCGGCGCCTGGGGGCGCTCCCACGCCGGTGGAGGCGGGCACGCTGGATGTAGGCGCGGTGGTGACAGTGACCCTCGAAGTCACGCAGTAAACGGCCAGTCGTAGAGACCGTGCCGGACAATATACTCGGCTGCCGCGGGCGGCAGTTCGGGCGGGATCTCGCCGGCGGCAAGATGATTTCGGATGTCGGATGACGATATCGGCAGCGCCACTGTGTCGAGCCTGCGCACGCGCGCGCCGTCCGGCGTCTCATAGCTGTGGCCGGGGCGGGTGACCACAATAAAGCCGGTCTGCGCGACAACGTCCCGCCAGCGATACCAGGACCGGATCTCGGCGAAAGCGTCCGCTCCGATGATGAACCACAAATCGGATGTTTCGCGGCGAAGCTTCTCGATGGTCTGAACAGAGTAGCTTTTCTGCTCACCTTCCTCTAGCCGGGAGGGCTCGAAACGCGGGTCGCCGCCGCAGGCCAGTTCCACCATCCGATAGCGATCCTCATAACTGGCGCAGGTCTTTTCCGCTTTATGGGGCGGACGTGCAGCGGGCACGAACAGAATGCGCTCGAGATGGTATTGATCCGCCGCTTCGCGCGCGACTGTCAGATGCGCGTTGTGGATGGGGTCGAAAGTTCCCCCGAAGATGGCCGTGCTCACGACTAATCGACAGACCAGATAACGGCGCCATCCACGATGGTCGCCACCGGACCGCCGCGGAACGTTCGGCCGTGAAACGGCGAGTTGCGGCTTTTGGAATGCGAGCGGTTCACGTCCCACGTCCACTGCCGGTTGGGATCGAAGATGGTCAGGTCGGCGGTGGCGCCGGGGCGCAGAGTTCCGCGGTCCAGATTCAGGATGCGCGCGGGCCCGGTGGTGAACAACGCGACCATGCGCGCGAGGGTAATATGGCCGGGATGAACGAGCCTGTCGAGAGCCAGGCCCAGCGCGGTTTCCAGCCCGATGATGCCGAACGGGCAGCGCTCGAACTCCTGCATTTTCTCGCTGCCGGCGTGGGGGGCGTGGTCAGTGGCAATCGCATCCACGGCGCCCGACGCGATCCCCTGTATGACCGCATTCACGTGCTCGTGGCCGCGCAGTGGCGGCTTCATTTTGTAGTTACTGTCGTAGGGTGGCATATCCTCGTCCGCCAGGGCGAGGTGGTGCGGAGTCGCTTCGCAGGTCACCGGCAGCCCGCGCGAGCGCGCGAAGGCGACCATCTCAATGGCGTGCCGGGTGGAGATGTGGGCGACGTGATACCGCGCGCCGGTGAGTTCGGCGAGGAGTATGTCGCGAGCCACCATGACTTCCTCCGAGACAGCGGGGATGCCGCGCAGCCCACGCCGCACGCTCTCCACGCCCTCGTGCATGTCGCCGCCGGAGCTGAGGTGCAGGTCCTCGCAGTGATCGATGACCGGCAGATGCATGGCCGCCGCGGTTTCCATTGCGCGGCGCATCACGCGCGAGTTCATCACCGGCCGGCCGTCGTCGGATATGGCGACGATGCCGGCCTGTTTCATGGAGCCAATTGCCGCCAATTCCTCGCCTTCGCTGCCGGTTGTGATCGCTCCGATGGGGTAGACGTTCACCTTCGCCATTCGCCAGGCCGTTTCAACGATGAAGCGGGTTACCGTGGCATTGTCGTTCACCGGCTGGGTGTTGGGCATGCAGCAGATGGAGGTGAAGCCTCCGGCGGCGGCGGCGCGCGCGCCGGTTTCGATGGTTTCCGCGTGCTCAAAACCAGGCTCGCGCAGGTGCACGTGCATGTCAATAAAACCTGGCGCGACCACCAGGCCCGACGCGTCGTACTCTTCGGCGCCGGTGGCATCGATATTGTTTTCTACCGCGGCGATGACGCCGCCGTCGATGGCTACATCGCTGACGGCATCGAGGCCGGACGCAGGATCGATCACCCGGCCGTTCCTGATGACCAGCTTGGCCATCAGTTGTTCTCCGCCGCGGGGGCCAGAATCCGCTCCAGCACGGCCATGCGCACGGCGACGCCATTCTCGACCTGGTTCAGGATGACCGACTTTTGGGAATCGGCTACCTCCGATGAGATCTCGCGGCCGCGGTTGATGGGGCCGGGGTGCATCACAATGACATCGCGATGCGCGAGCTCGACATGCTCCGGGCGCAACCCGTAAAACCGGAAGTATTCGGAGGCAGGGATGGCCGGCTCGTGCATGCGCTCCAGCTGAACGCGTAACATCATGATCACGTCGGCGTTTTTTATGGCGTCGCGCATATCGTGCGTGAGGCGAACCCCGGGAGCGATCTTCGCCAGTTCCCGCGGGAGCAGAGCCGGCGGTCCACAGAGCACTGTCTGGGCGCCGTAGCGGGACAGGAGGTAAATGTTCGAACGCGCGACGCGGCTGTGGGCGATGTCGCCAATGATGGCCACGTGGAGGTTTTCGAGGGTGCCGCGACGATCGAGAATGGTCCGGGCATCCAGCAGCGCCTGCGTGGGATGTTCGTGTGTACCGTCGCCGGCGTTGATGATGGGCGTGGGCAGATGTCGCGCCAGGAAATGCGGCGCGCCGGATGCGGCGTGGCGCATTACGATAGCGTCCGGGCGCATGGCGGCCAGCGTGTTCAGGGTATCGACCAGCGACTCGCCCTTGGAAACGCTCGACGCCGAAGCGCTGATGGATACCGTGTCCGCTCCAAGGCGCTTGGCCGCGATCTCGAAGCTGGTCCGCGTGCGCGTGGAGGCTTCGAAGAAGAGGTTGACCACGGAACGGCCGCGCAGTACGTCAAGACGCCGGAAGCTCTGGTTCTGGATGGGTTGAAAATGCCGGGTGCGATCGAGGATGGCCTGAATCTCAGAGCGTTCCAGCTGCTCGATGCCGAGAAGTCCGGGCATTGCTAATCGACACGCTCCACGAGAAGGACCTTCTCCGTGTTATCCACCTCGTTGAACTTGACCTCGATAATTTCCTTTGCCGTAGTCTGGACCTGGCGGCCGACATAGCGCGCCGCAATGGGCAACTCGCGGTGGCCACGGTCGATGAGAACCAGCAGTTGGACGCGATCGGGCCGGCCGTGGTCGAAAAGCGCGTCAAGCGCAGCGCGAATCGTTCGACCGGTGTAGAGCACATCATCGGTGAGGACGATATCGCGGCCGGTTATCGGAAAATTGATCTCGGTCGCGTTGTGGACCGGGCGGTCGGCTACGGTGGACAGGTCGTCGCGATAAAGGTTGATGTCCAGTACGCCGACGGGGATCTCGCGGTTCTCGAGTCTCTGAATCTTGGCGGCCAGGCGCGTGGCGAGGGGAACGCCGCGGCGGCGAATGCCGATGAAGGCGAGGCGGTCGAGGTTTTCGGTTTTCTCCAGCACCTCGTGAGCCAGCCGCACCAGGGTGCGGTCGATTTCCGAAGCGCTCATCAACTGAGCCTTCTCGCGAGTCTGAGCCATAAACGCGACTGAAGGCACCAGCGTAACATGCACCGCGCGCAGGTTCGGCGTTACATTGCCGGGACGCGCACGATGTTGGAGTACGCGGACTCACCCTCCCCGTTGATGGCGCGCACGCGGTAGCACAGAACGGACCCGTGGGCCGGATGCGTGTCCGTGAAGGTGGAGACCGAACCCGAAGAAGCGATGCGGCGCCACTCCCCGGAATTTCCATCGCGCCGTTCGACCGCAATGTTTGGTGGCGCGCCATGCAGCATCCATCGCAGGCTGACGCCGGAGCTGTCCACTGACGCGCTCAGATCGCTGGGCGCTTCCGGCAGAACCTTCCAGTCGAAATAGCCGGCGTCGGCGATGGCCATGATGCTGTCGCGCAACGGCACGGCTTCGAGCGTGTCCGTTGTCCCGGCCTTCCAGTGGAGCGGCGACACGGCGCCCGAAACGACCTCGATCAACACCGGAGTGCGGATGCCCGTGTTACTCAGCTTCAGAGTCGTGGTCTGTTGCGGGAACACGCCTCCGGGCTCACTGTGCACGGCCATCCACCAGGCCACGATGGCTTTCCCGTTGGCGTTACGAAATCCATAGCTCAGCATGGACGCGGGCCGATTCGACGATTCGATCGCGATCTGGCTATCGAGTTTCGTATCGGAGAAAAGTGCGTTCGTATTCTGGAAGGCTTGAAAAACCGGGCGCGGGCTGAAGTCATCGGGGAGATTGCGCAGTCCGTGGAGCAGGCCGAAATCATCGTACTCATTGCCATCGACGCCGGCGGCCAGCAGCCATACGAAGGTGCGCACTCCGAAAGCGTGGTTGTAGATCATGCCGCGCGGAACGTACTTCGCCTGCACGCTTTCATCCGAACCGCGCCAGGAGGCGATGGAGTTGAACTCATCATCCCAGAAGACGATATCGCCGCGAATGCCGGGATAGTCGCGCACGGCGCGACGCAGCTTCGCCGGCGAATCATTGCCGTACGCCCCGGAGTCCATCGTCTCAGGGTTCAGGTTACGGCCGTAGCCGGGATAAGTATGGTAAGCGAAGACGTCGATATCCGCGGCGCAGCGGCAGGCGTCCAGCGCGCGCCGCGCGAAGTCCGCCGAGGGGTCAGACTGTCCGCCATAGATGACTTTGGCCTGGGGGTCCGTCTGGTGCACCGCCGGCACGAAAGCGGCGAGCAGGCGTCCGTACTCTTCCGGGTTGCCCCATGGATTCCAGTAACCAATATCCTGCTCGTTCCACAAGGCGTAATAGCGAATGCGCCCGCGGAAATGATTCACCGTCCACTTCACGTATCTTACGAACGCCTCGATCTGTTCCGGGGTTTTCGGCGGATAGAAGATAGAGAAGATGCTCCGGTCATCATTATGAAAGCTGCCGGGCTCGGGAGTGATCTCGTCCGGCCGCCGTCCTGATGGCGACGTATACATCGGATTCCCGTACAGTAACTGGACCTGGATCTGGACGCCGTTATCGATCAGGGAATCGACATAGTCGTCGACTTCCGGGGCTATGGCGTATACGCCGCGTTTCCGCTCCACCCAGTCCCAGCTGGTCGGCTCGGAGCTGTTTTCATACTGGCCGATGCGGATCCAGCTCACGCCGGCGTCGAACATTCGCGTCCACCACCAGCGGTTCCAGGGCAAATACGGATCACGCGGCAGGTCGGAGTTGATGCCGAAGCCATCGCGGATCTGCGACGACCGTTTGGGCGGCACACGGTCGGGGATGGTCTGCGCCGCGGCTGAGATCGCGAGCAAAAGCCAAAGCGGCAGACACTTCTTAGCGATGGACATGGATGGCTGCGATTATATCGAGCGGCGCGGGTTTCAGGTACGGCGGCGAAGCGGCCGGGACGGTTCGGCGCTCTGGTCCGACGAGCTTCTTTCAGCAGCTGCAATGAGAACCGCGACGAGGATCACGATCGGGTAGTTATAGAAATTGAAGTCTACGACGCTGTGCAGAAAGACGATGGTGACGCCCAGCGCTTCCGGTGAACGGAGCGCGCGCGCGGCGGTGCGGCCGGCGATAGCGAGCCAGGCAAGTAAGAATGGGATCCCTCCATCGCACGCCCACTCGGCCCAGTCATCATGCGCATGATTGACAAACCGGCCGGGATCGATGATTGCGAAACGGGGATACACCGAGGGCCAACTCCCGAGGCCGAAGCCCATCCAGGGCCGCGCGCGGAACATGGCCAGAGATGAAATGAGAAACTCGCGCCGGTAGCGAAATGGATCGGATTGCGCGAATTGCTGCAGGACGAAGCGCCAGCCGGCGGCCGTTGCAAGAACAGCGGCCAGGGCCAGAATGACAGCGGCCGGCCGCATCGTCGTTGCCGTGAAACCATCGCGGTAGATGGCCGTTGCCAGCACCACCACGATCTCCAGAACCACGAGGATCAGGCCAGCGCGGGAGCCTCCGCCGACGACGCTGGCGAACATAACGCCGGCGCCGACGGCGTACAGGGCCCATCGTTCATGGCCGCGGAACACCTCCACCAGCGCAAGGGGGAGCAGAAGTTCGATGAAGGCGGAATAACGATCACGGTTTAGAAACGAAGCCATCGGCTTATCGACGTTGTGCGTCTCGATGAGCCAGAAGATGCGCTGGTGCGTGGTGAGCATCTGCGCGATGGCCACCAGGGACATCAGAACGCCAAACACGATGAGAAACTGCCGGAACCCGTGCAGAACTTTGGGAAACTGGAAAGCTTCGCAGCCAATCCAGTAGCAGGCGACGGCTCCACTTAAGAGGATGACTGACGAGAGTGTCCCGAATTCGAAGACGGTTCTCGCGGTGAGAAGCTGTACGACTCCCCAGAGTGGCAGGAAGACCAGAAACGGCAGGGTGTAGCTGAAGACGAAGGGCAGCGTGCCGCGCGCACACGATGTCAGCAGCCAAAGGCAGGTGGCAAACAGAACGGAGCAGGCGGCGGCGGGCGGCCACAGGTCGTACAGAAAGGCCGTGAGTACAAGGAAAACGATAGTGCTCGCGAGGATGATCGCCGCGGCGCGAGGGGCAAACTGCTGAGATGACAGAGTTACAAATCGGGGATCCTGAGGCGCAAAAACACTGCCATGTTCCGGATTACGCGCCATATCGGATGGGTTCGGTTGCGTCCAGCATAACATTGCGCCATGAAACCGGCGCTGCAATGGCCCTTAGGTATGCGGGCCGGATGGCGTCGACGCAGGATGGGGCAGGGGGTGTTCCACTGGCGGAAGTTGTCGCTCCGGCCTGGAGTCCGGCGCGGACAGCACAGTGGCTGCGACGTGCGCGATCATTTCACGAGTCAGTTCGGGATAAATCGGCAGGGCGAGGACGCGCCGGGCAGCCGATTCGGCCTCGGGCAGATGCAGGCCCTCGGGCACGACTCCGGCAAAGCACTCCTGCTTATGCAGCGGCACAGGATAATAGACCTCGGTCCCCACGCCGGCGCGATCCAGAACGTTGCGAACGTGCTCCCGGTTATCGATCCGAATCACGTACTGGTTGAAAGTGCTGACACACTCAGGCGCGATGAAGGGAGTCGTGACGGCGGTGTTTCTGAAGAGCGCACCGTATAAGGCGGCGTTGGCGCGGCGCCGTTCGGACCAGGCCTCGAGATGAGTCGATTTGACTTTCAGGACGGCGGCCTGGATGGGATCCAGACGAAAATTGCCGCCGATGTACTTGTGGTAGTACTTCGGATGCGCGCCATGGTTGCGCATCAGCAGAAGGCGTTCATACAACCGCCGGTCATTAGTCACGACCATTCCGGCATCTCCCGCCGCACCGAGATTCTTGCTGGGAAAGAAGCTAAGGCAGCCGGCAGCGCCAATACTGCCGGCTTTACGGCCTCTATAGGATGCGGCGATCGACTGAGCGGCATCCTCGATTACGTGGAGACCATGGCGTTCGGCTACCTCCATAATCGGGTCCATGTCGCACATTTGCCCGAACAGGTGAACCGGAAGGATGGCTTTGGTTCGTGGAGTAATGGCCGGTTCAATTAGAGCAGGGTTGATGTTCAGGGTCCGTGGGTCGATATCGACGAACACCGGCGTGGCGCCCACGCGGGCAATTGAACCGGCGGTGGCGAAGAAGGTGAAGGGAGTCGTAATCACCTCGTCCCCGGCGCCGATCTCCACGCTCATGAGCGTACAGATCAGCGCATCGGTGCCGCTCGAAACCCCGACCGCGTAGCGGCAGCCGGACATGCGCGCGATAATCTCCTCGAGTTCGGCGACCTTCGGTCCACCGATACAAACCTGAGAGTCGAGCACATCCGCGACCGCGGCCAGGATCTCTTCTTTGACCGATACATACTGGGCTCGCAGATCCAGTAAGGGAATTTTCAAATGGTGGCCTGCTTCCGGAAGGCTGCATCGACGCGCAGCCTTGTTTCATGATATTCCCCGTGCGGCGCGGGGTTCCGGGATGATCTCAGGCGGACGCGCTGGCTTTTATGGTTCGGGAAGAAGCCAGCTGCTTGCTGATCCACGCGTATGTGCGCGCCAGCCCTGCTCGAAGCGGCTCTTTGGGCTCCCACCCCAGCATCTTCCGGCAAAGGCGGTTATCCGAGTTCCTGCCGCGCACGCCGAGGGGGCCTTCGATATGGCGAATCTGAATGTTCTTCCCGGCGATTCCGGCGACAATCTCCACGAGCTGATTGATCGAGACCATTTCTTCGGAACCGATGTTTACCGGGCCGGAGAATGAGGATTGCATCAGACGCATCACGCCATCGAGGCACTCATCAATGTAGAGAAAGGATCGCGTCTGTTTCCCGTCACCCCAGATCTCGATCACGCCGCCGTCGGACGCTTCAGCGACCTTGCGGCAGATGGCGGCGGGCGCCTTCTCGCGGCCTCCGTCCCAGGTGCCCTCCGGGCCGAAGATGTTGTGAAATCTGGTGATTCGCACTTCAACACCGTAATTTCGAGCGTAGGCGAGATAGAGACGCTCGCTGAAAAGCTTCTCCCATCCGTACTCGCTGTCCGGAGCGGCAGGGTAAGCGGACTCCTCCGAACAAGTGGGGTTGTCCGGGTCGAGCTGATTGTATTCCGGGTAGATGCAGGCCGAGGAAGAGTAAAAAAACTTTTTGACGCCGCTCAGGCGGCCAGCCTCGAGGATATTCAGATTTATGGTCGCCGAATTGTGCATTACGGCGGCGTCGTGTTCTCCGGTGAAGATGTATCCGGCTCCGCCCATATCAGCGGCCAACTGGTAGGTCTGCTCAACACCGTCGACCGCCGCGCGGGCGACATTCGGGTCGCGCAGATCGCCGACCAGAAACTCATCAGCGGCCGTAGGCGAATACTCGGGCCGCTTCAGGTCAACGCCGCGCACCCAGCAGCCCTGAGCTTTCAGGCGCTTCACAAGGTGTGCGCCGATGAATCCGCCTGCTCCAGCAACAAGAATTCTCATAAGGCACTTGCTCGCGTCAGCAGATCGCAGGGCCATACCCGAGCGATGGTCTGCAATCGAGATAACAGCGAGAATAGCAGAGGTCGAGGCCACCGGCGCGCGGGTAAGGGTGAACGAGAGTACTGGTACTGCGGCCCGGCAGATCGAATCCGGAGTCCCGGATGGAACCCCTGCGGCTGCCGCTACACTTGTAATCCAAGCGGAAGTTCGGGTGCGGTATACTACTTCAGCCCCCCGT
>DASRCB010000218.1:0-21722 GCA_035653295.1 Bryobacteraceae bacterium
GGGCCCAGGGTTACGTGTTCGGTCCAGGCGATCGGGCGATCGAGCGCCGACAGGTTCTCCACCGTTTCCTCGATATTCAGGACGCCGCCCGGCGCGAGCCGCAGGCGGCGCTCGAAGGCCAGCTGGGCGACCGGCATGCGGCAGCGGCAGGTCATTTGGCCATCGCCGGCGCTGATTTCGTAAGGCACAATGGACGCCTCGCCGTGAACGGTCATACCGGCCGCGGCCTCCTCCGGTGAGGGGCCCCCGAATAAATCGAGGCACAGATTGTGGCCCATGATTCCGGACAGCAGCTTACTTTCCGCATCCGCGCCGTACTCGGGATGCGTTTCCAGAGCGTGCGTCGAGGGCTCGATGGAAGGCCACGGCGGAGTCCACAGCGGGTTGATGCCCGTTGGCTTGTGGAGGATCTCCGCGATATGGCCGCCCTCAACAGTGACGGTAACGCGGGTATCCTGGTCTTCAATCTTCCATGCGCGTCGGTTGCGGTATCGGATTTCGCCCATGTGGGTAGAAACAGATTATTATTTCACTGCAAGGATGGGGCGGAGAAGGTCTGGATCAACCGGGCGGCTACCGGCGGACCATCACTTCGCGCAGATTATCCCGTGTGACGTAGAACTTGATTGCGCCCCATTGCTGAAAAACCTTCTCGATGAGGCGATTGTTGAACACCTGCGCGGGCGCGCGCTCCCCCCGCGGAATGATGGTGACGGTGCGGGCGTTATTGATGCGGTAGTGATAGATCGGTACGGTGCGGGCCTTTTCGTTTCCGTGAAAAATGGCAAGCAGGTGCGCATCGGGGCGCATGATATGGTACAGCCGGTCCACCAGCGCCTGGAGTAACTCGGGGCCAAGAAACTGGAGCGTATCCCAGACCAGCGCCCCATCCACAGAACATTCCGGGAAATCGAATCCCTGATTGACGAATTCGTCGATGCGCTGCGGATCGGCCTGCCGCTCCAGCATTCCTTCGGCGGGTCCGAAGGCGTCATCCAGGCTGCGCAGTAAATCGTCGGCATACAGGCGGTGGCCCATTTCGGTTATAAAGCTGATGTTCGCCTGGCTCGCGCCGGCGAGGTCGATCAGGGACAGGTTCTCGCGGTCGCGGATGGAGGCGAAAAACTGATCCAGGCCGTTGCTGGTGCGTTGCTGTCCCGTGCCGGACGGCGCTGCCGGAGAACGACTCATTTCCGCCGGGACGCCCTCTATCGCTTCACTTCGGCGGCGTCGATCGAGGAGTCCGGTTCGGAAGGCGCCTGCAGCACGGTCTGGGAGGGAGCGTATCCGCTCTCTTTGTTCTCTTTGCGCGCCCGGCCGCCGCTCGCATCGGCGCGTACGATATCGATGCCGCCCTTGAAGAACGCGCCGTCCTCGATCATGATGCGCATGGTGCGAATGTCGCCGATGAGCCGCGCTTCGCGGCGGACCTCGGCTCGCTCGCCGGCCTCGATATTCCCGTACACCTGCCCGAGCACCACCACTTCCCGAGCCTTGAGCGTGGCCTTGACGCGCCCGTTCGGTCCGATGGTGACCTTGTGTTCGAGGGCTTCCACGGAGCCCTCCACCTCGCCGTCGATGGTGATGTCCTCACGGCTGTAGATCTGGCCCTTTATAGCCACAGATTTGCCGATCATAGCGGGGCCTCCGCGGGCGTAGTCTGTTTCGGGTATCCGCTGCGACGGTGGCGGCGCCACGGGAACCGGCTCGCGCGCCGCGGGAGGCGCCGGGGCGGGCGTCGAAACGGGCGCGGTATAAGACGTGCTGCCGGCAGCAGGCCGGGGCGGGTACTCTTCGTCTTTACGTTTATTCCACATGCTCGGGAAAACTCCTCGTGGTTGTTCTCATGTTACTACGCGGTTCCGCTCGCATTCGGCGGAACTCAAGTGCCCGCCGGGCCGTGTTCGGCCGATATCTCCGGCAACGGGTACTGGAACGTGCCGGCAAACACGTCCGCGAACACGGCCAGCAGTTCGTCGTGAATCAGGCCGTTATCGGCGGCCACGTGCGGTCCGCGAACGTTCACTGGTCCGCCGTTCATGTCGGAGGCGCGGCCTCCCGCTTCGGCGACAATGAGCACACCAGCGGACATGTCCCACGGATTCAGCCCAAACTCCCAGAACCCGTCCAGCCGTCCGCACGCCACCCACGCCAGATCGATGGCCGCCGCTCCGGCGCGGCGGATGCCGTGGGTCATCATCGCCAGCTGATAAAAGAAGTGTACGTTCAGGTTGCGATGTCTCTTGCGGCTCGGGAAGCCGGTTGCCAGCAGGGCGCTGTCGAGACGAGGTGCGCGGCTTACATGGATGCGCTCACCGTTGAGGAAGGCGCCTTCCCCTCGCGCGGCCTGAAAGAGCTCGTCGTGCACGGGGTCGAAGATGACGCCGGCAACCAGTTCGCCCGCGCGCTCCAGAGCGAGGGTGACGTTGTAGATCGGAAATCCGTGCGCAAAGTTGGTGGTGCCATCGAGGGGATCGACGTACCACCGAAACTCGGAAGCGTCGGTTTGATACCCACCGCCCTCCTCGGCCACGATGGCGTGCGTGGGGAAGCGCTTCCTCAGGTTTTCGACAATGAATCGCTCCGAGGCGCGATCCGCCTCGGTGACGATGTCGAACTCACCTTTGCTCTCGGCGCGAACATGGCGTTTGAAATACCCGGAGAGCAACGCCCCCGCGTCGCGCGCAATGCCAATCGCGGTATCGAGTTCCGGCGTCAACCCGCGCTACTCCTCCACCGTTTCGTACAGGTACTTGATATCGTGCTTGTAAACGAACAGGTTCGGGCCGTCGTCGCGGGTCAGGCGAATGAATGCCGCATCAAAGAACTCAATGCGCCCTGAGAGTTCGCTGTTATCGCTCAGGCGGATGCGCACGCGCACGCCGTTATCCGTAAGGCAGCGAAGATAATTGACTTCCTCGAATGTCTGCTCGGGCGCCCGCTGTTTGGATTTGCCGGCCATCGGGTGTCAGCGCTCGGAATCCTCATAATAGCCGCTGCGCGTGATGGGCCGCAATTCCGGGCGCGACAGCTTCACGGCAATGGAATGGAAAACTCCTGCTGTGGGCGGAATGGAGCGCGGGTAGTACCCGAGCAGATATTGCGTGCGCAGTTCGCGCAGGACGTCGCTGAAGGCGCGATCCAGCTCCGGTCCGGGAGCGGGCGTGAACACGCGCCCGCCGGTGCGCTGGGCCATGGTGGTGAGCGCATTCTCGCCGCCAACATTGCGGCCGGCGTCGTTGCGGATGGGGACCACCACAATGGGGTACAGCACGGCGTCGGCGCGCTGGGCCGCCTCCATGGCTTCATTGAAGCTCTTGCTGCTGACCGTGTCGTCGCCGTCGGTGACTATGATCATGACGTGGCGCCCTTCGCGATACTCCATCTCGCGCGCGGCATAAAAAATCGCATCGTAAAGGCATGTTCCGGCCTCGGACTTCAGGTGGCGCGCATCCCGCTCCAGGCTGGCCAGCTTACGGGTGTAGGAACCGTAGGTGACCTGCCAGTTGAAGGTGTAGAACGCAGCGGCGTCGCTCGGATTGCCTTCGCGAATGAGGGCGTTGAAGAAACGGACGACGGAATCACTCTCGGTTTTCAGTTCGATTCCCGTGGAGCCGCTGGTGTCGACCAGCATGGCGACGGAGAGCGGCTGCTCGGTCTGACGCTCGAAGACCGCGATCTCCTGACGCACGCCGTCGTCGAGCACGGTGAAATCCGAGCGATCCAGGCCGGTAACGATTCCTCCAGCGGCGTCTTTGACGGTAACCAGCAGGCGCACCAGCCGGACATTCACGCGGATGTCGGCCTGTTGCGCGGGCACGATACCGGCGCAGGCGAGCAGCACCGGGGCGGCGATCAGCGGCCAGCGACGGAGGAATCCCACTCGCCATCCACCCACACTTCACCGTCCGCGAAATGTTCTTTCTTCCAGATCGGCACGAGCCGTTTCAGGCGATTGATTCCTTCCAGCGCAGCGTCGAAAGCAGGCCGGCGATGCGGCGCCGAAACAACGACGGCGACGCTGGTTTCTCCCACGTTCATACGGCCCAGGCGGTGCACGAGGGCCACCCGGCCGACCGCGAATTCACGGACCAGACCGGCCCCGATTCCGGCGAGAACGCGAATCGCCATGGGTTCGTAGCATTCGTAGTCGAGGAACGAAGTGGGCCGGCCTTTGGTGTTGTTGCGCACCACGCCTTCGAAATTGACCACGGCGCCATCTTCGCCGCGGACCAGCGAACGGGCCAGCGCCGCCGCGTCGATGGGCTCACGAGTGAGGGCGAAAAGACAGCCAGGCGGGTCATCGACAACCGCATGCGTCCACTTGCCCGCCCCGCCGCTTACAGGCGGCAGCAGCGCGACCTCATCTCCGTCGGCGATGGAATCGCCGCGGGCGGCGAACGCCTGATTGCGAGCCATTACGATGCTTGCGCTCATCTGCCGCAGGCGCGGAAACAGCTGCGCGTAGTGATCGAAAATTGCGCCCAGAGTGGCGTTTTCGGGCATGTCGAGGCGATCTTCCGCCACGCCGGCGATGTCCCGGAGAACGCCGAAAAACAGTACTCTGACGCGCACGTCATGAATGTTAACAGACGGTTCCCGCGGTGGCCCGGTTCCTTGTTCGTTACCGATCAAGCGGTTGGCTGAGAGACAGATGCCGCGGCGCGAAATCGTCGACCGGCACGGCTCAGCAGGGGGTCCGCCCGGACAAACCCTGCCCACCATCAGGGAGAGGTCAGTACTGCCTGGTTTGGCGCAACAGCAGTGACATACGGTGCCAAATGACCGCCATTTTTCGCGTGCGTTTTCGCGGAGTTGGAACTATACTTCAGGTGGATTCATAACCTCCGGCGCGGTATGATCCCGCGCAGCGGCCTTATGGACAGGGAGGTGTTTATGTTTGACAGCCTCGACGAGCAAATGAAGGCCGATGACAATCGATCGGAATCCGCCAAGTCCCGCTACATGCGCTGGGCCGTGGGAGGCCTGGGCGGGCTGATCATTCTCGGCGCGCTTCTTTTCGGTGTGGCCCGATTCGCAGGCTAGTCTGCAGCTGTTTCCGACACCGGGGCGGCTGCGATCATCCGCATGACCGCTTTGACCTTTTCTGAGTATTCAGGACGCGGGTTGTAGGTCCCGAGGATCTGATCGGTGTTTTTGTGCCGGTAAAGCGGTGAATTGGCCAGCCGCGCCGCGACGGCGTGGATCCCTGCGCGAACCGAAGTGAAGGCCTTGTGGCAGTTGTCCCAACCAAAAACGTTGTTATTCCGATAGTCTTTCCCACCGCCGGACTCCACGAAAGCAATACCCGGCAGTAAGCGCCAATCGAGTCGATTGCGGTCCGCCGCAGCTACGAACTCGTCGGCTTCGGACGCCAGAGGGGACTTCTTCCGCTGGAAGAAGTGCTTCAATTTCAAGCATCTGTCATCTGCAAGCGCCTGTTTTGGCGGGTGCGGCTTATCCATCCGGGCCGTAATCGGCGCGGTGAGCAGACCGGCCACCATGGCAAAACGTTTTGCAGTGGAATTTGGCATTCCAGATTTTCCCTCCTGAAAGAGTGTAGATTGCGGATTAAAGCTTGCTAAGGCGATGAGAGTAAGAAAGGTTGCGCTCGGCGCGGCGGCCGGAGTCGCAGCCTTACTGCGGGATCACAAGACCGGCGGGGCAACTGAATGCATACGTCAGATTATACCAGACACGGGTGCGGCTTTTCCCAGCTAAGTACATGAAGGAATTGGGGTACTGCTCGTGGACGGCGATGCTGCGTTATGATCGAAGCTCCTGTGAACGACCACCCGATGGGCCTCTTCCATCCGGCGCGCGGCCTGTATCGCTTCTCGATCCTGGCGTTCGCGAGCCTGATGGCCTTCGGCAGTTACTTCGCCTATGACAGCGTTGGCGCGATCGAAACCACGCTGATCCAGGCCTTCCATACGAACCGGGCAGCGATTGGCTCGATGTACACGATGTACAGCGTGGCCGCAGTTTTCGCTGTGCTCGCGGGGGGAGTCCTGATCGACCGCGCCGGCGTGCGGCGGGCCAGCCTGATCATGTCGACGCTTGTGGTCGCCGGAGCCGCAATCGTCGCCTGGGCGCCAAATCTGGCGACCACGTACGCCGGACGAATCATCTTCGGCATGGGCTCAGAGTCGATGATTGTCGCGCAAAGCGCCATTGTGGCGCGATGGTTCACGGGCAAGGAACTGGCCCTCGGATTCGGAATCACACTGACCGTCAGCCGCCTTGGAACTTTGTTCTCCTTCAACACGGAGCAACTGCTGGCTGACCGTCTGGGATTCCGCGGGGCACTGTGGATCGCGGCCGGGCTGTGCCTGCTCAGCCTGGTAGCGAACTGGATTTACACCGAAATGGACCGCCACGCAGAGCCCATACTGAAGCTTCCGGCGGCAGGATCGGGGGACAAGATCCGGTGGTCGGATGTCGGCCGTTTCCCGGCATCCTACTGGTTTCTGGTGGCGATTTGCGTCACCTTTTATTCCGCGATTTTCCCGTTCACGGCGCTGTCCACCGACTTCTTTCACGACAAATGGGGACTGCCGATGGCCGCCGGCGAAGGACTCGGTTTCCTGGCCGGTGTGTTTTACAACATCACACACCTGTTCACCACGGCGCAGGGAACAACATCGATCATCATCACCGCGTCCATGTTCCTGGCGCCTTTTGCCGGTAACCTTGTGGACCGGATCGGGCGGCGCGCCACGCTGATGGTGCTCGGCTCCATTCTGATGGTGCCGGCGCATCTGATTCTGGGCCTGACCACCGTCTCGCCCGTTATCCCGATGATCGTGCTGGGCGCTGCGTTCGTGCTGGTGCCGGCCTGCGTTTGGCCCTGCGTGCCTCTCGTGGTGGATGAATCGCGCGTCGGTACGGCGTTCGGACTCATGACGGCATTTCAGAATATCGGTCTGGCCGTGTTCCCGCTGCTGAACGGATCGCTTCGCGACCAGACGCATGGATACACGGCGAGCCAGATCATGTTCGCGGCCCTCGGCGCCGCCGGCCTCGTATTCTCGGTCCTCCTGCTGCACTCGGACCGGCGCAGCGGGCACAAGCTGGAGCGGGCGCGCTAAGGGTGTGGGCTGAGGGAGCGGCCGGCGGCAAAGCCCGAGTGCGCTACTTTCTGCCGGCCGCTTCCACTGAATTCGTCGGATCCGCGCCGCGCCAGCTCACGTCGGCTGTGGGCCCGTAGACGGACGGCACGGGCCTGTCCATCAGCCGCAGGTAAACGGTGAGCTGGGTGCGGTGATGACAGGTGTGCAGGACGCGTCTCCAGAATACCCAGACGCGCTGCCGCTTCTCGCCAAAGAATGCGACATCCTCCAGCCACCAATCCTGGCTCTGCTGGGCAAAGAAGGCCAGCCGCCGCAGGGCCAGCTGGCGCATGCGGCGGCAGAACGCATCCACGGTTTGCTCGTCGGGGAGGACGACCGCGGGCGCGGGCTCGGGGACGGCCGCGAATTCAGCGAAGAACCGCCGTTCGCTCAGAAGCTGATGGCGCAGGATGCCCAGCACGGTCTCCGATTTCGGGTGGGGCCGGTACGGGAGGTCCGCGTCCGTGAAACATCGCCAGGTGGAAATGACCTTATTGGTCTCGCTGGCGTAGGTATCGATGAGGTGCTGGAACACCGCTTCGCGCGCACAGGGTATCTCGGCAGGAGAGATGGCGACGAATTCGTAGCGCATTGCCTATTGATAGCGCAGGGAAAACCCGCTCGAGAGTTGCTGGCCGGGCTTGGCGCCGGTGTTATCGCAGCAATGATACGCTCGTGGCCGGGAGTGGCGCATGCCGTATTCGGGAAAGCTGGCGATTCGCGCACTGACAAGCACTCCGGCATTTACCGCGACCGCGGTGCTGACGCTGATGCTCGGCGCGGGCCTGAACACGGCGATGTTCACCGTAGTCGATGCGCTGATGCTGCGGCCGGTATCGCTTCCGCAGCCGCAGGAACTCGCGCTGATTTATGTGACGAACAGCCGCTCGGGTGGAGGCCAGCGGCTTTTCGCCGACGACCGCACGGTGGAGCACTGGACCCAGTCGAACCGCTCCTTCGAGAGTATCGGCGGATATGCGCCGTGGAGGGTGAGCGTAACCGGCCAGGGCGCGCCCGAGCGTGCGGACGCGGTGGTCGTAGTGGGCGATCTGTTTCGGGTACTGCAGGTCAGGCCGGCGCTGGGCCGCATGTTCCGCCACGATGAAATCCGTAACGGAGCAAGCGCACGTGTCGCGCTTCTGTCGCACGCATACTGGCGCCGCCGATTTGGCGGGGACGCTGACATTCTCGGGCGAACCATGCGGCTGGACGGCAATCCTTACACGATCGTTGGCGTCATGCCCATCGGGTTCGCGCCCGTGCTGCCGCACATGCCGCGCCACGCAGACATCTGGACGACGACTGCCGTGGACTTTACGGCGCGGGGCCTGTACGGCGGCAGGGCGCCGGTCACCAGCTGCCAGGCGATCGGGCGCTTGCGGCGGGGAGTAACGACACGGCAGGCGCAGGCCGAGTTCGATGTCCTCGCGAAGGACCTGAACGCCGGTGGCGTCCGTTACTGGGGCGACGGCATCCGTATCGTGAAAGCCTCGGGGGCAGCGGTGGAGAACCTGCGGCCGGCGCTCCTTATGTTGTTCGCCGCCGTGGCCTGCGTCCTGCTGATCGCGTGCGCGAACATCGCGGGTTTAATGTGGTCGCGGCAGACAGGCCGCAGGCGCGAAACCGCGATTCGCGCGGCGCTGGGAGCGTCCCGCGGCCGCCTCGTTCGAGAAGCGCTGGCGGAGAGCGCGATCATCTCGATTACCGGAAGCGCGCTCGGCCTGGTGGCGGCGCACTGGCTGCTGCGGGCGCTCGAAGCACTGTCGCCGATCGGGTTCGACGAGCTGGGCGACGTTCACATGCACGGGACAGTGCTGCTGTTCGCCGCCGGCCTGTCGGTGGTGGATGCGCTGTTGTTCGGACTCGCGCCGGCGCTGTCCGGCTCGCGGCGAGATCTGAACGCGGCCTTGAAGGACGCGGCCACGGCCCCCCGGCGGGGCCTGTTTTCAACCCGGGCGTTGGTGACCAGCGCCGAGGTCGCCCTCGCGGCGGGGCTGCTGATCACCGCGGGCCTGCTTCTGAGGAGCTTCGTCGCCCTTCGCGCCGTGGATACCGGCTTCGAGACACAGCACCTCATTGCGGCCTCGCTGCCATTGCCGGAGAATACCCTGTCCTCGCCGGCGCGGCGGCTGCTCATACAGTCGCTCGCCGAGCGGCTACAGCAGTTACCTGGCGTGGAGTCGACAGGATTTACGAACTCCATGGCCATGTCCGGGTTGTTCATGATGAGCGGCTCTTTCACGATCGACGGCGCTTCCGCCGGCGCGCAACGCCCGGAAGCCAATCTGGTGGGGGTCACCGCCGGATATTTTCACGCAACGGGAATGCCGCTGCTGGCCGGCCGTTACTTTACCGACGAAGAGGCCCTGCGCGGCGACACGGTGATGATCAACGAAGCCGGCGCACGGCGATATTTCGGCGGCGCCAGGCAGGCTGTGGGCCGCCGCATCCGCGGGGATGCGTGTGCGTCGTGCGTCATCGCCGGCGTGGTGGGGAATCTCAGAAACTTCGGGCTGAAGAATGACACCGCGCCGGAGTTGTACGAGTCGCTGTTCACCATGCCCTGCCCTTCGCTCGATATCGCCGTTCGCACGTGGAGCGATCCGACGCGGCTCATCGAACCGTTGCGGAGAACGGTGGCGGCCGTGGCGCCGGAGCTTGCGCTCGAGCGCATCTCTGCAATACAGGAGGTCGTGGACGCGCAACTGGCGCAGCCGCGGTTCAACGCCTTCCTGATCGGGGTTTTCGCGGCGCTCGCTCTGCTGCTGGCGGCCGTCGGGGTGTTCGGCGTGACGGCATTGTGGGTCGGGCAACGCACGCGGGAAATCGGAGTGCGCATGTCTCTGGGCGCGGAGAGCCGGACCGTGCTGGGCATGGTGCTTCGACAAGCGCTGGCGACGGGCGCGGTGGGCATCGTTGCCGGAGCCGCCCTGGGACTGCTGGTAACGCGGCTGCTTCGCAGCGTTCTCTTCGGAGTCGGACCGAATGACCCGGCGACGTTCCTTGTGGTCGCCGCGGCCATGCTGGGGGTGATCGCAGCCGCGGCGTGGATTCCGGCGCGGCGCGCGGCGCGGGTGGATCCGATGGTCGCCCTGCGGGACGAGTGAACCTGACGGCCGGGCGATAATCGTGGCGAGGCTGTAATGACCCGTGTGCTTGGCGTCGCCCTGTTGTCCGTGCTGTTGAACGCGCAATCGAAACCCGCGGCGTACGTTCCTGCGGCCGGGAGTGTCGCCGAATCGATCGATCATTGGCAGAAAGAAACGAAGGTCGCTGTCGATGAGGATGCGCGCGCACAGATTGCGGACCAGGCTGGACAGCTGGACTGGTCGAAGGTCTTCGTTCCCGCGGAGCAGCACGACGGGGCGCTGGCCTGGACGAACGACATTGTGGTACGGGCCTATCTGTATTCGCTGCTGGATCGCGATCGCGCGCGCCAGAGCATCAAGAGAGCCGATGTTGCGGATCACACGCTTGCGAAATTCGCCGGGACTCTGAGGAATCAGCCGTTCGGGTTCGTCGAGTTTCTCTCTGCTCCGAGTGGCGGCGCCATCCGGCGCGATGGACAGGAGATCGGCCGAACGCCGATGGGCTTCATCGTCCCGGGCGATCCGCACACCTATGACATCGTGCTCTCGAAAGAGATCACCTGCGAAAGCACCATTCAGACGCGGCCCGGCACGACGGACCGCATGACCTGCCCGGAGTGAGCATCTCTGCCGCGGGCTTTCGTTCCCTTGAACGCGGAGGACCGCGGTGGTGGGGTCGATCCTTACCGCTCCGGCAAAGCCCAGGCGTACAGAACGCTGCCGGAAGCCTGGACCACGTACTGGCGGCCGTCCAGCTCGTAAGTCATGGGCGAGCATTCGATCGGACCGCCACCATAGACATGCCATAACGTTTTTCCCGTTTCGGCATCGAGGGCCAGCGCGTTGCCAGAAGTGTCGGCGGTGAACAGCAGGCCGCCGGCGGTGCTGAGAATACCCGCCACGCTTTCACCGTTGCCGATGTCTTTGGTCCAGCGGATTTTGCCGGTTTGATAATCGATGGCGCGGATCGATGAGTCGGCCCAGAGATCACGATCGCGGCCGGCCCAGCCTTCCGCCTTTCCGACGGTGGTGAGATAGAAGATGCTGTAGATGCGCCGGGCGACCACGTAGAACAGATTGGTGGCCGGATCGAAGCTGGGCGCCATCCAGTTGGTGGCGCCGTCAGAGCCGGGGGTCACAAGCGTGCCGTCGGGTCGTGGCTCCTTCGCCTTGCTGGGAATCGGCCGGCCGCGCGCGTCGATGCCGGCGGTCCAGTTGGTGTCGATGAACGGCGCGGTCAGCAGGTGCTCACCGGTACTGCGATCGAGCACGAAGAAGAAGCCGTTGCGGCTGGCCTGGGCCAGCAGTTTTCGCCGCGCGCCTTTCCAGTTGGCGTCGAAAAGCACCGGCGTTTGCACCGCGTCCCAGTCGTGAGTGTCGTGCGGCGAGGGTTGAAAATGCCACACCAGCTTACCGGTGTCGGGGTTCAGCGCGACGATGGTGCAGGTGTACAGATTGTCGCCCGGCCGCGCGTCACCGGCGAGCACGGGATTGGGATTGCCGGTTCCCCAGTAGAGCAGGTTCAGTGCGGGATCGTACGTGCCGGTCATCCAGGTCATGCCGCCGCCATGAGAGATGGCGTCGCTGTTCTTCGGCCATGTCTCCGAACCAGGCTCGCCGGGCTGCGGCTCGGTATTCCAGCGCCACTGCGTCGCGCCGGTTTCGGGATCGAGCGCGAGGAGATAACCGGGGACATCCGTGACATCGCCGGAGACTCCGGCGATGATGTGATTCTTCACTACCAGCGGCGCCATGGTGCTGAAGTAGCCCAGCTTCACGTCGGCGATCTGCTTTTTCCAGCGCTCGGTTCCATCTTTGGCGTTGAGGCAGACGAGATAGCAGTCCGGAGTTTCGAAATACAGCCAGTCCTTGTAGAGACCGACGCCACGGTGGCCGATGAGATCGCCGCCGTGATTGACATATTCGTAATGCCAGATTTGCCGGCCGGTGCGCGCATCCACAGCCCATACGTTGTTCGGAACGGTGAAGTACAGGACGCCGCCGAGCAGGATCGGCGTCGACTTGATGATGGACGACCGCGCCTGGAAACCCCATGCCAGGGTGAGCGATGAGACGGTGTCGCGATTGATCTGGCGCAGCTCGCTGTAGCGCCGGCCGGTGTAGTCGCCGTTGTAGGTGGGCCAGACGTCGGGTGTTGGATGGAGCAGTGACTGCGGGTTGAGGTCCTGAGCGGCCGCGCAGACAACGAGCGCAAACACGAACGGAAAAAGTGGCGCGCGCATCAGCGGCCCTCCTTCGCGGCAGGACCGGTCAGCGTAGCCAGATACGCGAATATATCGTGCACGTTCTGGTCGGTGTAGTGGAAGAGCAGTTCACGGTGCGCGGCGAGCGGGTCGTTGATTTCGGCGCGCACGCGCCGCCGATCAAAGGAATGGTAAAAGCCGGCGGAGTCACGCAGGGCGATACTGAACTCGTCTTCGTGAAGCACGCGCCCGCGCACGGTTTCGCCGTTTTGCAAAGTGACCACGGCGGTTCGCAGGTCGTGCTCGGGCGAGAGGAACGCGGCTTCCAGGTCGATGGATTTGTATTTCGATGCGATTCCCGCCAGATCGCCGGTCGCGGAATGGCACGAAGCGCAATGGGTGTCGAAGTACCGCCGGCCGTCCGCGGCGTCGCCGGTGAGCAGCCGCTGCATGGCGTAGTTGGAGGGCACTTCGGCGCTCTCGAGCCCGGCCTGAACCTGGGAGTGCAGGAACGCGGTGATGGCTTCGATATCGGCGTCGGGCATCGGGAAGGCGGGCATGCCTTTATCCGGCCGACCGTTCCGGATCACGGGGCCTATGCCTTCGCCCTTTTCGTCACGCAGGACGACGGGGGAGCGGACCAGGTCGGGCGCGCGATTACCGCGGGCGTCGTTGCCGTGGCAAAAACCGCAGCGCTGGACGAACATGGCGCGGCCGCGGCTGGCGAGCTCTTTATTGATTGCGGGCTTCTCCTGAGCGCATGCTCCTGCAATGCACACAAGAATGGCGGGAATGAACGTACGCATTGGTGGGACTGTGGGTGATTTTACCGCGGCCCCGCGCGCGGACTGCGAAAATGAGGGACATGGCCGACGAGCAGGCGCCTTTCCGCGGCATTCGACGGCTGCTGCCGTTCACCTCCATCGCCCTGCTGATCGCTCTGGTGTATGTGGGTTGGGTTTTCTTCGCGCGGTGGCAGGCGAACCGCGATGCCGACCGAGCGCGGCGTGAGAAGGTGGCCCAACGGGATCGCGCTGTTTTGCAGCAGATCGGGGGCAGCGAGCTGAAGATCGTCAGCTTTACCGCAACGCCGGCCGCGGTGCGAGCGGGCGAGCGCGTGGCGCTCTGTTACGGCGTGAACAACGCAAAAACCGTGCGTATCGATCCTGCCGTGCAGGGCGTCTGGCCGGCGCTAAGCCGCTGTGTCGACGTGCATCCGCGTCGCAGCACCGAGTACACGATAACCGCCGAGGACGCAGCGGGCCACAGCGCGTCGGAGAAGCTTACCGTCGTGGTCAGGTGACCGGGGTCCGCTACAATCGAGGCGCATGAGGATCGTCATCGACACGGCGGCGCGAACGCTGACCACCGCCGAGGCCGGCGCCGAACAGACGCACGGACTCTACACTCCGGGCGCGTTCGATGTCTTGACGCGGGAATGGACGCGGGTCGGCTGGAGCTTGCGTTACTACGCGAACTTCGCCTGGTTCGGGCTGCCCGTGCTGCAGATGCCGGAAGATCTGATGCGCGTTCAGGAGGTGATTTATCGCCTTCGCCCCGATGTCATCATCGAAACGGGGGTATGGCGTGGAGGCTCGCTGACGTTTTATGCATCGCTTTGCGAGGCGCTTGGCAACGGCCGGGTGATCGGCATTGACAAGTTCATTCGGCCGGAGGACGAGCGGGCCATCGCGGCGCACCGTCTGAGCGCGAGAATCCGCGTGATCGAGGGCGACTCGACGTCGCCGGACGTCGTGCAGCGCGTCCGCGAAGGGATCGGCCCCGGGGAGTCCGTCCTGATAGTCCTCGATTCGGCCCACGACAAGGACCATGTGGATCGCGAGCTGGAATGTTGGTGTCCGCTGGTCACGCCGGGGTCGTATATCGTCGTCGCCGATGGGGTCATGCGCGATCTCGCCGATGTGCCCGGTGGCGAGCCGCAGTGGATCCACGACAATCCTTATGCTGCTGCCGTGGAATTTGCCGCACGCCACCCGGAGTTCGTCCACGAGGAGCCGCGCTGGCTGACCGATGAGCCCGGCCTGCCGCGCGCGGCAACCTATTGGCCCGCCGGCTGGCTCAGGCGGGTGCGCTGACGGCGGAAGCCGAAATGCACGGTATGTGCAGCAACCCGTAAACCGGGCCCGCGGGCAGCACGCGCAACGGCGCCGCGTTTTCCACCATGTCGCAGAGGCGGAAGTCCTCCAGCGTGCCATCGGCGACGGCGGGGGTGAACGTGTACCAGCCGGGGCGCAGTGCGGGCAGGTGGAGATGAAAATCGAGCGTGTGCACGTCGCCGGGCGCCATGGCGGGCAGCTCCATATCTTCGCGTCGTGTGTTCGTGCCGGAAAGGTCGGAGCCAAATTCGGTGCGCATTTGCACGCCGATAACCGGGGCCTCGATTGCTTCGCGCGCACGCACGCTGACGCGGGCCACCACGCTGCAGGGCGTCACGGCTTCGCTGAGATCGCGCCCGTACTCATCGACAATCGCGATGCCCAGCACTTCCGCGCGCCGGTCGCCGTGGCGATGCGTTCCCTCAGGAAGCGATTCGATCACCTGCGCCGGGCGGAGCGCGCCGGTGGTGGAGCGGACTGCGCGGTCATGTTCGTGCTGCCGACGGCGGGAGTCCTTTTCGAGAAGCGCCGCGGTGTAACGCAGTGAGACCTCCCGGGCGTCTCCGATTTCCACCACGCGCCCGCGCTCCAGCCATATGGCGCGGTGGCCGATGGCGCGCACGTCACCGGTGTCGTGGGTAACGTAGACGATGGTTACACCGCGGGCGCGCATTTCGTGAATGCGGCGCATGCAGCGCTGGCGAAAGCCGATGTCTCCCACAGCGAGAGCTTCGTCGACGATCAGGATGTCCGGGTCGAGGTGCACAGCCACGGCAAAGGCCAGGCGGACCACCATGCCGCTGGAATAGGTGCGCACCGGCTGCTCCAGGAAATCGCCGATGGCGGCGAATCGCGCGATGTTGTCGAGCCGACGGTCGATGTCCGCGGTGGATAGCCCCAGAATGGCCCCGTTCAGGTACACGTTCTCCCGTCCGCTGAACTCCGGGTTGAATCCGGAACCGAGCTCCAGAAGGGCGGTGACACGCCCCCGCACGGCCACCTCACCCGATGACGGCTCCATGATCCCGGCCAGAATCTGCAGCAGCGTGCTTTTTCCTGAGCCATTCTCACCGACGATGCAGAACGTCTCCCCACGCTCGATGGCGAAACTGACGTCATCGAGCGCGAGGTGCTCGGTGTGGCGTTTGCGAACAGTGAGCAGCTCCTTGAGCCGATCGCCAGGACGGGGGTAGAGGCGGTACGCCTTGGTGAGGTGATCGGCCTCGATGATGGACGGCACTGCCTCGATTATTGCAAGGCAGCGCATTCGCGACCGAGGGTGCGGAGGCGTAGGGACAAACCCTCGAGGGTGGTATGCCGCTTCTGCCGGCCAGCATATGTTGTACCCGTTGCGCGATACCGATCAACAACACGTGCGAAAAGAGTGAGCACTTGCCTCCTGATAAGCACTTCTCTACAGAAAGGACAAGACCGCTCGACGAATTCTGGACAAAATCGGTCGCGCGGAACAGAAACTGGATGTCTATTCGAGAACAGAATGTCAAAACTGCGTCCGCTGTACTGGGGCGCAACCGCCGGCCGGCGCCGGGCGGCAGCATGCGGTCAGCGATCTGTCCCGAGCTCGCCCGATTGGTGAGTGCGATCGAGGAAGGACGCCTCGGCGAGCGTGCTGATGCCGATGCCGCGCCACCAGAGCAGCGTCCAACGCTGCTCGCGGCGAACCGGATCGTGGACGCTCTTACGAGACCTCTTAACACCGTCGCCGCGCGGGCCGCCGAGCTTGGCAACGGCGTAGTCCCGGAAGCGATTGTCGATGCATGGCCAGGAGATCTCAACGGGGTCCGAAACGCGGTGAACGCCTGCATCGAACAGTGCGGGGCCATCGTTGCCGAAACCGGGCGCATGTGGGAGGAGCAGAATCGCGGTGAGATCGACGCAGCCATGCCAGTCGACCGGTTTCCGGGCGCCTGGCGGACCATGTCCCGGCAGATGAACGAGATGGTGGCCGGCCATGTGTCCGTAAAACGCAAGGCGATGGCGTGCGTGGATGAGTTCTCGAAGGGCAACTTCGAGGCGCCGCTGGAGCAGTTTCAGGGCAAGCGCGCCTTCATCAACGAGAGCATCGAGCGTCTGCGCACCAACCTCAAGCGGCTCATCCAGGAGATGGAACACATGGCGGATGAGCATAACAAGGGCGACATTGATGTGTTCATCCCCGCGGAACGCTTTGAGGGCTCCTTCCGGGCTGTGGCCCAGGGCATCAACGACATGGTTACGGGGCACATCGCGGTGAAAAAGAAGGCCATGGCGTGCGTGGACGAGTTTTCGAAGGGCAACTTCGACGCGTCTTTGGAGCAGTTCCCCGGCAAAAAGGCCTTCATCAACGACACGATTGAGCGCCTGCGGGCCAACGTCAAACGGTTCATCGAAGAGATGAACCGCATGTCCGACGAGCACAACAAAGGCGACATCGATGTGGCGATTCCCGCGGACGTTTTCCAGGGAGCGTTCCGGACCATGGCCCGCGGTGTGAACGAGATGGTTGCCGGCCACATTCAGGTGAAGAAAAAAGCCATGGCCTGCATTGCCGAATTTGGCCGGGGGAACTTCGAAGCGCCCCTGGAGCGGTTCCCAGGCAAGAAGGCGTTCATCAATGAGACCATCGAAACCGTAAGAGCCAACCTCACGTCGCTGATCGCCGACATGGACGTGCTGGCGGGGGCGGCCCGGGATGGCAAGCTCGCCACGCGAGCCGACGCGGCGAAGCACGGCGGCGACTTCCGGCGTATCGTCGATGGAGTCAATCAGACGCTGGATGCGGTCATCGGTCCTCTGAACGTTTCGGCTGATTACGTAGACCGCATCTCCAAAGGAGATATTCCTCCCAAGATCACGGATAACTACAACGGCGACTTCAACACTATCAAGCAGAACCTGAACATCCTCATCGAGGCGATGGACAACATCGCTTCCGCGGCGGAACAGATTGCGAAGGGCGATCTGACCGTTCACCTGCGCGAGCGCTCTCCTCAGGACAAGCTGATGCAGGCGCTCACGGCGATGGTCGCGAGTCTGACGAAAGTGGTGCTGGAGATCAAAACCGTCGCGAACGAGGTCTCCAACGGGAGCCAGTCGATGAGTTCCGCCAGCAGCGAGCTCTCGCAGGGCGCCAACACGCAGGCAGCCTCAGCCGAGGAAGCCTCATCCTCCATGGAGGAAATGGTCTCCAACATCCGGCAAAATGCCGACAACGCTCTGCAGACGGAGAAGATCGCGACGCGTTCGGCGGAAGATGCCAAAGAAGGGGGCCGTTCGGTCGCCGACGCCGTCAACGCGATGAAGGAGATCGCCAACAAGATCTCCATCATCGAGGAGATCGCGCGGCAGACCAACATGCTTGCGCTCAACGCCGCAATCGAGGCAGCACGCGCCGGCGAACACGGAAAAGGGTTCGCCGTGGTCGCAGCCGAAGTCAGAAAGCTCGCCGAACGAAGCCAGAAGGCCGCGGGCGAGATCAACCAGCTCTCGGCTTCCACCGTCAAGGTCGCCGAGAAGGCTGGGGAGATGCTGGAGAAGCTGGTGCCGAATATCCAGAAGACCGCCGACCTCGTAAAGGAGATCAGCGCCGCAAGCAATGAGCAAAACACCGGCGCCGAGCAGATCAATACCGCGCTGCAGCAGCTGCAGATCGTCATCCAGCAGAATGCGTCCGCCGCGGAGGAGATGGCCTCCACCAGCGAAGAGCTCTCCGGTCAGGCGGAGGGCCTTACCGCGACCATTAACTTCTTCGATGTCGGCGACAACTCCGCTCAGAACCGCGTGGGCAGATTCGCCGCCGAGAAAAAGACCGCGCAGCGGCCGACCGCGAAAGCGGAGTCCAGGCCCAACGGAGCTCACGGCGCGGCGGCTCCGGCGGGCGCCAAGAAGAACGGCAAAGGTGGGGGATTCGCGCTGAGTCTCGCATCGCGTCACGACAAGCTGGACGAGGATTTCGAGAGATACTGATCCGCGCTGGACGGGCTTCGCGCTCTGCGCGCGAGGCCCGGCCTGGAGGCAAATATGAGCGTAGATGCAATCACCGAGACGAGACAATATCTCACCTTCAAGCTGGACAACGAGGTCTTCGCACTGGACGTGGCGACGGTCCGCGAGGTCCTCGATTTCACCAACGTGACCCGCGTTCCCAGGACTCCGGAGTTCATGCGCGGCGTTATCAATCTGCGCGGCAGCGTGGTCCCGGTCGTAGACCTGCGCCTCGCCTTCGGGATGTCGGGGACGGAGAAAACCGTGAACACCTGCATCATTGTGATGGAGGTGCGGCTGGAGGGCGAGACGACCGTAATCGGCGCCCTGGCCGACTCCGTCGAGGAAGTCATTGATCTGGAGCCCGATCAGATCGAGCCAGCCCCGCGCATTGGCACGTCCATTCGCACCGACTTCATCCGCGGCATGGGCAAACGGGAGTCCGGGTTCCTGATGATCCTCGACATCGATCGCGTATTCTCGGCCGACCAGTTGCTCGAGCTGAGAGGTTCGGCCCCGGTCGCGGCGTGAAGCCGCAGACGCCAACCTGCAGCAGACCCGGCATGGCGCGTGCCGTCGATACCATCTCGGAGCGCGATTTCCGCAGACTGACCCAGCTGATCGGTTCAGAGTGCGGCATCGCGCTCGCACCCGCCAAGAGGATTACGCTCGAGAGCCGGCTGCGAAAGCGCGTGCGGGTGCTTGGGCTGCCATCGCTTACGGCTTACTGCGACTACATTCACACCGACAAGGGCCGGGAAAGAGAGTGGCCGGGATTCATCGACGCGATCACCACGCACAAAACCGACTTCTTTCGCGAGCCCTCGCATTTCGAATACCTGGTTGCGCAGGTGATTCCCGAACTGGCCCGTGGCGGCGCCGGAGTGCACCGGCCTGTGCTCATCTGGAGCGCGGCGTGTTCCACGGGTGAGGAGCCCTGGACGGTGGCGATGGTCCTGAGCCACGCGGTCAGCGGCGATCACGGCTGCCGGTTCCGAATCTGGGCAACGGATATTTCCATTCCCGTGCTGGAGACGGCGCGGCGGGCGGTATACCGCGAGAGCGTGATCGATCCTGTTCCCGAGGCTTTTCGCCGCCGCTACCTGCTGCGCAGCCGGAATCGCCACGCGGGCGTCGTCCGGATCGCGCCGGAGATCCGTGCGCTGGTTGAATTCCGGCAGCTTAATCTCATGGACGAGGATTACGGGTTCGCCGAGCCGCTGGATATCGTGTTCTGCCGCAATGTGATGATTTACTTCGAACGCAGGATCCAGGAGCGCGTGCTGAACCGAATCGCGATGAACCTGCGCCGCGGCGGATTTCTACTGATGGGCCACTCGGAATCCCTGAATGGTCTCGATCTGCCGCTGATTCAGGTAGCCCCGGCCGTATACCGGAGAGCCAATGGCTGACGACAGCGGCGAAACCGTATTCCTTCATCCGGGTGAGCTCTTTAGCGGCCGAATGCCTACGCGGGTCAAGACCATCCTCGGATCGTGCGTGGCAATCACCGTCCGCGACCGGAGGCTCGGACTGGCCGCCATGGCGCACTGCCTTCTGCCGGAGGCCGGCGTCGATGCGGACACGCTCCCCGCACCGGAGGCATTCCGGTTTGTCGACACGACGATCGATCTGCTGCTGCGCGCATTTTCCCGGCAAGGCGCCCGGTTCGGTGATCTCGAGATCAAGCTCTTCGGAGGAGCCGATGCTCTGAACCTCGACCCTCAGTGCCCGTTCGGGGTGGGCGGCCGGAATGTCGAGGCCGCGCTCGACGCACTGGCCGCCCGTGGACTCGCTCCCAAAGCCAGTGGCGTCGGAGGCACGCGGGGCCGCGCCATCGAGTTTGACACGGGAACGGGCGAGGTCCTCGTCCGCCTGCTGCCCCGCGAATCCCGTGAGGAATTCCGGTGACACCAATCCGCGTGCTCATCGTTGACGATTCGGCGCTGGTTCGACAGACGCTCAGCGACGTTCTGCGCTCCGACCCGGAAATCGAGATCATGGCTACCGCCGGAGACCCGTTTATCGCCGCGGAGCGGATTCGCGAACGGGTCCCGGACGTGATCCTGCTGGACGTGGAGATGCCGCGAATGGATGGCATCACGTTCCTGCAGACGATCATGAGCCAGCATCCCATTCCCGTGGTGATCTGCTCGTCCCTGTCCGAGCGGGGGTCCGAGACAGCGTTACGGGCTCTGGAATACGGGGCCGTCGATATCGTTACGAAACCAAAGCTGGCAACCCATCAGTTTCTTCGTGAGTCGCGGCAAATGCTGTGCGATGTCGTCAGGGCGGCCAGCACTGCGCGGATGCGGGTCATTCAGCAGGTCGGGCCGGCCCTGACCGCCGATGCCGTGCTCTCGCCGGCATCCTGCTCGGCGATGGCGCGCACGACGGAGAAGGTGGTACTGATCGGAGCTTCTACTGGCGGAACCGAAGCGTTGCGCGTTCTCCTCCAGGCGATGCCCGCGGATGCCCCGGGAACCGTCATCGTCCAGCACATGCCGGAGAAGTTCACGACGGCATTCGCGGCGCGCCTCGATGGCCTCTGTGCGGTGAACGTCAGAGAGGCGGAGAACGGAGACACCGTGCTCCGCGGCCACGCGCTGATCGCCGCCGGCAATCGCCACCTGCTGCTGAAGCGGAGCGGGGCCCGCTATTTGGTCGAGGTTCGGGATGGCCCGCCGGTGCGCCGGCATCGTCCCTCCGTAGACGTGCTGTTCCGCTCCGGGGCGCGATATGCCGGCCGCAACGCGGTTGGAGTTCTGATGACAGGCATGGGGGACGATGGGGCGCGCGGACTGCTCGAACTAAAGCAGGCTGGCGCGTACACCATAGCGCAGGACGAGGCCACCTGCGTGGTCTTTGGAATGCCCAGGGAGGCCATCCGGCTGGGCGCCGCGGCGCGTGTGCTGCCCCTGCCGGCGATTGCCGCCGCCATGCTGGAGGCGTGTGAGTGAACGCAGAGGGCGCGATGAGCGTTGACGTTACAGATCTGGAGATTCGCCAGGTGCAGGAACAGGAGGCTCGAGTCCTGTACGCGTCCGGAGAGCTGTCCATCACCACCGCCGAACAACTGCGCGCGGCGCTGCTGGAGAACCTTCAGGCGGACACGGTCACAATACTGAATCTCGCGGCGATACAGAGGATCGATTTGCCGGGCCTGCAACTGCTGTGTTCCGCCCACCGCACTTCCTTACAACGGGGCCTTCTGCT
>DASRCB010000219.1:0-5308 GCA_035653295.1 Bryobacteraceae bacterium
GCCGAGATCGACGACGTTTTCGATATCGCGCGCGTCGGGCGCTGCCTGCTTCAGGATCCCAATGCGGCGCTCGAAGGCCAGCACGCGCTTCGGGTCCATAACCGCGACGGCATCGAAGCGTGGCGGCAATTCCTTTCCTGATACGCTGGTCTTCCGCTGTGATTCGCGTCTTTGCGGTTGCATCGCTGGTGGTGTGGGTAGTACTCGGATTCTGGCCGCCGCGCCGGCCCGATCCGCTGCCCGCCTCCGCGCCCGCCGATCGATTCTCGGCCGAACGCGCGATGGTCATCGTACGGGCCATCGCGCAACGGCCTCATCCGCCCGGTACGGACGAACACCGCCGCGTGCAGGACTGGATTCGCGCCGCTCTGGCGCGTGAGGGGCTCGATTCATCGATCCAGACAGGCAGCGCCGGCGGCGACCCGGCGGAAAACATCCTGGCCCGAATGCCGGGGACGGCGAATACGCGCGCGGTGATGCTCGCCGCCCATTACGATTCGCGTCCGGAAGGTCCGGGCGCGTCCGACGACGGCAGTGGCGTGGCCACGCTGCTCGAAACGCTGCGCGCGCTCCGCGCCGGCCCGCGGTTGCGGAACGACGTCATTTTCCTGATTACCGATGCGGAGGAGCGCGGCCTCATCGGGGCCCGGGTTTTCATGAATGACCATCCCTGGCGTCATGATCCGGGCGTGGTGCTGAACTTCGAAGCGCGTGGGACGAGCGGACCATCGTACATGTTCGAAACCAGCCCCGGCAACCTCACGCTGATCCGGCAATTGCAGCATGCGGTCCCCTGGGCGCAGGCCTCGTCGCTCAGCTACGAGGTCTACCGGCGGATGCCCAACGACACCGACCTGACGGTGTTCAAGCGCGGCGGTCTGAACGGGCTGAACTTCGCCTTCATCGATCACGTGGAGTTCTACCACACAAGGTTCGACGATGCCGCGCATCTGGACCTGCGGAGTTTGCAGGAGGATGGCCGCTACGCCCTGAACCTGACGCGGGCCTTCGGCAATGTTGACCTGAGCAATGTCCGGTCCAGCTACGACGCGGTCTACTTCACGACCTTGCTGACTCCGCTGATGGTGTACCCGGGAACCTGGGCCGTGCCTATCGCCGTCGTTCTGCTGCTCGCAGCCTCGGCAAGCAGGCGGATTCCCCTGATCATCGTCGGCGTCCTGGGTGTTCTCTGCGCCTGGCAAGTCCCCGGCGCAAGCTACACGCTCGCGTGGCCTCTCGCTGGTGGTCTGGTGGGGCAGGCGCTGTTTCTGCGGCGCTCTCTCAGCGCGCCTGTTCGGGGAGCCCTGATCGCGCTCACTCCCGCCCCGGTCGCTCTCATCCTTCTTCCGCTCATCCCCACGTTCACCACGGCGCTTGGCCTGCGCCACGCCTGGCCGGTGATTGTCATCGACCTTGCAATTTCAGCGTTGTGCCTTGATGCCGCGATCCGTTATTGTGTGAATCCGCGCCGGGGTGCGAGGTCTGCGGATGTGTCCGCCCGAGGACACAGTTCCGGGCTTTTGTCGTAGTTTCGCCTCGGATTTTTGCGTTTTGACGCCCTTTTTCAGGGAAACGCCCCAGGCGCCGGTACTCTCGTAACCCGGGCATTCGTCCCATAAAGGCACACTTGCCGAGCGCCGATGACAGAGACGTGATGCTCAACAACCTTCTGCGCAAGCTTTGGGGCGATCGGAAAGGTCAGGACCTGATCGAGTACGCTTTGATGGCGGGTTTCGTCGCCGTCGCCGCGGGCGCCATTATGCCCGGGGTCTCCAACAGCATCAGTTCCATCTTCAGCAAGATCGGTTCGGTGTTGCTGACGAGCGGAGGCTGAGATCGTCTGAACCACTCACCTGTCGCCGCGTATGCGGCCCAACCGGCCTTGCGCCGGACCGCTCGATAGCGGACCCGGCGCCGGCCAGAGATCGTCCCTTCCGCCGCATCCCGCCGATGCACAGCATTGGCGTGTTTCTCTCCTGTTTGCGGCGACGCGAGCCTGAGGAGTAAACTCGGGTTAGCGCTTGCCCCCATCGAGCCGCAAATCTAAAAAAGAGAGGACTTCCATGTCTGAAGCGAACGATGCCAACCGCCGGGACTTCCTGAAGACCGCGAGTGGCGTGGGTCTCGGCCTGGGTCTTGCATCCCGCGCCTTCGGCCGCGGCGCGAAATCATCGGGCCGTGTGATCGGCGCCAACGACCGTATCCAGATCGCCGCGATTGGCGTCGGTGGACGCGGAACCTACGTCAGTGAGAAATTCGCTAAATTCGGCGAGTCCAACAACTCGTGCCAGATCGTCGCCGTGTGCGACGTGTATGAAAAACGCAAGCGGATGAACGCCGAAAAGCACAAGGCCAAGGGCTACTCTGATTACCGCGAAGTGCTGGCGCGCCCCGACGTCGACGCGGTGATCGTGGCCACACCCGATCACTGGCACGCCAAGATCGCGCTCGAGGCCATGGACAACGGCAAGGATGTCTACCTCGAGAAGCCGATGTGCCACACCAACGAGGAAATCAAGCAACTGGTGGACACGGTGCGCGAAACGAAACGCGTGCTTCAGGTGGGCTCGCAGACCACGTCAGGCGATCAGTGGTGGAAGGCGCGCAAGGCCATCGCGGACGGCATGATCGGGCAGGTGCTGATGAGCCAGGGCTCGTATCATCGCAATTCCATTGAAGGCGAGTGGAACTGGCCCATAGATCCCGGCGCCGGCCCCGACGGAAAGGGCGACGATTATATCGATTGGAAGACGTGGCTCGGACCGGCGCCCAAAAGGCCCTGGGACGCGGACCGTTTCTTCCGCTTCCGCAAGTACTGGGATTACTCCGGCGGCATTGCAACCGATCTGTTTTATCACGTCGTCTCCCCGCTGCAGATCTGCTGGGGTCAGGCGCAGTTCCCGTACAAGGTGATGGGCAGCGGCGGCATTTACGTGTTCAAGGACGAGCGCGAAGTTCCGGACACCTACAACCTCATGGCCGAATACTCGGCGGGCCACTGCCTGATCCTGAGCTCGTCGATGGCCAACTCACAGCACATTCCGGGCATCATCCGCGGCCACGAGGGCACGGTGGTGATGGTCGAGAACGGCGAGTTTGAGTCTCCGACGGACCACATCACGGTGAAGCCGGAGGTCGTCTGGAACGAGAAGGAGAAGAAGCGCACCGGCGTCACGCCCGAGTACGAGCAGAAGTTCGGACTCGACCCCATCGAGATTCCGGTCGACCTCGAGCCGGACATGATGACCCGGCACATCTCCAACTTCCTCGACTGCATGCGCACCCGCCAGAAGCCTCATCTGGATGTCGAGACCGGCGCGCGCGCCCAGGCGGTGATCAACCTCTCGGTGCAGTCCTATCGCGAAGGCCGAGTCCTTTACTGGGACGAGAAGGAGTGGAAGGCGACGACCAAGCCGCCGGCGAAGGTCTGATGCACCGCAAGCCCCGGGCTTGCACGCCGCGGGGCCGCGCGTTCAACTAATCCGGGATGCGGCGCACGTCCAGCGCGCCGCTCGCTCCGCAGTTGATTCGAGCGGCATGATAGACTCCGGCCATGGCCGCAGCACAGCCTGCCGCATCGCGCGATCTATCGAGGGAAACTGCTCCACAGCGATTCGTCGCTCTCGACGCGTTTCGCGGATTCATCATGATCCTGCTCGCGTCGGAAGGCTTCGGGTTCGCCTTCCTGCGCAATAACCCGACCTGGGACCGGGTCGCCAGCTGGTTCGATCACGTGCCCTGGCAGGGCGCCGTCTTCTGGGACATGATCCAGCCATCGTTCATGTTCATGGCCGGCGTGGCGCTTCCTTATGCGCTGGCGCGCCGCACGGCCGAAGGCGCCACGTTCCACGACAACATGCGCCACGTGCTGGTTCGCGCGGCGAAGCTCATCATTCTCAGCGAAATCCTCATCTGGGTCAGCGCCAATCAGATCAAGCCGCAACTGATCAACGTGCTGGCTCAGCTCGCGTTCACCTACGCGCTGAGCTTCCTCATCATGCAGGCGCGCTTTCGGTGGCAGGTGGTGATCGCCGCCGGACTGCTGGCCGGGTGGACCGCCCTGCTGTTCGCGTTTCCCGGACCGGATGGCCCGTTTTCGAAGACCGGCAGCGTGGGGTTACAATTCGACCGGCTCATCTTCCACTACGATTACGACCCGGCATATTCCACGCTGAACTTCATCCCCAGCACCGTCTGGACGCTCAGCGGCGTGTGGGCGGGCATGCTGTTCCGATCTCAGCGGACACATGCCGAGCGCCTGAAGATCCTCGCGGCGTGTATGATGGGCGCGTTCGCTGTCGGGCTGGGGCTGTCGCCCTGGATTCCGATGATCAAGCAGCTCTGCACGGCGTCGTTCATCCTGTACAGCCTGGGCTGGGTGCTGTTCATGCTGATCGGCTTCTACTGCGTCGTGGAGATTCTCGGTTACCGGCGCTGGACGTTTCCGCTGCTCGTGGTCGGCATGAACTCGATCTTCATTTATTCGCTGAGCATGCTGCTGCACGGATGGCTGAATCGCGCCGTGGCCGTGTTCACGCGCGGATTTACGTGGATCGGCACGCTCGCGCCGGTGGCCCAATCCTGCGCGGTTTTGGCGGTCATGTGGTGCGCCTGTTACTGGCTCTACCGCCGGAAGATCTTCCTGAAGCTTTAGGCTGATCTGTTGATTGAGAACGTTCGGTGGGGGATCGTTGTCGTAGCCAGACCGTTCGCGTGGGCGCGAGGGCAGGATTGGGTGGAGAAGGCGCCTGCGTTGGGCGCAGGGTCGGGCCTTAAAACCAGATCCAATTTTTCAGCGTTCGTCCGAGTGCCTCCTTTACCTGCCAATGCTGAGGTCCGGCGGTTCCCGGAGCAGCGGGCGCGTTCATGCGCGCTTGCGGCGGGGTGGCCTCGCGTCAGCCCGTTCTTCGGCAATGCCGGACAGGACTACGGGTGCACGGTCGGGAAATTCAGCCACGAGCGAGAGGTTCCCTCCCATCACCTGGACGGTCTTGCGCAGGGTGGAGAGCAGGATATCGCTGCGCTTCTCAAGGCGCGAAACGCTGTCCTGGGTAATGCCAAGCGCCTTTGCCACGCTTACCTGGGTGAGCTTGCGCGCGCGCCGGAGTTCCTGCAGCGTCATTTCTTCGGCGATCAATTCGGCCGCGCGGGCCTCGACCTTCCTGCGCTGCGCGGGATTCAGCGTGCGGATGATCTGATTCACATTCCGGGACATGGTTATTTCCTTTCCTTCTTCTTCAACCGGGCGAGATGGGCGTCAAACCTGTCGTCCGCTTTGGCGATGAGCTGCTTATAGAAACGCTTCTGG
>DASRCB010000220.1:0-2412 GCA_035653295.1 Bryobacteraceae bacterium
CAAGAGCATTCCCCAGTCCGGCTGGAAGTCGCCCCTGTTCTACTGGGATCCGCGCGTCGGCGTCGCGTGGGACATATTCGGCAACGGCCGAACGGTGCTGCGCGGCGGCTTCGGCCTCTACCGCTATCAGATCGCCTATAACACTATCCAGAACCCCTACGAGGTTCCCTTCGGCGTCGCTAACGCGACCGTGCTCACCAGTGGTATGACGTCCCTCGCCCAGATCACCAGCGCCAACCCGTCAACGACCACGAACGCGGCCTGCGGTACGGGCTGCGACATCCAGGCGCTCGATCGTGGCGACGGCAAGGTTCCGTACACCGAAGACTACAACATCTCCATCGACCAGCAGTTCTTCCGGCACACGCTGTTCGAGTTATCTTACGTCGGAAACCGGAGCCGCGATCTGCTGTTCGCCGGTACGAACGCAGATCCCTATAACTTCAACGTCCCGCCACTCGGCTCCTTCTTCGGACCCGACCCGCGGACCGGACAGGTAATTCCCATTTGGTCGGGCAATTTCCCAACGAACGACTTCCGGCCGCTGCAGAGCTTCGGTAACACCTGGATCGCCGGACACGGCAGCTATGCCAACTACAACTCCCTTCAGGCGACTCTCCAGAAGCAGTCGGGACCGTTCACCTTCGTGGTCAACTACACCTTCGGCAAGGTCCTCGGCATCCGCGACAATGTGAGTCAGAACGGACCCAGCGCCGGCAATCTCGTTGATCCGTTCTGCATCAAGTGCAACTACGGGGTCCTCGCTTATGACCGTACGCATATCTTCAACGCCGCATACATCTGGCAGTTGCCCAACCCCATTCACGGCAACCGCATCCTCGCCGGCGCGGTCAACGGATGGCAGTTCTCCGGCGTAACACAGATCCAGAGCGGCGTGCCGCTCCAGCCGAACACCAACGGCAATCTGAACGCCACTTACGGTAACGTCAGTCTAACCGACGCAGCCGGCGCCACTCACACCGTAGGTGTCGGACCCATGACCTGGCTTGGCAGCAACGCCCCCGGCCTGGCGCTGGAGCCGGTTCTGACCTGCGATCCGCGCAGCCATCTCTCGAGCGGCCAGCACTTCAACCCATCCTGCTTCGCTCCACCGGCCATGGGCCAGCAGGGCTCGATTATCTGGCCCTATATCCACGGCCCGGCATTCTTTGACAGCGATTTGGCGCTGTTCAAGAACTTCCGCATTACCGAGCGCCAGAGCGTGCAGCTGCGCTTCTCGGCGTTCAACTTCCTGAACCGCCCGAATCCGGCGTTCAACATCAACGGCAACGTCGATACAACGCTGAGCTTCAGCGGTCCCGGCAACGTGCTGAGCCAAACCAACACCAACACGCAAACGACAGGCAAGCCGCTGTATTCAGTCGGCGACCGCCTGATCGAATTCGCGTTCAAGTATTACTTCTAAAAAAGCTAAGTGGGACGGCGGAGCGCTGCCCCACTTACTCCGGATATCCTTCGCCCTTCCTCACCACCCGAATGTAGTGATCGGTGAATGTCTGATGCGCGCCTGCCAGGTCCACCTTCGGCATGTGACAGCTCGCGCACTGTGATTTGGCGACACGGCAAACGGGAGCGTCCACGCCGTGACAGGCCTGGCACTTCGGGTCATAGCTCGTCTCTTCCCCAACCACTTCGACGTGCGGATCGTGACATGCCACGCAGCTGATCCGCTTATCGCTCCCGTTGAAGCACTTACTCTCAGTCAGCCGGTAAGGCTGAAATCGCACGTTCACCGGCCCGAAGAGCCGGTTCCGCACCACCTCGGCGAAGCTGCGATGGCACTGGCCGCAGAAGTTGGCCATATCTTCCGCCGATAATCGGCTTAGCTTTGCCGGTATGGATCCGACCTTGCCCTGAGCGATGGCCTGCCGGTGCGCATCGGCGCCGGCATGGCAGTGCGCGCATTGAACTCCGGGAGTGAGCGCATCCAGCCGCACCTGATCGTTCGCGACAGCATTGGTTGCATGGCACCCGAAGCAGGCCCGGGCTTCGCCATTGGACAACTCCCGGCCCATCGCTTCCACCAGCGTTCGGGGATGCGTGTCCTGATCGCCCATGGTCAGGTCCAGTGCGTCGATGTTCGGATAGTAACTGACGCGGCTCTCGTACAACTTGCCCTGATACTCGAGAACGTAAGTCTGCGAATTGGCCCCGAAGGCCCACTTGATCGGCACGGCGACTGCGCCGGCGCCGTCGCTGACCGTAAAAGTTCGCCGCTCGATGACGTACGAATACGCGCCATCGCGAAAGCTCAGTTTCGCGTGGGAGGCCAGCGCTGGATCGCTTTGTCCCAGCTCCAGCGCGTGCGCCATTGAAGTCCGCGGTTGCGACCGCCCCTCTTTGTGGCACGACGAGCACGGGGGCGACGCGGCGTTCAGCGCGGCGCTGATC
>DASRCB010000221.1:0-27236 GCA_035653295.1 Bryobacteraceae bacterium
GAGCTCATAATCGGGGCGCGGGGGGGAGATGGCCGGGGGTCTCGCGAAACGAACCCAGTCGAAGGAACGCCAGACTTCGATATCTCCGAAGCGAAAGCGCCCGCGGCCCTCCGGCGCGGTGGCGAGGGCGAGGACAGCGGCGACGTGCTCAAAGCCGACCTGGCGGAGGTCGCCTTTCAGCGCTTCTATGCATTTCCGGACAATCCGCCGGGCCAGCGCCGGCGGAGCTGCAGCGAGATCGGCCGTTGTAAGCAGGATTACGCCATCCTGGACGTGCGGTTCGGGAACGGTCTGCCGCCAGTATTCCTCGTCCTCGCGAGCGAGGCGTGCGATCCGAACCAGGGCTTCCGTGATCTGAGGATTGTACCTGGCGCGGAGCTGAGGCAGGAGCTCATGGCGTATGCGGTTCCTGGCGTATGACAGATCACGGTTAGATTCGTCCTCGCGCCATTGGAGGTGGTGGGTGTTCAGGTAATCCAGAACCTCGCTGCGGGAGATTTCCAGGAACGGCCGGACGACACCCTGAGGGGAAACGGGGTGCATCGCGGCAAGCCCAGCGGTACCCGATCCGCGAAGGAGCCGGAAGAGCACCGTCTCGGCCTGATCGTCGCGGGTATGGGCGGTGGCGATTCGGTCCAGAACTCCGGAGCCGATCAGATCTGAAAAGAAGGCCTGGCGGATCTCTCGCGCGGCCTGCTCGAGGTTATCGCGGGTCGCCTCGGCGGCAGCCGGGGCGTCGGCGGTGCGGAGGTGGAACGGCAGCGCGAAAGCGGCGGCGAGGTCGCGCACGAAGGCGGCATCCGCTTCAGACGCAGCGCCGCGGATGCCGTGATCGAGGTGAACGACGCTCAGCCGAAGATTCCATCGCGGCGCCAGCTCGCGGAGGACATGCAGCAGGCAAACCGAGTCCGCGCCCCCGGAGACCGCGACACCGACACGCACGGCGGGAGTGAACATGCCGCAGCGGGTGATGCATTCAATGACGCGGTCGATCATGGGATCCGGGCTCACAGGCGCGCGACGAGGGCGGCGAGGAGCGCGACGCGCTCGGGGATGCGGCTGGTGACGATATTCTCGTTCGGCGCGTGGGCGCCCTCGCCAACGGCGCCGAGCCCGTCGAGAGTGGGGATGCCCAGAGCAGAGGTGAAGTTCCCGTCGGAGCCCCCTCCCACCGCACACTGATCGATTTCGAAGCCCAGCTCGAGCGCGGCGCGCCGGGCCTCGGCGTACAGGCGGCGATTCGCAGCGGTGCGCTCCAGCGGCGGGCGATTCAGTCCGCCGGTGACTTCGAGGGAGCAACGTCTGTCGAATGGGCGAAGGCCGGTGAAGCGGCGGTGTAACGGCCGGGCGTCTTTCAGGCTGGCGATGCGGATATCGATTTCGGCATGCGCCTCGGCGGCCACCACGTTGCTGCGCGTACCGCCGGCGATGAGGCCGGGATTGACGGTGATGCCGCGCTGGAGATTGGTAAAGCCGGCAATGCGGTCGAGCTGGCGCGCGAGTTCGAGAACGGCGCTGGCTCCAGCTTCGAAATCGAGGCCGGCGTGCGACGCGCGTCCATGCACGCGAAGCTGATAATCGCCAACGCCCTTTCGCGCGGTTTTCAGATCGCCCTGGGGTCCGTGCGCGGGCTCCAGCACCAGCACGGCTGTGCTTCCCAGCGCCGCGCTCTCGGTCATCGCTCGCGACGAGGGGCTGCCGATCTCCTCGTCGGAGTTGATCTGGAGCAGCACGCGCCGGCGCACGGGAATATCGAGATCACGGAGGGCCCGCATGGCGAAGATGAAGAACGCGATCCCAGCTTTCATATCAAACACCCCTGGTCCGTAAAGGCGGCCGCGGCTCCTGCGAAACGGCATCCGCCGCAGGGTTCCGAGCGGCCACACGGTATCGGAGTGCGCGAGCGCCAGAATGCGCCCGTCCTTCTTTGCTCCGGGCAGGATGAACTCGCAACGCGCATGATCGCCGAACGCGCCCGCGCGGTGACGCTTCATCGCCTTCCCCATTCCTCGGGTACGCTCGCGAACCAGAGTCACGAACCGATTCACCGCCGCGGCATTGTCGCTCGGCGATTCGCATTCGACGAACTCGCCGATGAGGGAAACAATCTCGCGCTCATGTGTTTTGGCGTGCCGGAGCAGCGGATGCATCGCTGCTATAATAGCGATTCCCAATGCCATTGCTGGACATACAGGCGATCCGCGATATTCTTCCCCATCGCTATCCGATGCTGCTGGTGGACGCCATTCTGGAGCTCGAGGAGGAGCGGATTGTAGGCATCAAAAATGTGACCGCCAACGAACCGTTTTTCATGGGCCATTTTCCGGATTATCCGGTTATGCCCGGCGTGCTCATTGTGGAAGCGATGGCCCAGGTGGCGGGCGTTTTAGTGCTGAAGCAGATTCCGGATCGCAAAAAAAAGATCGTCCTGCTGGCCTCCGTTGAGGAAGCGAAGTTCCGGCGGCCGGTCCGGCCGGGAGACACACTGCGCATGGAAATGCAGGTAGTCAGGCGCAAAGCGACCGTCGCGAAGATGGCCGGCCGCGCCACGGTTGACGGCGTGGTGGTCGCGGAGGCGCAGGTGATGTGCAAGCTGGCCGAGCGCGAACCGGAGCCTTCCGAAGTGGAAGCCGTCGCGGGTTGACGGTTCGATGGCGATTCATCCGACTGCGCTGATCGATCCCGCGGCGCAAATCGCCGACAGCGCGGAAATAGGGCCGCACTGCATCGTCGGGGCGGGCGTGACCATCGGCGATCGAACACGGCTGATCGCTCACGTCTTCATGGAAGGACGCCTGAGCGTGGGAGCGGACAACGTCTTCTTTCCATACTCGACCATCGGCGTGGCTCCGCAGGACCTGAAATACAGGGGCGAGCCGTCGGAAACCCGTATCGGCGATCGCAACCGTATCCGCGAGTTCGTCACCATTCACCGCGGCACCGAGGGCGGAGGCATGGTGACGAGCATCGGCAATGACAATCTGCTGATGGCCTACGTGCATGTGGCCCACGATGTCCACGTCGGCAATCACACCATCCTTTCCAATGCGGTCACGTTTGCCGGTCACGTCGTCGTCGAAGAGTGGGCCGTGATTGAGGCGTTTTCCGGAGTGCATCAGTTCTGCCGCATCGGACGGCACGCATTCATTGGCGGATACAGCGTCATCACCCAGGACGTGCTGCCCTTTTCCATGACGGTAACGCCACGCGAGGCGCATACCTTCGGCGTAAACAAGACCGGCCTCAAGCGCCGCGGCTTCGCGCCGGAACGCATTGACGAATTGAACAAGGCGTTTCGGCTGCTGACAAAATCGGGCCTGAACACCACCCAGGCGCTGGAGCGCATTCGCGCCGAGGTGGCCCCGAGCGCCGAACTGGACGAGCTATTCGGGTTCATTCAGGGATCGCAGCGCGGCTTCATCAAATGAGCCGCTACGCGTTACTTGCGGGCAACGGCCGTTTCCCACTGCTGGCCTTGCAGAGCGCGCGACAACTGGGGCATGAGGTGGTGGCCATCGGAATTCAGGAGGAGGCGTCGGGCGACATCGAGCAACACGCCGCCCGGACCCACTGGATTTCTCTCGGTCAACTCAGCCGGCTGATCGAGATCCTGCGCGAAGAGCGGCTGACGGAGCTGATCATGGCCGGGCAGGTAAAGCACGCCAGCATCTTCAGCTCGATTCGCCCGGACTGGCGCCTGTTCAAGGTACTGGCCTCGCTGCGCGAGAAGAACACAGACGCGCTGATCGGCGCAGTGGTAAAGGTTTTGGAGGGCGAAGGCATCCGCGTGCTCGATTCAACGCTGCTGCTGAAACCGCTCCTGGCCGGGACCGGCGTGCTGGCGAAACGCAGACCCACGAGCGAAGAAGAGCGGGACATCGCATATGGGCGCAGGATCGCAAACGCGCTTTCGGCCGTAGACGTGGGGCAGAGCGTCGTAATTTGCGAACGGGCCTGCGTGGCGCTGGAGGCCATGGAGGGCACCGACGCCGTTCTGCGTCGCGCGGCTGCGCTGGTCAACGGCCGCCCGCTTACGCTGGTAAAAGGGTCGCGCCGCCGCGGGCGTCTGCTGTTCGACGTGCCGGTGGCCGGGCTCGGGACGATTGACGCCATGCGCGAGACCAACGCCACCGCTTTGGCCGTGGACGCCGGCCGTACGCTGCTGCTGGACAAAGACGAGATGCTGGCTCGCGCCGCCGAAGCCGGGATTGCCGTCATGGGCATGCCCGTGGAGGAGTAAGCTTGCCTTCACTGGCCCTCTCCATGACCGGCGCCGACAACGCCAGCCCCGCTCTTCGCTTCTGGGCCTCGGCCGTGTGCATGACCGCCGCGGGCATCGTCGCTCCGGGCGCGGTGATCGGCATCGCCGCGTTTCCGCTGCTGATCATATCAATCGCCTACGGGCTGCGCGGATTCAGCCTGCTGGCCCAGGCCGCGCCGCGTTCGGGAGCGCTGCCGTTCCTGCTGTTTACGCTCGGCCTGCTGCTGGCCGAGGCGGGAAGCGTGCTGCATGGCGCAATCGCTTTCGCCCACACACATCCGGAAACGCACGCCATGGCCCCCCCAATCGCAGTGACCCTGATCCTCGGATGGCTGCCTGTGCTGTTGTGTATCCACGCGGTCGAGCGCCGCATCGAGCGCGGTCCTGGCGTAGCTGCTCTGCTGTTAATGGGCTATATTCTGGTCAATCCCGTGGTGCTGATCATTGGGAACATGCTGGCGCTGCCGATGAAGCGCACCTAGTAGTGGTCACGCCGAGGCGGCGAGGCCGGCGATCAGCCGCCGGCGACGTTTGCCGCGCATCGTTCCGAGCACGGTCTGCACCACGGCAATCAGCATGTAGCTCAACCCGGCGAGCCCGGCCCACGCGGGCCCGAGCGCCAGAGCAATCGCAACCGATAAGAAACCGACCGACGCGGTCGCGAGGTGCTGCCAGGCGCTGGTGCGCGTGTCGAAAGCTTCCACGGGAGTGAGTTGCAGGGCCGCACTCCTGCGATTTGCGTGCGCGTAAAGCAGAGCGAGAATCACGAACACCGCCGCGAATCCCAGGCCGTAGACGACCATTAGTGTGACGATCTGATTGTCGTGGATAATGCGGTGCACCGAGCCGTCCGGCAGCCGCACGGCGTTGCCCCCGCCGGTCCACATGGAGATCACAAACGTGAACAGGAACTTCAGCGGGTACACGTAGAAAAGCACGAGGAAGAGCAGCACGCAGTTGAGGGCGATGGTGATGGAGTCCTGCAGGCCGTAACGGCGAAAGAAGAGATACTGCGCATGCCAGAGCTGGATCAGCATGGCGAAACAGACGGCGAAGGCGCCGAAGCCGCGCATCATCACCCAGAGTTCGTCGAAGGTCTTCGGCACCTCGAGCGAAACCACCAGAAGTGTTACGGCAAAGGCGAAAACGCCGTCACTCAGTCCCTCGATGCGGGTAATCTCGTGGCTGCGCCAGCGGAAACCGCGTTCTGCGCCTGCGCCATGTTCCAGCAGCTTATCGCGGAGCACGTTTTCCGATGCTATCGCAGTTACTGAACGCTGATCTCGCGGAAGCTGATCACCGCTTCATCATCATGATGCTGCACGCCGATGTAGCCGCTGTCCGGCCGAGGGCCGCGATCCGGCTCCCATTCCTGTTTTTTCGGAGGCACGGGCGCCTTACCGTCGTAATCGGTCACCAGCACGCCGTTCACTTTGACGATCGTGCGCGGGCCCTGAAGCGTGATCTCCATGGTGTTCCACTCGCCGGCGGGTTTGTACGGCCGGGCTTTTGCCTTCGTCATGGAGTACAGCACGCCGGTGCAGTGGTATTCGTTATCGCGGTTGTCGATCTGAACCTCGATGCCGTGATTGATGGCGAAATCTTCCGAGGGAGGCTTGTCGGGGATACGGATGAACACGCCGGAGTTGCCCTTGTCGTTCGACATTTTGTAGACCACGCGGATGGTGGCGTTGCCGATCTTGTGTCCGCTGTACCACAGGAAGCCCTTGCCGCCGTGGTTGGTCTGGAGGAGACCGTCCTTAACGACGACCGGCGGGGGCTCGCTGCCGTTATTCTCGGCCACGGACCAGCCGTCGAGATTCTTACCGTTGAAGAGCTGCTCGGCCGACAAGGAAACAGCGAGGGCGAGCACAGCGGCGGTCACAGATTTTCGCATGTCATGCAGTTTCTCATGCAGGCCGGGCGGGTGCTCTACTGCTCCGCTGTTACCGGATTGCTCAGTTCGCCGATGCCGCTGATGCGGACCGTGATCTCATCGCCGGGGCGAAGCCAGCGTGGCGGTTTTCGGCCTGCGCCCACGCCGGCGGGCGTGCCGGTGGCGACAACATCCCCGGGTTCCAGAGTGACCACGCTGGAGATAAACTGCACCAGCTCTGGTATGCGGAAGATGAGCTCGCGGGTGTTCGAGTTCTGCATCTGCTCGCCGTTGATTTCCAGTGAGATTCCGAGGTTGTGCGGATCTTCGATCTCGTCGCTGGTTACGATCCAGGGGCCCATGGGAGCGAAGGTGTCGAAGGTCTTGCCCATGAGCCACTGCGTGGTGGCCATCTGGAAGTCGCGGGCGCTCACATCGTTGACGATGGTGTATCCGGCGACATGGTCGCGCCAGTCGCCCCCGGCGATGTGCCGCCCACCTTTGCCGATGACGAAGGCGAACTCCGCTTCGTAGTCCGGCTTCTCGGAATTTTTCGGCAGGACGATGGGGGCCCGCGGGCCGATCACGACACTGGGGAACTTGTTGAAGATCGTCGGGACACTGGGTATATCAGCCTTCACCTCCGCGGCATGATCGCGATAATTGAGTCCCACGCAGATGAACTTGGGCGGCCGCGGGATGGGGGCCAGCAGCGTGACCGCGCTGAGGCGCGCGACAGCGCCATCCGGTGCGTCGCCGGCGTATCCCTCCACAGCATCGCGGCCTTCCGCGCCGGCGGCGAGCACGGCGATGACGTCGTGAAAACCAGCCGCGCGGACGCTAACCACGCGATCGTCCATCAGCACCCCCGGCTCAGGAGCCCCGCCGGCCCGGGTAAAGGTGATCAGCTTCATGATGATCCGATTATCTGCGATACACTGTCGGCCAGGCGCAAACCCGCCGATCTGGTACCATAGAAAGGTCCGCCGCCGAACGAACCTGCCTTTCCGTTTGGTTTCACAGAACAGCAACGGGGGAACATGCACCTTCTCGTCATCGCGACCGTCACTGTAGTCATTCTCCAGATGTCGGTCTTCTTCACCACGATCTATCTGCACCGCTGTATTACACATCGCGGGCTTTCCCTGCACCCCGTCATCGGCAACCTGATGCACCTGCACCTGTCGCTCTTCACCGGCCTGATTCCGCGCGAGTGGGCGGCAGTCCATCGCAAGCATCACCATTTCTCGGACAAGGAAGGAGATCCGCACAGCCCGTACCTGCTGGGGCTGTGGCACGTGCTCCTGGGCAACTACTTCTACTACAAGCGCGAGGCGAACAACGCCGCGACCGTTCGCAAGTACACGCCCGATTACCAGGGCGATCTGATCGACCGCATCCCGCTCATCCAGTACGGGCTGTTCGGAGGACTGTTGATCTTCATGGCGCTGTTCGGGTGGAAGTGGGGCATTGCGGCATGGCTCTTCCACATCGTGGGCTATGTGCTGTTGAATTCTTCCATCAACAGCCTGTGCCACATGATCGGCTACCGGAACTTCAACAACAAGGCAACGAATCTCCAGTCGATCGCGTTCGTGACCGGCGGCGAAGGGCTCCACAACAACCACCATGCGTTTCCGAGTTCGGCGCGGTTCGCGCTGCGCGGGCGGGAGATCGACCCGGCGTGGCTGGTCATTCGGTTGCTCGAGAGCGTTGGGCTGGCGGAAGTGAAGCCGGAGCCGCTGGCTAAAGCGGCGTAATTCAGAGCTCCGCCCGGGAGTGAGAACCCGGCGCGGGCACACCCACCATTCTTGACGAGAGACGACTTTTCCGGCCGGGAATGCGTCAGGACGATCCATGGCGTCCGAAACGCAACCGGCCCGGGTTGCGCCCGGGCCGGACTCTCGGACGGAAAGGAGGGCCACCGCGATGCTAAACATCGTAGTGACCGTCTGGATGGTGATAGCAGTCACCATCACGATCACGGTCCGCTTTAAGCGGCGCCGTTGACTCAAACAGGCGGACCGCCGGGAAACCGGCGGGTTCCTCTTTCCTCATCATACGCCGAAAAGCGGCGAGCCGATAGAACCAGCCGACGTGAGAAGGCAGCGCCTCGGCGGGCACCATTCAACGACAAACGACTTTTCCGGCCGGGAGTGCGTTAGGACGGTCCATGGCGTCCGAGACGCAACCGGCCCGGGTGGCCCCCGGGCCGGATTACTCGGACGGAAAGGAGGGCCACTGGATGTTAAACATCAAAGTGACCGTCTGGATGGTGATAGCCCTCACCGTCACGATCACGGTCCGCTTTAAGCGGCGCCGTTGATCCAAACAGGCGAAGCCGCCGGGAAACCGGCGGCTCCCTCTTTCTTCATCATACGCCGAAAAAGGCCGGGGCGGCAGATCAGTGAATCAGCTCCCAGATCACTGCCAGGTGATGATCATCGTGCTCGGCGACGAAGTACAAATGATCCACCAGCCGCATCGGCTGCTTCAGGCGCGGATGCTCGAGAGCGCGGGCGAATGCCTCGGGCTCAAGGTCCTCGGCGCGATTCACGAGCCCCATTCGGGCCTCGCGGAATCCGGCCAGAATCTCCCGGATGGGGCGCGTATTGTGATTCGCCTCAAAGGTGCGCCGGTTACTCAGGTCGGCCTCGGTCAGCCCGTCACCAGCGGTAAGGAAATCGTTGAGGCGCGCCATCCATAGCGGCTCGAGGTCGAGCAGATGGCCGGCGTGCTCCTGCGCGGACCATTTGCCGCCCGGGCGGGAGATGAGGACGTCAACCGGCGTGTCGGCAAGCATTTCGTCCAGCCGCGCCGGGGCGCCGCGCAGCCGGACGCAAATGGTCGAATACCGCTCCATGGGAAGCGTGAACTCGAATTTGCGCTCGAACCAGGGCGGAACCCGGCTCACACCACGTTGACCTTTTTCTTCGCGGCCACGCTCCGGCGATAGCTCTCTTCGGTTTTCGCCAGTTGCTGCCAGTACTCAGCCTCGCTCATATCGCGGCCCATGTTCTCGATTTCGGAGAACATGACTTTGCGCTCCTCTCGCATGCACAGGTTGGAGAGGATCACGCCAATGGAATCGTTAAGGCCAACCTCCAGGTCCGCCTTGGGCCGGCCGCCGGTTTTGCAGTCGTCGAAGTAGCTGGTGAGCTCCGTCTCTACCGGGTTGCAATCCTCGTCGTCGACCATTACGCCCTTGCTGTAAAGCCACCGCCGCGCAAACTTCATTTCGCGGTTGATGAAGGAGTCATTCGCGGAAACATCGAGTCCACCTGTCGCGACGGCGAGCGGCAAACCTCTCTGCCCCGCTCCGAGCGCAAACGTCGCGCCCGCGGCGGTCGGCTTCTCCTGAAAGTGAGGATCGTTGGGCGTACTCACCTTCGCCGTTTCCTTATAGAACAGCGCCGTGGGCATGGTGACCTCGCCATCGCCGATGGTGATCTCCAGGCTGCCGCCGGTCCCCATGATGCATTCCCCGAATTCGGGCCTGCTGCTCGCAAGATACGGCAGGTGCGCGTTGGTCGAAATCGAGGTGTAGATCAGCTTCTGGTTCTTCGGGTATTTGTAGATGAGCTGGATATTGTCGAAGACGTCGCGGCCATCCTTCCAGGTATCGAGGCCGCCGAGGCCCATGACGAAATCGGGCCGGGAGCCGAACATCCAGTCCGCCACGTCCACCTGGTGCGAGGCCAGCTCGGCCGCCAGGCCGCCGGAATACTCCTGATACAGACGCCAGTTGAATCCGCGCATGACCCAGCCCGGATTTCGGTGCCACTGCGCCTGGACGTGGGTTACGTCGCCGAGCAGCCCCTTGTCCACCATCTGCTTTGCGATCTGGTAGAACTTGCTGTAGCGTCGCTGCAGACCAACCTGGAGGACCTGTTTCGGATGCTGCGCCGCCAGCGCGCGGAGCGCGTGTACTTCGTACGGCTTGAATACCAGGCTCTTTTCGCAAAAGGTGTGCTTGCCGGCCTGGAGCGAGTCGTAAGTGACCCGGTAATGCTCGAACAGCGGCACGGCGATGATGGTCGCCTCCACGTTCTTGTCCGCGAGCAACTGGCGGTAGTCGCTGTATTTCGTTGGATTGCTGCCGATCGTTTCCGCCGCCTGGTTCAGTTTGGCGTCGGCAAGATCACAGACCGCGACACAGCGGCCGTTGGTCACCTTGCGCAGGTGCTTCAGCAGATAACCGCCGCGGCCCCCGGTCCCAATGACGCCATAGGCGACCTGATCGCCGGCGGTGCGCGCAGGGTTGACATTGGGTGCGCCCTGGACGGTCGCAGCCAGCGCTGCAGCCGCGGCGGCCGTTTTCATCACGTCGCGACGGGAGACATCGTGGGAATCGGACATGGGTTCTCCTGGCACTCTGAGGGGACTAAATTTCACTCTATAACACCGCACGGTGCGCGGCGCTTCGCCGGGCGGACCACTCGGCGCCGGCGAGAATCAGCATCGCGCCGAGAAAGCTCCAAAGCACCAGCGCAACGCCATACTCGAACATCCACCCGTATTCCTTCTGAAGCCTGGCGCTGAGCCACGGCCAGGTGAGCAGATTGACGTACTTGAGCCCTTCCAGCAACAGGCCGACGACAATTGCCGCGGGGAGCACTTCGCGCGGGCGAATGCGTCCGTTGGGGAGTTTCCAGTAAATGAGAAAGAGAATCAAAATCGAAATGGGCACTGCGGCCAGCTTGAATACGACCGTCATGGCCAGCGCGCCGATCCAGCTCCGCGCGCCCGACCACCAGGCGCTGTTCAGGGCAGTAAGCGTGGTCGAGACGAGCATCAGCGCACCGCAGGCAAAAATGAGGGCGTAGCTGACGAGCTGGTTCCGGAGGAAACTCCGGTTCGTGGCGAAACCCCAGGCGCGGTTCAGCGCCACCTCCATTGGTTCGAAGATGCCGTTCGCGGTGAACAGCAGCAGCAGTACGGAAACGTAGTGAAACCGGGCGTGATAGTAGATGGTGGGCTGGAGGTTGAGTTCCAGGTACCGGCTCAGCGTTGCCGGGAGATAGTCGCTCAACGCGAAATAGATCGCATCAACGGCGGACTTCCAGTGCAGCAGGCGGCTGCACACGGAAGTCATCACCAGAAGCATGGGATAGAACGACAGCAGGACATTAGCGGCGATCGAAAACGCGTAGACGTGAACTTCCGTGCGGGTCCAGTAATCGACGGTCGGCAACCCGGCGCGCCAGTTCACCCAGGCGGGAGGCGCGGGCTGCGAAGGCGCTGCCATCAGCCACCGATGTAGCGCGCGTACACGCTCCGCGCGACGCCGGGATCGGTGGTGCCCTTCACGATCACGCGCCCGTCCGGGAAAACGGTCAAAACCCAGGGCGGCGTTTCGAACCGCAGGGCGAAGCCGTTTTCGCGCACCGGACCGATGCGGGCCAGACGCTCGGCAAGTTCGGACAGGTCCACCGGACGCGCGTGCTCATGAATCTGGACGGCGTCCCGGCCACACATGCTTACAGGCGTTCGCCGGGAGTTGTTCAGATACGTGAATTCGTGACGCGCACAGGCGCGGCACTTCGGGTCCCGCGCCGGATTCGAGATCTGCCGAAGTTCGCCGCTCCAGACGTCGACCGTCGTCAGCAGGCGCGGAGCATCGCCGGTCACAATCAGCTTCAGGGCGGCCGCGACCTGCAGGCTGGCGACCAGCGAGGTGGCCGGTCCGAGCACTCCCGCGGTCTCGCAGGTCGGCTGAGCTCCCGAGGGAGGATCGGGATAGACGCAGGCCAGGCACGCCGTCCGGCCTGGAATCACGGCCATAGCGAGGCCGTAGCTTCCGACCGCAGCCCCGTAAATCCAGGGCACATTCTCCCGCGCCGAGTAATCGTTGATCAGGTATCGCGTTTCGAAATTGTCCGTGCCGTCGAGAATGAGATCCACGCCGGACAGCAGTTCCCCGGCGTTCGCCGCGGTCAAATCGGCGACCTCGGCCTCGACGCGGACACCGGAATTGATGCGCGCCAGGCGCGCGCGCGCGGCGATCGCCTTGGGCAAGGCCGCGGCCGCGTCCGATTCTTCGAAGAGCCACTGCCGCTGCAGATTGCTGGCTTCGACGTAATCGCGGTCGATGATGCGCAGCAAGCCGGCGCCCGCGCGCGCCAGAGCAGCCGCCTGGAACGAACCCAGAGCGCCGCAACCTACCAGTGCGATGCGGGCGTCTATTATTCGTTGCTGGCCGGCTTCGCCGATGGCGGAGAACCGAATCTGCCTCGAATAACGGTCCCGATCGCGCTCCAGCATTCCATTCGATGGTAACAACGGCTGGCGTTTGTCGACGCTCGCGGAGGTCGCAGTTCAAACTTATCCATGCGCTATGATGGCGCTGATGCCGATTCCGCCGGCAGCGCGTATGCGTGTGGCCGCGCTGCTGGCCCTGCTTTGCGCGCCCGGTTTTGCCGCAGGTCAGAACTGGGACGGCCGTCGGATCACAGCCATTCATTTCGAGCCATCGCTGCAGCCCCTGCCCGACACCCAGCTTTTCGCGCTCCTGCCGCTGAAGCAGGGCGATACTTACACCTCTGCAGATATCCGCCGGGCAATTCAACGGCTTTACGCCACCGGCGAATATACCGACATCGCCGTGGACGCCAGCGCGGACGGCCAGGGAGTGTTGCTGCGTTTTATTACCACGCAGGCCACCTTCGTCGGGGAAGTCGGCGTGCGCGGCGCCGCGGAGCCGCCGGGCGACGGCCAACTGGAAACCGCGAGCAGGCTGGAACTGGGCACGCGATTCGTGTCACAGCAGGTGCAGCAGGCGGTCGAGAACATGCAGGATGCGCTGCGCCGAAACGGACTCTACAAGGCTGCTATCGAGCCGGTCCGGACGCCGCACCCGCTTACGCAGCAGATGGACATCGATTTCGACATCGACTCCGGAAAGCGCGCTCGCTTCGACGGGATTCAGGTCACCGGGAATCCGCAGCGCACGGTGGCGGAGATCATCCACAGCAGCGGCTGGCGATGGCCGTGGAACGGGCCATGGCGAACCGTTACCGATGCGCGCGTGCAGTCGGGAGTGGACTCGATTCGCGGCTGGTATCAAAAGAAGGACCGGCTGCTGGCTCACGTTACGCTCACCCGGCTCGATTTTCATCCCGAGACGAACCGTGTTACTCCCACCCTCGACATCAATGCCGGCCCGCTGGTCCGGGTGAATGTCTCCGGCGCACGCATCTCCCAGGGACGGCTGCGCAGCATGCTGCCGATTTACCAGGAGCGGGCCGTGGATGAGGACCTGCTGATCGAGGGCTCCAACAGCCTGGTGGAGTACATGCAGTCGCACGGCTACTTCGATGCACGCGCGAGGTATACCACCCACACCGACCGCTCGGGCGAGGAGGAGATCACGTACGAGGTAGAACGGGGCGGCCGCCATAAGTTCGTGCTGCTGAAAATCAGCGGTAATCGCTACTTCACGACCGCGACCATTCGCGAGCGTATGTATCTGGAGCCGGCGCGCTTCATTCGTTACCCGCGCGGGCGCTACAGCCGGGAGTACGTGGAGCGCGACCTCGACGCAATTCGCGATCTTTACCGTTCGAACGGCTTTCGTGACGTGCAGGTGACCGGAAAGACGGTTGACAATTACGGCGGGAAGCCCGACCATCTCGCGGTATTCATCAACATTGAAGAAGGACCGCAATGGTTCGTGTCGCGCCTGATACTGAACGGGGTTTCCCCGGAAGACGCGCCGCGGATCAGGCCGCTGCTGCACTGCACCGAGGGACAGCCTTTTTCCGAGCTCAACGTAGCATCCGATCGCGATGCAATTCTCGACTATTACTACAACAATGGCTATCAGAACGCGAGGTTCGACTATGTCGCGCGGGCGAACCCGACGGAAGCCAACCACATGGAGGTGACCTTTAACGTTACGCCTGGAGAGCGGCGCTTCGTACGTCGCGTTATTGTGATGGGGCTCGACCGCACCAACCCTGACTTAGTTGATTCGCGTATCACTCTCCGCCCAGGAGATCCCATTTCGGCGGCGCAGATGAACGAGAGCCAGCGCCGGCTTTACGATCTCGGGATCTTCTCGAAAGTGCAGACGGCGCTGCAGAACCCGGACGGCGATGAACCGAGCAAGTATGTTCTGTACGACGTCGAGGAGGCGCACAAGTACTCGATGAACGTCGGCTTCGGCGCGACCATCGGCCGCATTGGCGGGGGAACAACGGACCTGAATTCGCCGGCCGGAACCACCGGTTTTGCGCCGCGCGTCTCACTGGGCGTTTCTCGAATCAACGTTCTGGGGCTCGCGAACACGGTCAGCGTGCAGACGTTGCTGTCGACCTTCGAGCAGCGTGGGCTATTGAGTTATCTGGCGCCGCAAATCTTCGGCAGACAGAACCTCGATTTGCAGTTTACGGGCTTGTATGAGTACACGCGCGACGTGCGCACCTTTACGGCCCGCCGCTACGAGGCTTCGGTGCAATTGAGCCAGCATTTTACGCGGGCGCTGACTCTGGCTTACCGCCTCGCCTTCCGGCGCTCGTACATAATCGGGACGCCGCTCATCAGCCCGGAACTGCTGCCGCTGCTCAGCCAGCCGGTGCGCGTGGGGGCCGTGTCCACGAGCATCATCTACGATCGGCGCGAGAATCCAATCGATCCGCACCGCGGCATTTACAATACCGTCGATCTGGCGCTGGCGTCGCCGGCGCTCGGTTCCCAGACCGGCTACGGCCGCATTACCGCGCGCAACGCCACGTATCACCCCATCGGCCGGAATCTCGTGTTCGCGAGACAAACGCAGTTCGGCGATCTCGAGCGGTATTCGGGACTCATCACCATACCGCTGGCGGAGCGCTTCTTCTCAGGAGGCGCGGACAGCGAGCGAGGCTTCCCTGATTATCAGGCCGGGCCGCGAGACCCGAAGACCGGCTTCCCCATCGGCGGCACCGCCTATTTCTTCGATACCGAGGAACTCAGGTTTCCGCTGATCGGGGACAATATCGGTGGCGTGCTGTTCCATGATATGGGGAACGTCTACACGAATCTGGGCGCCCTCAGCCTGCGCTATCACCAGAACAATTTGCAGGACTTCGATTACGCCGTGCAGACCGGCGGCTTCGGAATCCGCTATCGCACACCGATCGGCCCCATTCGCCTCGACCTTGCCTTCAGCCCCAATTCGCCGCGGTTCTTCGGGTATCACGGCACCTATGAGCAACTGCTGTTCGGCACGGGAACGCCCGAACTGCAGCGCATCAGCCGTTTTCAGTTTCATTTCTCTCTGGGGCAAACGTTCTGATGGCCGCCCGAACCATGAGCGCATGTCTTCTCGTGCTGTGCGCCCTGCCTTCATTCGCCGAGATCGTCGATTGCGTCGCCGTCTCCGTTGGAGATCAGGTCATCACGCAATCACAGATCCTGGACGACATCCGCGTTACGGCTTTTCTCAACAATGAGACGCCCGATTTCAGCTCGGACGCGCGCCGTGACGCCGCGGACCGGCTCATCGCTCAGCTGCTGATCCGCCGGGAAATGGAATCGAGCGGCTATCCCATGCCCGCGCAGGCTGAGGCCGACGCGCCGGAAAAGGCGCTCATCGCGCGCTTCGGCGGCGAGGAGGCATGGAACGCAGCGCTGGAGAAATATGGAATCACGCGTGACCAGGCAAGGCAGGCGCTGTGGTTGCAGATCACGACCGTGCGATTCATCGATTACCGCTTCCGCCCCGCGGTGCAGGCGCCGCGTTCGGCCGTACAGGCCGAGTATGACAAGCACGTCGCGGAATGGAGGGCGCGCGGGGAGAAGAACATTCCTTCCTTCGATGAAGCGCGGTCGGCGATGGAACAGGTGGTGCTGGAGCAACGCGCCAACCAGGCGCTGGACGTCTGGCTGGGCGAGACACGTAAGCAGCTGTCCATCATTTATCACCGGAGCGCGTTTCAGTGAGCCGCCGCCTCAAACGCGGGGTCCTGTATGCGGGGGCAAGCCTGGTTGCGCTCCTGCTGGCGCTTGCGATTGCCGCCGTGCTGATCCTCCGCTCCGGATCGTTCGAGCGCACCGTGCGGGATCGGATCATCTACGAAGCCGAACGAGTCACCGGCGGGCGCGCGGAAATTGGCGTGTTTCGGTTCAACTGGCCGACGATGACGGCGGAAGTCGCGCCGTTCGTTCTGCACGGAACCGAGGCGCCGGACACGCCGCCGCTGTTTCGCGCCGATTCCATTCGCGTCGGCCTGAAGATCGTGTCTCTGCTGAGACACAGCGTGGATCTGGAATCGCTGACCATCGCGCGGCCGGACCTGCGCATCCAAACGCACCCTGACGGGAGCACGAATTTCCCGCATCCGCGCGTACAGCGCCACGGGGCGCCGTTCATGCAACAAATCATCAGGCTGGCGATCCGGCGCATGAACCTGGAGCACGGCTTCTTTGAGTACAACTCCGTGCGCCTGCCGCTGGATCTTCAGGGCCAGCAGCTCGAGGCCACGCTGTACTACGACGCGGCGGGCCCGCGGTATCGGGGCGACCTCTCGTTCGCGCGAATGCGGCTGAACGCCGCCCCGGTGCATGACTTGTTGTTCAAAGTGGCCACCTCATTCTCGATTGAAAACGATGGCCTGCATGTGCCCAAAGGCCGAGTCACGATGTCAGGATCGGAAGTCACCTTCTCAGGAAGCATGCTCGACTGGGCGGCGCCACACGGAAATTTCGCTGTCAAAGGTGATGTCGCGGTGGCGGACGCAGCGCCCGAGCTCGCCATTCACGTCGTCGATCGCGGCCGGCTCAGCATTGCAGGCCGGGTTACTTTCGACCCAAACGGGATCCGCGTTAGCGGATTCACTCGCGGGCGGGGCCTGAATTTTCATTCGCCTGAGTTTCGATTCGACAACGCCGGGCTGACAGGCAATCTGCGCATCGACAAAGCGGGCATGAACATCGCCGACCTGGAGGTGAATGCGCTCGGCGGCGTTTTTCATGGATCGGCGGCGCTTCCTGGCTGGCATTCGTTTCATGCGGAAGGCGAGGCGCGCGGGATCAGCGTGCTCGCGGTCGCGCGCGCGCGTGGCCAAAACATCACTGACTGGGACGGAACTCTGGCCGGACCCGCTCAGGCTTCCGGCCGATTCACCATCGCGGGAGTCAGGGACGTGCTCGCCTCGGGCACCCTCGGCCTGACGCCGGTGGCGAATGGCGCACCCGTTTCCGGCACCCTTCATTTTGCCTATGACCAGCGCCGGAACGAGTTGCAGCTTGCCGACTCGCACCTGAGCATTCGGCAAACACAGGTGGCGCTGTCGGGCACGCTCGGACAGACTCTCACGGCGCAGCTCTCTTCCGGCAATCTTGACGACCTCCGTCCGCTGTTCTCCGTTGTCGGCGTTTCATTGCCGCCGAGACTGCCGGTTCGCCTCTCCGCGGGAGCGGTCGCCAATGTACAGGCCACGATTGCCGGGCCGCTCGATAACCCAACCATTTCCGGCCACGCTGAGGCTGGCCCATTTCTGTTCGAACGCTACCCGGCGGATCACATTGCTGGCGACTTTCGGCTGACGCGCACCGACCTGCATCTGACCAACACGGCAGTGAACCGTGGCCGCACATCTCTGACGGCGGCGGGCGACCTCGGGCTTGAGAACTGGCGTGCCGGCGACGACAGCTCGGTATCCGCCAGACTCACCTTGAAGAATGGCGATCTGCAGCAGATCGGGAATGAGCTCGGGACAAAGCTCGGCGTGGCCGGCGCTGTGTCGGGGACCGCGGCCGTGACGGGCGCATGGGCTGATCCGGCGATCGACGCCCGTGTGGATGCGGTAGGTGTCAGCGCCTGGGGAGAGCGCTTCGACCGCGTAACGGGTAGCGTGCGGTCGCAGGGTGATACGGTCGAGGTCGCCGATGCGGCCGCCCAAAGCGGCAGTGGATCGGTTCAGGGCGGCGGGCGATATCTGCATGCGCCCGGCGACTGGACCTCCGGCGACGTGCGATTCAACGTCGCCAGCCGGAGCCTCCGACTTGCTCGCCTTCAGGCGGTCCAGCACTGGCGCGCCGGCTCCGATGGCGAGGTGGAAGTGAATGCTGCTGGTGAATTCCACGTCGCGCGCGGCCGCCTTGCCGCTATCGATTCACTGGACAGTCATCTCGCGATTCGCAACGCATCGATCGGAGATCAACCGTTCGGCTCCGCGTCGGTGGATGCGCGCACCGCGTCCGGGGCGTTGATTGTCAGGGGGGCGGCGAATCTGCGCGGCGCGCAGGTAACCGGCGCCGGGCAGTGGCGGCTTGACGATGATTATCCGGGCAATGGGCGCGTCACCTTCACGCCGATTTCGTTTGCGACGCTTCGCGATGTCGCCGCTCTGAGCGGACCGGCGCCCGCCGAACTGCCGTTTGTCGGAACGACGGCGGGCTCGATTTCCGTAAGCGGGCCTCTGCGGAAGCCGGAAGATCTTCGCGCCGAGGTGCGGCTCGATGAGGTGCGCCTGGCTCCGGGACCCAATACACAGTCGCAGGCCGCCGTTTCGGCCGCCGATCTGACGGTCCGGAACACGGCCCCGGTCATTTTCGAGGTGGACCTGAACGGCCTCACCATCCGCAGCGCCCGCTTCGCAGCGCGCGATACCACCATCGAAGCAGATGGCCGGGTCGGCTTCGGCGCCAACAATCGCTGGGAGATGAACGCCGCCGGAAGCATTAATTTGAGCATCCTCCAGCTGTTCAGTTCGGATATCATCGCCAGCGGCCATTCGGTCATCAGCGCACGACTGCGCGGCCCGCTCCGTATTCCGAGGTTGAACGGGCGCCTCGAGCTGAGCAACGCCTCACTACACCTGAGCAATGTTCCGAATGGAGTGGAAAAGGCGAACGGCGTCATTGTATTCGACACGGAACGCGCCACGATTCAGTCCCTCACAGCCGAGAGCGGCGGCGGACACGTGGCGCTCACGGGGTTTGTGGGGTTCGGCGGGCCGCTGCTGACCTACCGTCTCGGCGCGCGCGCGGAAGAGGTGCGCTATCGCACGCCACAGGGCGTCAGCGTCACCATGGATGCGGCGCTCAACATGGTCGGCACATCTCAGAGCAGCGTCATTTCCGGCACCATCACGGTCACGAAAGCGGCATTCAACCCGCGGACCGACCTTGGAACGCTGCTGGCGCAGGCCGCGCAGCCTGCCTCCACGCCTTCGGTCCCCGGCACGCGCTTCCGAGGCGTGCGCCTGGACATTCGCGTGGAAAGCTCGCAGGGGCTCGAGATCCAGAGCTCACTGGCGCGCGACATCGAAGCCGAGGTAAACCTGCACATCCGTGGCACACCCGATCGGCCGGCGGTGCTGGGCGATCTGTCGGTCAGCCAGGGGCAGATCGACTTCTTCGGGACCAGATACTCGATCAACCGCGGCGTCGTGAACTTCTATAATCCTGTTCGTTTCGAGCCGGTGCTCGACCTCGACCTGCAGACCCGCATACGCGGCGTCACCGTCAACCTGACATTCTCCGGCCCGTTGAACAAGCTGAACGTCTCATACCGCTCCGATCCGCCGCTGAAGAGCGATCAAATCGTGGCCCTGCTGGCTGTTGGGCGCGTACCTGATCAGCCGCAGTTTCTGGGCTCCACGCAGTCGAGCACCGGCGCCGGGTTCATGGGCGGCGGCGGAGGGAATCTGCTTCAGGAAGCCATAGCCGCGCCGGTCACCGGCCGCCTGCAGCGGTTTTTCGGCGTGAGCCACATCAAGATCGACCCGCAGCTGACCGATATCACGTCCGTCCCGCAGGCGCGCCTCACGGTGGAGCAGCAGATCTCGCACGATGTGACGCTGACGTACATCACCAACCTGGCGCGCACGGCCGAACAAATCATCCGCGTCGAATGGGACCTCAGCAGGAAGTGGTCCGTCGTGGCGGTGCGCGAAGACACCGGCGAATTCGGCATCGATTTCGAATACCGCAAGCAGTTCAAATAGACTGCTTCATCCCGCCGCGGGCACAGCGCGGCTATGCGCGATCCTCCAGCAGGGCCCTCAGCCTCTCATAACCGGCTCGGCTGACCGGAACCTGGGTGTTATCGGTCAGAATCGCCATGCGGCTGTCCTTGGTATACGGCTCGATGCGCGTCACACGTTCGAGATTGACGATGAAGGACCGGTGCACGCGAATGAACTGCTGCGGGTCGAGTGACGCCTCCAGACTTGATATGGTCTGCTGTTTCAGGTAGCTCTTGCCCCTGGAGTGCAGCTCGACATAATCATCCTGGGCTTCGGCATAGTCGAGCTGCGCGATGGGAATGACGTGCACTCTGGCCCCGTCCTTCACCACGATCCGTTGCGCGTGCTGCTGCGGCGCCCGCGCGGCGGCGCTGATCTCCTCCGGCGGCGGGCGCAGTGTGCCCAGTCGCTGGCGCACACGCTCGAGCGCCGTCTGGAAGCGTTCCAAACTCACCGGCTTGAGCAGGTAATCCACCGCGGCGGCATCGAACGCCTTCATGGCGTACTGGTCGTACGCGGTGACGAAGACCACGGCGATGTCCCGATCGATGAGCTCGAGCACCTCGAAGCCATCCAGCTTGGGCATCTGCACATCGAGGAAAACCAGATCGGGCCTGCGCTCGGAGATGGTCTTGACCGCTTCAAAACCGTTGCCGCACTCAGCCACGATTTCGACATCCGGCGATGCCGCGGCGTACTCGCGCAGGATGCCGCGGGCCAGTTCCTCGTCATCCACGATGATGGCGCGCATTGTTTTCCTCGCCGGATCGGAAATCATGCTGCCGCCGCCGGAACTCGAGGTGCGATCGCGCTGCAGATTGCGGAGGTCGATGATCAACTCGCGCGCGGTCTGGTATCGCCGCTCACGATCCTTTTCGAGGCACTTGCGAATGACGCGGTCCAGTTCAGCTGGGACGGAGTAGTTGAACCGGGCAATCGCATCCGGCTGCTCGCCAATGATGCGCGCGATCGTCTCCGAGGAGCTTTCGCCAGCGAACGGCAGCCGTCCGGCGGCCATCTCGTACATCAGCACGCCGAGGCTGAAAATATCGCTCCGCGCGTCGACGCCACGCCCCAGCGCCTGCTCCGGGCTCATGTAGTGCACCGTTCCCAGCAGCGATCCCACCCGTGTGAGCAGCTGCGTCTCTTCCGATTCGTCGGCGCTCATCTTGGCGAGGCCGAAATCAAGCACTTTCACGTGCCCGCGCGGATTCACGATGATGTTGGAAGGCTTGATGTCGCGATGCACGATGCCGCGCGCGTGCGCCGCCTCGAGCGCTTCCGCCGCCTGCACGGAAATGGAGAGGATCTCGTCGACGGCCAGCGGGCCGCGTTTGATCCTTGCGGCGAGCGATTCACCCTCCACATACTCCATGGCGATCCAGGAGATTCCGCCGGACTCTCCGATCTCGTGGAGATAGCAGACATTGGGATGGCTGAGGGCGGAGGCGATGCGCGCTTCCTGAAGGAAACGGCGCTGACGGTCGGCGTTGGCGCGCAGCTCCGGCGGAAGAGTCTTGAGGGCGACCATGCGGTCCAGCCGCGTATCGCGCGCCAGCCACACCTGCCCCATCCCGCCCTCGCCGAGGTGCGAGACGATCTCGTAATGCCCGACGCTGCCGCCGGGCTCCAAAGCCTGAGCCATGAGGTGCGCTATCTATCGCGCGGACGCGGCCAGTGCGTGACACGGCAGCAGGAGTTCCGCCCGATATAGACCATTGTCCGCCGACGTATCCAGGCGCGCAGTGTTATCGTATCGCGCCTTCAGACGGCCGCGAATGTTCGCCAGCCCGACGCCCGAGCGGCGCGGTGCGGAATACTCGGTATCGTAGGAGTTCTCTACCGTGATTCGAACGAAGCGTTGATTGCAGTTGGCCCGCAGTCGGATCGTCCCGCCCTCCACCAGACCGGAGATGCCGTGCTTCACGGCGTTCTCCACCAAGGGCTGAAGGACCAGGGGCGGAACTTCACAGGCGGCGCAGATCTCGTCCAGCGCGAAGTCGATGGTCAGACGGGAGCCGAACCGGATCTGCTCCACGCTGAGGTAGGTCTGAGCCATCGCCACCTCCTCGCGAAGCGGGATGGTTTCCTTGTCGCCGAAGGCCAGGGTTTTGCGCAGGAAGTCGGAGAGGCGGATGCACATTTCGCGCGCCTTCGAGCCATCCACTGTGGTCAGGGCGCTGATGGAGTTGAGGCTGTTGAACAGGAAGTGCGGATTGATCTGCGCCTTGAGGGCCTTCAGCTCGGCATCGCGCGCAAAGACCTGAGCCTCCTGCTCCCGCTTCTCCGCCTCGCGGGACGCCTCCACGCTCAGCAGCACGTAATGCAGGGCCACCGCGAGCATATACAGAATGACGCCCATGCCGAACAGCATAGGGAGCAGCGTGTCAATGCGCTTGTCAATAGTGGGGAGGACGCGTTTCCAGCACCACGAGCACGCGCGCGCGGCGAGAATCAGCAGCAGACCCGCCGTCGCCGCGGCGCCGCCCTGGTTCAGAAGGATGCGCTGGCGGCTGGAGCTCAGGGGCAGAATGGTGCACAAGTACCAGGGCGACAGGCAGACAAAGGAGTAAAAGGCCAGAACCGGAACAATCAGCGCGGCGCCGTCGATCCAGCTCAGGCCGCCGGTGACCACGGTGAGGAACATCAGCATGGCAGTGAGCGGAACCCACGCCAGGAGATACACAGCCAACCGCCCGCCACTCGAAAGAATGGGATGCATACGCGGCCTTCAGCAGCGGATCAATTCTTGACCGTGACGCCGCCGAACATGGCGTAGCCGGTGAGCAGCAGGTGCTGCGGCTTATCGGCCGGACTGATTCTCGGCGGCAGTGTTTTATCATCATACCCGCCGAAGATGCCATGGCCCACAACCTCCACGGTCCAGTTTTGCGGGACCCAGATCTCGACGCCGCCGAACATGGCGTTGGCATCGATTACGGCCTTGTTCTCGGCCATGACCGCGTCGCGCAGATCGATCTGATAGCCGCCGAAGATACAAACGACATCGCCGCCGCGGAACTGCTTCGAGTCGATGCGCCGGCGGCCGCCGCCAAACAGCGCCCAGAGGTGGAAGTCCGCCACGCTGATGGTGGCCGATCCGCTGACGCCCGGGCCGCCCACCCAGGGCCGAGGCGCTGGGCCGCCGCGGGCGAAGTTCCGGGCCAGAAGCGAGAGCCCGAAGCCGATAACGAATACCGGCCAAATCACACCGAAGTCAATGTGGATGCCGAAGTGATCGAGCAGAAAAATCGCGCCGATTCCGGCCACCACCAGCCCCCATACGAGGCCGGCGGGCGATCGGTTTTCCAGGATCCTGGTCAGGCCAAGCGCGATCAGAATGACGGGCCAGAACTGCCAAAGGATGTGTACAAAGGGGAAGCCCAGATTCTGGAGCAGCAGCAGCACGCCGACGGCAACAATGATCATGCCGATCAGCAGGTGGTGCGGCGTATGAGGGCGCCGTCCCCAGTCCTGCCGTGTGCGGTTGCGGATATCATCCCCCAGATTCCGCCCCCATTCCTTCCAGTCGCGCCCGTCCCAGCCGCCCGGTGCAGGCGGCGGGGGAGGAGGCGGCGGCAAAGGATTCTGTCCTGCTCCCATGATTGAAGCTTACAGCCACCTCACGGCAATCTCGATCCTGGATCGGCGAATGACGTGCAAGGGCCGGTAAAGCGCGGAAAGCACCGGAAGATTCGCAGGTTGAAGGATTTACGGACCTTAACCAGCCCTTGACGCGAGCCGGAAAAAGGCGTAAATCCAGGGCATGATTGCGCTGAGCGCACTGATTCTGTTCGCATTATCCCCGGCGCCGGACCCGCTGGAGGTTCTGCACAGCACTGCCGCCGTTTACGAAAAGGCGCGCAGCCTGGAATACTCCGCGGCGCTGTCGGTCGAGGTCCCGGACAAGGATCTCGTGATTTCGTTTCACCAAACGGTGTGTACGCCACCGCCGCCATGCTGCCGGCCGATTCGCCCGTCCCAATGGTGGAGATGGAGAGCATCGGCGGTCAGCCCATATTTCGGAACCATGCCGGCCAGGAGGTCAGGACGGACCCGATCGGCATCGGAATGATGGGGTTTTCCTTTGAATCGCTTGACCAGGCGGATAACGCCTCGTATCGGCGAAGGCTCTGCAGGAGGAGATGCGTGACCGACGAGCAGCCGGAAGTGGCGCGCCGGTGGCTGGCGGAAAGGAAGCGTAGTCTGCCGACGCTGATCGACGCGGACCGTGCGCTGTTTCGCCACTACGCCATCGACAGCATCCCGGTGCTCATGATCATTCGCCCGTCGGCGTGGTTTCGAGCTAGGTCATCGGCATGCGCGGTGAGCGGGACCTGCGGGCCGACCTCGCCAAAGCCGTGCAACCGCCTGTTCAATAATGTTTGTTGCGCCTGTCGCCGGCGGTCCGAAAGCTCGTTCCCGTCACCATTGGTGTTCTGATCGTGCTGGCCGGGTTCGGCGTGGCTCTGGTTTACCTTGCCAGAGAGTCGATTTCTTCCGGCCAGCGCTGCGGCGGCCAGTATTGCTGGGGCTACTCGCTGGACCAATACGACCTCCGGCACAAAGACCGGTTGCGGTTCTGGGGCAGCTGGGGCCTGGACATCCGCTACGACCTGCCGGACATGAACGTTGAAAAGATCAACGAAGACCGCTGGCTGGCGGATCGCGCGGTATATCTGAACCTGATGTTCCATCCGAAGAACGACAGCGCGGCGCCCGGTTACCACGTGCGCATTGTCTACGATTACCAGCGCGGCGAACTGTACGTGGTTTCTCCACTCCAGCTTTGGCGCGCGCCCGATTATCGCAGCGGCAATCCCTCCGCAAACTGGATGACGGATTCGCAGTTCGACGCCGAGGTCGAAGCCCTCACGCCGGAGTAAGCTCCTGTCGGAGGCCTGCAAAATTCCTGTAAAACGGGGGTTTTGCGAATCCGCAGCGGCTCCGGTTTGGCTAGAATTTACATTGTGACTCCTGCTACCGTTCTGGTGATCGACGATGACGAAAGCCTGCGCGACACCGTCCATCTGCTGCTCGAGCAGGAGGGGTTTCGCGTCCTCACGGCCGCGGACGGCAACTCCGGATTCAACCAGGCGCTGACCGCTCGGCCAGACCTGATTGTGGTCGATCTGCGGCTGCCGGGCATGAGCGGAGTCGAGATCTGCAAACAGGTTCGCGCCTCCGGGATTAACACGCCGCTGATCGTACTCAGCGCGGTGGGCGAGGAGGTGGACAAGGTTCTCCTGCTCGAAATCGGCGCGGACGATTATGTGGTGAAGCCGTTCGGCGCGCGGGAACTGCTGGCCCGAATCCGCGCGGTGCTGCGCCGGACGCAGCCGGAGCAGCCCAAGGTGATTCAGTTCGGCGACGTCAGTGTCGACCTGGACCGCCGTTTGGTGACGCGCAGGGAGCGGGAGTTGAAGCTCACGCCGGCGGAGTACAATCTGCTCACCTATTTCCTGAACCACCCCGACCGGCCGCTGACGCGGGACCTGCTGCTGAACTCGGTTTGGGGCTACGAGTCATTTCCGAATACGCGCACTGTTGACGCCCACGTGGTGAAGCTCCGGCAGAAGCTCGAGCCGGACCCGGCCATGCCGCGTCACTTCCTCACGTTGCACGGAGTCGGCTACCGGTTCGTGCCGTGATGTCCACGGCGCAGACGGAACCGGCAGATCGCGTCATTCTCGTGGTGGATGACATGATCATGTCCGCGGCAGCGCTGGAAGCAGTGGTTTCTGAGACCCCTAATATAACGGTGCGGCTCGCGGCCAACGGGGCGCTGGCATGGAAGTATCTGGAACGCGCGTCGGCCACGACGGTGTGCGCCGTCATTACCGATCTGGACATGCCCGTGATGGACGGATTCGAGCTGATTCGCCGGATCCGGTCCAGCGCGGCACACGCGAACGTGCCGGTGATCGCCGTGAGCGGGACAGCAGATGACGATGCGCCGGCACGCGCACTCGAAGCGGGCGCGAATGCGTTTTTCGGAAAGCCATGGTCCGCGGGCCGCATGCGCGCTACTCTGGAGCAACTTCTCTATGGGAATGACAGGAGCGGCGCATGAACTCCGGGGCGCGCGAACCGCGGCGGCCCTCGTTTGCATTCTGACCGGCGGCATCTTCCTGCATGCGCAGGACTCGGCCGACACCAAGCAGATTCTGGAGCGTCTGGACCGGCTGGAGCGGCAGAACGCGGAGCTGATCGAGGAAGTTCGCGAACTGCGGAACCAGCTCGGCGCCGGCAAGGCCACGAGCACGCAAACGCTGGCGGATGCGCAGGCGGTTCAGCAGGCGCGCATCGACGAGCAGGCGCAGTCGAAGGTGGAGGCAGCGCACAAACTGCCGATTCACATTACCGGCATGGCGCTGTTCAACGCATTCGACCTGTCGCACAGCGATGCGGGAGTCTATTACGGGACCGTTCCGATCTACCCTGGCCGGGGCGAAGCGGGCGGAACGATGAGCCAGTCGATCATCGGACTGGAATACCGGGATCCTGATGCGATTCTGGGCGCTCGCGTTTACGGCGCACTGTATATGGACTTCTTCGGGAATGCGAACCCGTCAGATCCGTACGCAGCCGGCCGAACCAATTCGAGCTACTGGTGGCCGTCGCCGCGGCTGAGGACCGGCACGATCTCCATGGACTGGGCGTCGCGCAGTGTAACCGCCGGCGTGGACAAGCCTCTTATCGCGCCCTCCAGCCCGGACTCCCTGGCGCAGGTGGGAGTTCCACCGCTGAGCGGCGCGGGCAATCTGTGGCTGTGGCAGCCGCAGGTGCGCTTCGAACAGCGTGTCAGGCTCTCCGATCGCGACAAGCTGCGGCTTCAGGGTGAGCTCTACGAAACGCGCGAGACGTGGTGGTATGTTCCGCCTGAATACGCCAGTACGCTGGAGCCCACGCGGCCGGGATGGGAAGGTCGATTTGCATTCGAGCACGAGCGGGATGAGGATCTCGGTTTCCAGATAGCCTCGGGCTTTCACGTCAGCGAGACGCATGTCGCGGGGCAGACGGTTCCCTCTCACCTGCTCACGTTCGACGGCAAATACGCCATGAACCGCTGGTGGAGTCTCACCGGCACTGCTTTTACCGGCGAGAACATTGCCGGCCTGGGCGGCGGTGGCGCGGGCTTCAT
>DASRCB010000222.1:0-3686 GCA_035653295.1 Bryobacteraceae bacterium
TGATCGTGCAAGCCCAGGGCTTGCACGAGTCGGCTAAAGCCCGACCAGAGGCGGGCTGAGAGCCCGCCGCAGGGCGAGGCCCTGCCCCCCATCGAGCGCTCGGCATTTCAGGAGAATGTCCTGAATCCAAGTGCAAGCCCAGGGCTTGCACCACAATCAAAATCTTAAGGGGCTGAGGCGGCCTGCGGGTCGCGCATGGTTTCGCCGCGGGACTGTTTGCCGACCTCGTCCTGGTGTTGTTGTTCGAGGCGGTTGCCCTCGGCCAGCTCGCGCCGGGCCTGCTCTTCGCGGTGCAGGCGCAGCAGTACCTGGCCGCGCAGGAAGTGCAGGCTGGCGCTTTTGGAATCAAGCGCGAGCGCGCCATCTACGGCCTTCAGCGCCTCGGGGTACTTCTCGGTATCCTGGTACACGCGGGCGAGGCCATACCATGCGGTGGCCAGAGTTTTGTCCAGTTCGACAGCTTTGCGGTAATACTTCTCGGCCGCGGCGTAGTCCTGAAGCAGATAACAAATGCGCGCAAGCTCGTCGTAATTGAAGGCCACGTCGGGGTCGATCGACGCCTCCTCGAGAAACTCGGCTTTGGCGCGGGGCAGGTCATTCTCCTGGCGCGCGATGAGGCCCAGGTAGTAATGAACGAAGGGCAGCCTGGGATTAATCTGCGCCGCTTTGGCGAATTCCACGGCGGCCTTGGCCGGTTCTCCTCGGCCGGACAGAGCCTTACCCATGAACAGGTGCACTTCGGCCGAATCCCTGCCCACCTCGAGCATGCGCGCCGTGGCCCGATCGCGCAAGGTGGTTTGTCCGGCCTTATCGGCGGCTATGATCACGGCGTACAGGTAAGCGAGATTGGACGATTGCTTGTTCCACACCGCCTCGAGGTGAGGCAGTGCCTCGGCATACCGGTCGGTGAAGAACTCGCACAGGCCAAGAAGGTACTGCGCCTGGTCCGATGACGGCAGGTCGCGCACCACGGATTCCAGCGGCGGGATGGCCTCGCGGAATCGGCTCTGCCGGTAATATGCGAGGCCGATGTTCAGGCGAATGCCTGGTACGCTGGGCGCCAGCTTCTCGGCGGCACGAAATTCCGTGAGCGCCTGGTCCCATTGTTTCTGGCGCATGTAAATAACGCCCAGGTTGGCGTACGCGCCCACGGCCCGCGGGTCTTTCTCGAGCACTCCTCGAAAAGCCTGCTCCGCGGCGCGGAGATCATTGCGCTGGAGCGCTGCCTCGCCTTCGTTGAACAGCGGCATCAGGGCCGGGGAGAGTTGTCCAGGGCCGTCCGCGGCGGACAGGGCCAGCGACAGCAGGGGCAGAAGAACGGCTGCGAACTTCACTTGTGATTGCACCGACGGCCCCATCTTACGGCGTTCGGCTGCCGAAAATCAAACGGCGGGGTGGGGCATTTCGCGCAGTTTCGTTTGTCAGAGCGAGTCTCGAGGAGGGGTGAGTAATATGACGCAGAGACTTAGTTACACACGAATCCGGAGTGAATAAGTCCGGGGCAAAAAACTGAAATCAATTGTAATCATTTGTATTGATTAGGGCGGGCGCGCGGGATTATAGTCGAGACAAACGGGGTCTGTCATTAACTATCTCTGGACCCAGACGCGTAAGGAGGGGTCAATGCGCAACGTCTGGCGCTTATGCCTTTCGTTACTGTTTCTGTTCGCGAGCGTGACTGCCGTCGCGCAGGGAACCGGTTCTATCACCGGCATCGTTCGCGATAACACGGGGGCGGTGGTTCCGAGTGCACAAGTTACTTTGCTGAACACTGCACAGGGGACACAGCTCACAACCAACACCAATGAGTCGGGCGAGTATTTGTTTGCCGCGGTCCCGCCCGGTAACTACAGCCTGGAAGTGACCGCGGCCGGTTTCAACCGTTTCGTTTCGCAGGGAATCGTTCTGCGCGTGGCCGAGAAGCAGCGCCTGGACGCCGAGCTGGCAGTGGGCGATGTGAAAACGGCGGTGAACGTGGAAGCCACGGCAACGCACGTCGAGACCGAGTCCGCGGAGCTGTCCGGAATCGTCACCGGCAAGCAAATGAGCCAGATTGTTCTCAACGGCCGCAACTTCAGCCAGTTGGTGGTGCTGACGCCCGGCGTGGTCAGCCAGACCAACCAGGACGAAGGCACGGTGGGCGTGAACGGCCGCATCGATTACGCGGTCAATGGCGGCCGAGCGATCTACAACAACTGGGAAATTGACGGCGGCGACAACATGGATAACGGCAGCAACGGAACGCTGAACGTGTATCCCAGCGTTGACGCCATCGCCGAGGTCAAGATCCTGACCTCGAACTACGGCGCGCAGTACGGGCGCAACGGTTCGGGAACCATCCAGACGGTCACCAAATCCGGCGGCCAGCAGTTTCACGGCAGCGCGTATGAGTTCACGCGCAACAATTTTTTCAATGCCCGGAACTTCTTTGATGACAAGACTCAGACGTACATCAAGAACGATTGGGGCTACACCATCGGCGGGCCGGTGTGGATTCCGAAGCTGTACAACAGGAACAAAGAGAAAACGTTCTTTTTCTTCAGCGAAGAATGGCGGAAGGATCGAGTTCCTGGCAGCACCTTCGATCGGCAGGTGCCTTCCAGCCAGGAGAGGCAGGGCATCTTCAACGATGTGTGCCCAGCCTACAGTGCCACAAATCCGAACTTCGTGCTGAAGAGCTATCCGGATTGCCCGGCGATGCCAGGGACACGCAACCTGACGGCTGGAACCGGAATGGCGTACCCCAACAACGCCGTCGCGGTGGATCCGAATGCGGTGGCCATCATGGCCATGGTGCCGGCGCCGACCACCGATGCCGGAGCGCAGTCGCGGTTCACGGGCGCTCGAACGCTTCCGACCAACTGGCGCGAGGAACTGGTCCGTGTGGACCACAACTTCACCGACACGACGCGGTTCTTTTTCCGGTACATCCACGATTCGTGGAACCAGGTGGTGACGCCCTCGCTGTGGAGCGGCAGCAACTTCCCCACGGTGGGCACCAACTTTGTGGGACCGGGCGTCAGCATGGTGGCGCACCTGGCCCACAACGTCGATCCCACGCTGCTGAACGAGTTCACCTTCAGCTACACCACCGACCATATCTTCCTGACGCCATTCGGCACATGGCAGCGGCCCGCGTCGATGACGATGACCGGGTTCTTCAACAATGGCTTCGGCGGCAAACTGCCCGCTGTGAGCATCAACAACGGCGCCGCATACGGCGGTGGATTCCAGGCGGACGTAGCCGGCTGGCCATGGAACAACGCCAACCCGACTTATACGTTCCGCGATCAGATCGCGAAGATCTGGGGCTCGCACAACATTTACGCGGGCTTTTACTACGCGGCGCAGCAGAAGAACGAGAACAACGGTGCGGAGACCCAGGGTTTCCTGAACTTCAGCAACTCGTCCGACGTCACCACAGGCAACGCCTGGGCTGACTTCCTGCTGGGACGCGTCTCGAGCTTCAATCAGAACAACATGCAGACCAAGTATTATTACCGGTCGCGAACGTTCGAGCCGTATGTCCAGGATGACTGGCACATCACGCCACGCCTGACGGTAAACCTCGGCTTCCGGGCCAGCTTCTTCGGAAGTTACAACGAGAGGTACAGCAACTTCTACAACTTCTATCCTTCTCTGTATAACCCGGCGAATGCGGCCAGGATCGACGTGACCGGCAAGGT